>CAMVPS010000013.1:0-39769 GCA_947169405.1 uncultured Bacteroidales bacterium
TTTCAGCGGGTTGGAACTTGACGGGCCCCAGCTCGAACCACGAATGGGACCCCTTCACGTCCTTGGACACGAATATGACGAGGACAAGCAAGGCGCATACCGCCAGGTACATCGGCACTGACGCGCTTTCCCAGAAACGGGGCGGGAGGACGAAGAGGATGAAGCCGGCGAGCCCGAACGAGGTGAGCATCCACACGAACTGCTTGCCGCAGCGGAAGTTCCAGTCGATGATGGAGGTGGGGTTCTCGGAGTGGATGGACGCATAGATGTTCACCCAGCCGATGAGCACCAGCAGGATGTACACTACGATCAGTTTCCAGTCGATGGACTGTTTCAGGCCGCGCTTATGGGTGTTCTCGCCGATCATCTTCCTAATCCTTCTTGACGCGGGACATCAGGTTTGCTTCCTTCATCCGTTTCTCGAGGTCCGTGCGCTTCACTTCGCCGTTCAGGTACTTCTCCACCATCAGCGACGCCATCGGGGCCGCGTAGGTGGCGCCGAAGCCGCCGTTCTCCACATAGGCGGCGATGGCGATCTTGGGATTGTCCATCGGCGCGAAGCAGATGAACACGGAGTTGTCGGCGCCGCGCGGGTTCTGCGCCGTGCCGGTCTTGCCGCACACGTCCAGCCCGTCGATGTGGGCGACCCAGGCGGTGCCGCCCATCCCCGCGCCGGAATTGACCGCCCGCCACATTCCCTTGATGACCTTCGGGAAGTGCTCCAGGGACACCTTCGTGTACTGCTTCTCATAGTACTTCGGGTCGATCTCCACGCCTTCCGAGGCCTTGACGATGTGGGGGATGTAGTAGTAGCCGCGGTTCGCCACCGTCGCGCACAGGTTCGCCAGATGCATCGGCGTGGCGAGGATCTCGCCCTGGCCGATGGACAGGGAAATGACCGTGGTGGAGTTCCAGCGGCCCTTGCCGTAGGCGCGGTTGTACGTCTTGGAGGTGGGGATGCTGCCGCTCAGCTCGTTCGGGAAGTCGGAGCCCAGCTTGGTGCCGAAGCCGAAGCTCGTCACCATGTCGTGCCAGTGGTCCAGCGCTGCGCCGTAGTCCCCTTCGAACTTGCGGTTGTCCAGGATGTTCTTGAGCACGTAGCAGTAGTACGCGTTGCAGGACATCATGATGGACTCCTCCATGTTCAGGGGCGACTTGTGGCCGTGGCAGCCCAGCTTGTGCCCGGCCCCGAAATGGTAACCGTGGCTGCAGGGATACATCATCTCCGGCCGCAGCACGCCCTCTTCCAGGCCCACAAGTCCGTTCACCAGCTTGAACACCGAGCCCGGCGGGTAGGACGCCTGGACGGCGCGGTTGTACATCGGCCGGTACGGGTCCGCCAGGATTTCCTGGTAGTATTTGCCGATGTCGGCGAGCTGGCTCACGTCGATGCCCGGGGACGACACCAGGGACAGGATCTCGCCCGTGCCCGGCTCGATGGCGACGATGGCGCCCACCTTGTTCCGCATCAGCTCCTGGCCGTACTGCTGGAGATTCGCGTCGATGGTGGTGACGATGTCGTGGCCGGGGATGGCCTCCTTGTCGAACTCGCCGTCCTTGTAGGGCTGCTCGATCTGGTTCTTGGAGTTGCGCAGGAAGATGTGATATCCCTTCTCGCCGCGGAGGTCCTTCTCGCGGGCCGCCTCGATGCCTGTCTTGCCGGCGTAGTCGCCGGACCGGTATTCGCCCGGATGGCTGTCCAGATAGCTCTGGTCCACCTCGGACACGTAGCCGAGGAGGTTGCCGCCGGCGTTGATCGGGTAGTCGCGGATGCCGCGCACCTGGCCCTTGAAGCCGGGGAAGCGGTACTGGACCTCGGCGAACTTGTTGTAGGTCTCAGCCGGAATCTGCTTGATCATCGTGACGCTCTGGAAGCCGATCTTCCGGCGGTTTTTCCGGTACTCCTGCATCTTGCCGCGGATGAATTCCACCGTGGTGTCCAGGGCGGCCGCCAGGCCGACCGTGTCGAACTCCACTTTCTCCAGGTCGCGCGGATTCACCAGGATGTCATAGGCCACCTTGTTGCCCACGAGGATGTTTCCGTTCCGGTCGTAGATGACGCCGCGGGTGGGGTAGATGATCTCCCGGACCGTCGTGTTGTTGTCCGCGTCGATCTTGTAGTGGTCGTCCAGGACCTGGATGGAGAAAATCTTCGCCAGGAGGATGGCGGCCACCACCCCCAGACCGATGAACAGGCGGGTGCTTCGGGGATCGATGCTCATTTGCGGTTGTCGGGGGCCAGGACGTCGATGACCAGGAGCGAGAGGGCCCATCCCGCCGCGAGCGAGACGCCGAAGCGGATGGCGTTGAAGGCGAGGGTCCGGGTGCCCGCGCCGTCGGCCCAGATGTAGATCGCCAGGAAGAGGGCCTGCACGAGGAAGATGGCGAGGGCCACCTTCCCGAAGCCGTTCTTCCGCACCGAGAAGTCCTCCTTCCGGGCGAAGAGCTCGTCGCCGAAGATCAGGCGGATGATCTCCTTCCGCACGAAGGCGACCGGGACGAGGGCGAGCGCGTTGAGCCCGAGGAGCCCCTCGGACAGCAAGTCCACCGCGGTGCCGGTGGCGAAGGCGAGGAGGAGGGTCCAGAACGTCGGGAGCCGCAGCGGAACGCACAGGATCAGCACGGGGAGGAGCGAGAGCGTCAGGTACGGCGACAGGTTCAGGTAGTTGCAGATGAGCATCTGCACCGCGACCAGCAGCAGGAAGATGAAGTAGTAACTGCCCTTTCTCATAGCGCGAAATCCTCCACTTCGTCAAAGGCCGTGTTATGGACGACGGTCACATAGCGGATGGCCGTGAAATCCTGGAACAGGTTCACCTGGATCTCGTTGGTGGCGCCGTTGATCACGCGGGCCTCCCCGGCCACGCCGAGCGGGATGTCCGGCGGGAACATCAGGGAATGGCCGCTGGTGTAGACGGTGTCGCCCACGGCGTACTTGTACTGGAGCGGCACCTCCTGGAGGATGGCTCCGTGGGCGCTCTTCCCGTCCCAGACCAGCAGGCCCGTCGCGCCGTCTTCGCCGAAGCGGCCGCTGATGGAGATGTCGCTGTTCTGGAAGGAGAGGGCGTAGCTGTGGTGGGCGCTGACCGCGTCCACGATGCCCACGACGCCGCTGCGGGTGATGATGCCCGACTTCTCCTGGATGCCGTCCTCGAAGCCCTTGTTCAGGATCATGTAGTTGTGCTGCTTGTTGCGGCTGATCTTGATGACTTCGGCCGGGATGTAGTCGAAACCCCGGATGCGGCCCCGGGCCACGCCGAGCGAGTCCACGCGGAAGGCGTGGGCGCCGGCGCGAAGGCCCTCCAGCTCCTCGCGGAGCTGCTGGTTCTCGAGGACGAGGTCCTCGTTGGTGCGTTTGAGGCTGAAGTAGTTGGAAATGGCCTGGGTGCTGCCCCAGACGGTTCCCATCACCCCGTGCGCCGCACGCGCGACCCAGAGGCGCTGGAGTTCGGCGTTGCGGTAGAGCAGTTGCAAAGCAGCAACCTCCAGGATGATGAAGGTTGCCGCACTGATGATCCGGGGTAGGAACTTCCGCTCTTTGGGCATATTACCGCATCAAGAAAGAGTAGTTGTCCGTGTTCTTGAGGGCGATGCAAGTGCCGCGGGCCACCGCGCGAAGCGGGTCCTCGGCCACGTGGAACGGGATGTTGACCTTTTCGGTGAGACGCTTGTCCAGGCCGCGGAGCAGGGCGCCGCCGCCGCTGAGGAAGATGCCGTTCTCCACGATGTCGGAGTAGAGCTCCGGCGGAGTCTGCTCGAGGACCTGCTGGATGGAGGTCTCCAGGCGGGCGATGGACTTGTCCAGGCAGTGGGCGATTTCCTGGTAGGGGATGAGAGCCTCGACCGGGTGGCCGGTCATCAGGTTCGGACCCCGCACGAGGAACGGTTCGGGCTCGGCGTCCAGCTCGGGCAGGACGGAACCCACGGCGATCTTGATCTTCTCCGCCGTGGTCTCGCCCACGCGGATGACGTGCTGCTGGCGCAGGTAGTTCTGGATGTCGGCCGTGAAGACGTCGCCGGCCACGCGGATGGAATCCTGCTGGACGATGCCGCCCAGGGAGATGACGGCGATTTCGGTGGTGCCGCCTCCGATGTCGACGACCATGTTGCCCTTCGGCGCCTCCACGTCCAGGCCGATACCGAGGGCCGCGGCCATCGGTTCGAAGATCAGGTAGACGTCGCGGCCGCCGGCGTGCTCGGAGGAGTCGCGGACGGCACGGATCTCCACTTCCGTGGAGCCGCAGGGGATGCCCACGACCAGCTTCAGGTTCGGGGCGAAGAGGCTGCGGTGCCGGGCGTTGACCTGGCGGATGAAACCGCGGATCATCATCTCGGCCGCGTTGAAGTCCGCGATCACGCCGTCGCGCAGCGGACGGACGGTGCGGATGCCGGGGTTCGTCTTCTCGTGCATCAGTTTGGCCTTCTGGCCGAGGGCGATGCATTTGTTGGATGTATTGTCGATGGCGACGATGGAGGGCTCGTCCAGCACGATCTGGTCGTTCTGGAAGATGACCGTGTTGGCCGTGCCAAGGTCCATAGCGAGCTCCTGGTTCAGGAAACGGAATGCCATATGGTAATCTTTAAATTGGACAGATTGTAATTGAGTCCAAAATTACGAAAAAAAAACTATATTCGCGTAAAGATTTTTGCGTTATGGAGAGAAAAAAATATCTGGTCGTGACGGCCGGCGGATCGGGCACTCGGATGGGGTCGGCCCTGCCCAAACAGTTTCTCCCGCTGGGGGGTAGGGCGGTGCTTCAGATGGCCATCGAGCGGTTCCTGGAAGCCTGTCCCGGCATCAAGGTCGTGACCGTTCTCCCCGAGGCGCACATGGCCTGGTGGCGCCAGTATTGCCGCGACCGGAACTTCAACTGCCCCCAGCGGCTGGTCCCCGGCGGCTTCACCCGCTTCCACTCGGTGCAGGGCGCCCTCGCCTTCGTGCCCGACGGGGCGGTGGTCGCCGTCCACGACGGCGTCCGCCCGCTCCTGAGCCCGGCTCTCATCCGGGAGATGTTCCGGCGGATGGACACGACCCGCGCCCTGATTCCCGTGGTCCCGGCCGTGGACACGCTCGTGGTCCTGGACAAGGACGGGGACGGGACGCTGCGGGATGCCGGCGAACAGGTGGACCGCACCCGCATCTACGGGGCTCAGACTCCTCAGATGTTCCGCTCGGAGGACCTGAAGGCGGCCTACACCCAGGGGTTCGACCTCTCCTTCACGGACGACGCGTCTGTCGCCCGCAGATACGGCATTCCGCTCTCCTACATCGCAGGAGAGCGGAACAACATCAAACTCACGACGCCGGAGGATCTCTCCCTCGCCGAGGCTATTCTTCAGCTTTCTTGTTGAGGCCGGTATAGGTCGTCGACTTGAAATCCTTCACCCAGACCTGGCGCTCGATGGGCTCGTCCAGGGAGATCATCGTGTCCGTGGACTGGATGTACGGAATCTTCTGGATGGTGTTCAGGAGAACTTCCATCAGGTGGTCGTTGTCCAGGCAGTACACCTTCGCGAGGATGGCGAAGCGGCCGGTCACGAAATGGCATTCCACGATCTCCGGGATCTTCTTCAGGTGGGCGATCACCTCCGGGTAGCGGGTGGATTCCGACAGGGAGATGCTGATGAAGGCGCAAACGTTGAGGCCGAGGGCCTGCGGCTTGACGAGCAGGCGGGACCCGGTGATGACTCCGTTCGCTTCCAGGCGCTTGACCCGCTGGTGGATGGCCGCGCCGGAGACGCCGCATTCACGGGCGATCTCCAGGAAAGGCATCCGCGCGTTCTTGACGAGGAAGGACAGGATTTTCTGGTCGATCTGGTCGATGTGATAGGTTGCCATGGTGTATCGGGATTACTTTTTAAAACTAACCACCACAAAAGTAAAAAATTTTTTTAAAACTTGTTCATTTTCGGGCGGGAAAAATAACGATTCACAAAAAAACGGCACCCGAAGATGCCGTTTTAATATGCAACTGAACCCGCCGAGGGACGCCCGCTTCACTTTTTAAAGTGCCGGCGGCCCTTGGACGTGGGGTCCGAAGCGGCGATAATGGCCTGACAATCAGCCTCGGTCAGGGTTGTCACATCGGTGCCCTTCGGGATCCTGTAATTGTTTTCTCCCGATTTCAGATACGGACCGTAACGGCCGTTGACGATCTGGATGGGGCCCCATTCGGCGATGACGGCGTTCGCCGCCGGCGTCTCGGGCGTCTCCCGGATGAGCCGGACACACTCTTCGAGGGTGATTTTGAGCGGGTCGGCGTTGCGGGGCAGCTTGACGTTGCGCTCGCCGTACTTGAGGTAGGGGCCGTAGCGGCCCTTGGTGGCGACGACCGGAACGCCTTCATATTCGCCCACGGTGCGGGGCAGCTCGAACAGTTTCAAAGCCTCTTCCAGGGTGATGGTCTCGATGAGCTGGCCCTTGCCCAGGGATGCGAACTGGCGGTGTTCGCCTTCGCCCTTCTGCACATAGGCGCCGAACTTGCCGAAGGCGGCGGTCACCTTGTCCCCGTCGGGGGCGGTGCCCAGCTCCCGGCTCACGCGGCTGTATTCCCGCGCGGCGAGGACCCCGTCCACCTGCTTGTGGAAGGGTTTGTAGAACGCGCCGATGGTTTCGTTCCACACCTTCTTTCCCTCGGCGATCTCGTCGAAATCCTTCTCCACGTTGGCCGTGAAGTCGTAGTCCATGATCTCGCCGAAGTTCTTCACGAGGTAGTCCGAGACGATGATGCCGATCTCCTGGGGGAGGAGCTTGCCGCGCTCCGCGCCCACGGTCTCGGTCCGGGCCTTCTCCGTGATGACGCCGTCCTTGAGGTTCAGGTCGGTCACCGGCATTTTCACGCCGTCCTTGTCGCCCTTGGTGACATAACCGCGGGCGGTGGTGAGGGTGCTGATGATGGTGGCGTAGGTGGACGGCCGGCCGATCTCCAGCTCTTCCAGCTTCTTGACGAGGGTGGCCTCGGAATAGCGCTGCGGGGGAACGGTGTACTTGCACTGGGCGGAGACGCCCTTCTCCTGCATCCGGTCGCCGACGTGGAGTTCCGGGAGGACCAGGTCGCCCTCATCGGGCTCCTCGTCGTCCCGTCCTTCCAGGTACACTTTCATAAAGCCGTCGAACAGCATCTCGGCGGCCTGGACGGCGTAGTGCTCGCTCCGGCGGTCGGAGGCGATGCGGATGGAGGTGTTCATCACCCGGGATTCGCTCATCTGCGAGGCGACGGTGCGCTTCCAGATCAGCTCGTAGAGCTTCTTCTCCTGCGCCGTGCCGTCGATGGTGGTGTTCTCGATGTAGGTGGGGCGGATGGCTTCGTGGGCTTCCTGCGCCCCCTTGGCCTTCGTCCGGTACTGGCGGGTGTGGGAATACTCCGGGCCGAAATTGTCGACGATGAACTTCTTCGCCGTGCCCAGAGCCAGGGTGGAGAGGTTCGTCGAGTCGGTACGCATATAGGTGATCAGACCTCTTTCGTAGAGGGCCTGCGCGACGCGCATCGTGGTGCCCACCGGGAAGTGGAGCTTCCGGGAGGCCTCCTGCTGGAGGGTGGAGGTGGTGAACGGCGCGGCCGGGAAGCGGGTGCCCTCCTTCTTTTCCAGGGTGTCGATCCGGTAGGAGGCGCCCACCGAGTCCTCGAGGAACTTCCGCGCTTCGGCCATCGAGTCGAAGCGGGTGTCCAGAAGCGCCTTGACCTTCACGGCGGCCGGGGCGCCCTCCGGATGGAAGACGGCCTCCACCTTATAATAAGGCGTGCTGTGGAAGTTCATGATCTCCTTCTCCCGGTCCACGACCAGGCGCAGGGCGACGCTCTGCACGCGGCCGGCGGAGAGCTTGGGCTGGATCATCCGCCACAGGACGGGGGAGAGCTCGAAGCCCACGAGCCGGTCCAGCACGCGGCGCGCCTGCTGCGCGTCCACGAGGTTCCGGTCGATTTCGCGGGGATGCTCGATGGCGTCCAGGATGGCGGGCTTGGTGATTTCGTGGAAAACGATCCGGCGGGTCTTGGCCGGGTCCAGGCCCAGGGTTTCGGACAGGTGCCAGGAGATGGCTTCCCCTTCGCGGTCCTCATCGGACGCGAGCCAGACGGTCTCGGCCGCGGCGGCGAGTTTCTTGAGGTCGGAAACGACCTTCTTCTTGTCGGCCGGAACGACATATTCGGGTTGGAACCCGTGTTCCACATCCACGCTCAATTTCTTCTCCTGCAGGTCCCGGATGTGGCCGATGCTTGCTTTGACGAGATAGTCCCCGCCCAGGAACTTCTGAATGGTCTTCACCTTCCCGGGAGACTCGACGATGACTAAGTTTTTTCCCTCCATAATCTTCTGCTTTTACCTATTATTTTGCAAAGTAAGCGAGAATTCGGGCAATTTTCCAAATTTTCTGATTACTTTTGTAATTCAGTATTCCCAGCAAGACCTATGGTCTTGTACGCGAGGAAAGATTTTTTTGGAAAGATTGTATAGCTAGTTGAGATTGTAGAGATGACTGACAATACACGAAAGAAGATCGTCCGCTGGTTCTGGATCCTGCTGATCGTCCCGATCGTGATGGTCCTGGTCCTGCTCGGGATCGTCTGGGCCTTCGCCGAGATTCCGACCATCGAGGAGCTGGAGAACCCGGACAGCAAGCTGGCCACCCAGGTCATCGCCGAGGAAGGCGAGATCCTCACGACCTACCATATCGAGAACCGTACCTTCGTGTCTTATGACGAGCTGCCGCAGCACCTGGTGCAGGCGACGGTCGCCACGGAGGACGCCCGTTTCTACAGCCACTCCGGCATCGACATCCCCAGCCTGTTCCGCGTCCTGTTCAAGACGCTCCTCTCCCGCGACTCCAGCCAGGGCGGCGGTTCCACCATCACCCAGCAGTTGGCGAAGACCCTCTACCCCCGCAAGGAGCACGCCACCAAGCTCGACATGATCTGGATCAAGCTCCGCGAGTGGATCACCGCGGTCAAGCTGGAACGCAACTACACGAAGGAGGAGATCGTGGACATGTACCTGAACGCGGTCTTCTTCGGCTCCAATTCCTACGGCATCCAGTCCGCCTCCCTGCAGTTCTTCGGCAAGAACCCCATCGACCTGAAGGTGGAGGAGAGCGCTGTCCTGGTGGGCATGGTGAACAAGCCCACGCGCTACAACCCCGCCATCAACCCGGACAAGGCCCTGGAGCGCCGCAACCTGATCCTCGGCCGTATGCGGGACAAGGACTACCTGACGAAGGCGGAGTGCGACTCTCTCCGGCAGCTCCCCATCGAGCTGCACAGCCGCGGAATGGACCGCACCACCGGCGTGGGCCCGTACTTCCGGGACATGCTCCGCCGGACGATGTCCGCCGAGCGCCCCCGGCGCAGGTCCTACGCGAACGTGGACGACTTCCGCGTGGACTCCCTCCAGTGGGCCGACGACCCCCTCTACGGCTGGCTGAACAAGAACCTCAAGAGCGACGGCACGCCGTATGACCTGGACAAGGACGGCCTCCGCATCTATACCACCATCAACTACAAGATGCAGCGCTACGCCGAGGAGGCGATCGTCGAGCACCTGGGCCAGAACCTGCAGAAGGCCTTCTGGAAGGAGGTCCGCACCCGCAAGAACCCGCCGTTCTCGAACGACACGGACCAGAAGGTGATGGACATCGCCATGGACCAGGCCCGCCGCTGGAGCGACCGCAACCGGATGATGAAGGCCTCGGGCTATTCCGATGCGGAGATCGCGAAGAGCTTCTCGGAGAAAGTGCCGATGCGCCTGTTCACCT
Source organism: uncultured Bacteroidales bacterium (assembly GCA_947169405.1). Taxonomy (GTDB): domain Bacteria; phylum Bacteroidota; class Bacteroidia; order Bacteroidales; family UBA932; genus Cryptobacteroides. Next base: position 9,749 of record CAMVPS010000013.1, read on the forward strand.
GGGAGAAGCCGGGCTATGTCGACACGCTGATGACCCCGGACGACTCCATCCGCTACTACAAGTCCTTCTTCCGGGCGGCTTTCATGGCCATCGAGCCGCGCACGGGCCACGTCCGCGCCTACGTGGGCGGCCCTGACTACCGGTACTTCAAGTATGACAACGTCCGGCAAGGCAGGCGGCAGGTGGGCTCCACCATCAAGCCCTTCCTCTACACTCTCGCGATGGAATCCGGCATGACGCCCTGCGACAAGGTGCTCAACTCTCCGCAGGTGCTGGTGGTGAACGGCGACAAGACCTGGACGCCGCAGGACCCGCACACCAGCGGCACGATGGTGGACCTCCGCTGGGGCCTCGCCCAGAGCTCCAACTCCGTGGCCGCCTACCTGATGAAGCAGCTGGGTCCGGAGGCGATGGTGTCGATGATGCGCAAGATGGGCATCGGCGGCCCGATTGACCCGGTCGTCTCCCTGTGCGTCGGCTCGGCGGACCTCTCCGTCTTTGACATGGTCACCGCCTACAACACTTTCCCGTCCGAAGGCGAGTACACCTATCCGCTCTTCGTCACCCGGATCGAGGACAGCGACGGCAACGTGCTCGGCCAGTTCTCCGACCGCCGCCACGAGGCCATCTCCCAGAACGCCGCCTATGCGATGATCCAGATGATGCGCGGGGTGGTGGACGGCGGCACGGGCTCCCGCCTGCGCTTCCGCTACGGCCTGTCCGGCGCCATCGCCGGCAAGACCGGCACGACCAACGACAACTCCGACGGCTGGTTCATCGGCTACACCCCCACCATCACGGCGGGCGTCTGGGTGGGCGCCGAGGACCGCTACGTGCACTTCTCCTCCACGGCCCTCGGCCAGGGCGCCAACATGGCCCTCCCGATCTGGGGCATCTGGATGAAGAAGGTCCTCGCGGACGGCACCCTGGGCATCTCCTCCAACGACGCCTTCCCGGCCGGGACGAACGTCTCGTTCTGCAACGGCGAGGAGGGGGCCGACTCGGCGAAGTCCGAGCTGGAAGACTATTACTTTGAATAAAACGGTTTTGCAACCTATGTCCCGATATCAATCCATCGCCGTCATCTACGGCAGCGATTCTTCCGAGTGGGAGGTGTCTTGCCGCAGCGGCGAGTTCACCGCCTCCCGGATCGACGAGTTCAAGTACGACGTCTACGAGATTTTCGCCCGCTTCGGCGACTGGAAGCTCGTGGCGATGCGGAAGGCCAATTCGATGCGGGTCCCGTTCCCGGAGGGCGCCCAGCCCCAGGTGGACAAGACCGACTTTTCCGTCCGCGTGCTGGGCGAGAAGGTCAAGTTCGATTTCGTATACATCATGCAGCACGGCGCGCCGGGCGAGACCGGCCTCCTGCAGGGCTATTTCGAGATGCTGGGCATCCCGCACTCCTCCTGCAGCGCCTTCGTCACCACCGTGGCGTTCGACAAGTACGCCTGCAAGAACTACCTGCGCGGGCTGGACTACGTGAAACTGGCGCCGGACGCCTTCATCCGCCTGGGCCAGGACGTGGACGCCTTCTCGGAGAAGACGGTCGCGGCCCTGGGCCTGCCCCTCTTCGTCAAGCCCACGAACGGCGGCTCCAGCTTCGGCATCACCAAGGTGACCCGGGCGGAGGACCTTCCCTCGGCCATCAAGTACGCGTTCAAGGAAGGCGAGACGGTCCTCGTGGAAAAGGGCATCGCCTCGGAGCACGAACTCACCTGCGCCGTCTACAACGACGGCACGGGCGTCCGGGCCCTCCCCATCATCGAGATCATCTCCGAGACGGGCTGGTTCGACTATGACGCCAAGTACAACGGACTCAGCCGCGAGGTCTGCCCGGCGGAGGTCCCCGACGCCCTGGCGCAGCTGATCCAGGACATCTCCCGCCGCATCTACCGCCACCTCGGCTGCAAGGGCCTGGTCCGGATGGACTACCTGAGCGCCCCGGACGGCATCTATTTCCTGGAAGTCAACATCATCCCGGGAATGACCAACGCCTCGCTGGTTCCGAAGATGGTGCGCGCGGCCGGGCTCAGCATCACGGACTTCCTCACCCAGATCATCGAAAACTCCTAGCCTATGCTCCTGTCCGAATTCCTGAAAGACGGCGTCGCCTCCCTGGAGAGTCTCTACCCCACGGCGGAAGCGAAGGCGGTCGTGCTCCAGCTCTGCAGCGAGATCCTGGGAACGAAGAACTACACCCACATCATCGAGCCGCAGTATCAGATCGACAAGAAGAAGGTGCAGCCCCTGGCCGAGGCGATGGTCCGGCTTCAGGCCGGCGAACCCATCCAGTACGTCGTGGGCAAGACCGAATTCTGCGGCCATATCTTCAAGGTGGACAAGAACGTGCTGGTGCCGCGCCCGGAGACGGAGCTCCTGGTGCGCGAGGCGGTGAAGCTCGCCGCCCGCATCAAGCAGCGCCGCATCCCGTACGGCCGCTCCGCGGAGCCGGTCCGCATCCTGGACCTCTGCACCGGATCGGGCAACATCGCCTGGACGGTCGCTCTGGGCGTCCCCGGCGCCCGCGTGGTGGGTGTGGACAACTCCGAAGGGGCCCTGGACGTGGCCCGGAGCCAGAATTTCTCCTCCGAGATGAAGGCGACCGGCGCCCAGGCGCCCACCTTCGTGAACGCCGACGTGCTGGAGACGGAGCAGGAATTCAATTTCGGCGAGTTCGACCTCATTCTCTCCAACCCGCCGTATGTGATGGAATCCGAACGGGGCCAGATGCGGAAGAACGTGCTGGACTACGAGCCGGCTTCCGCCCTGTTCGTGCCGGATGAGGATCCCCTCAAGTTCTACCGGGCCATCGCCCGCTGGTCGGACCGCTTCCTGGCGGCCGAGGGCAAAGGCCTGACGGAGATCAACGAAGTCCTGGGCAAGGAGACCGAGGCCGTCTTCAAGGAGGCCGGTTTCACCCAGACGGACATCGTCAAGGACTTCTACGACAAGAACCGCTTCATCTTCTATACGAAGTAACGTGCAGATTCCCCTGTCATTCCGAGCGGAGCGAAGGAATCCCCGTCCTTTGGAACTCCTCGCCCCCGCCCGGACGGCGGACATCGGCGTCGCGGCCGTCGACTGCGGGGCCGATGCCGTGTATATCGCCGGGCCAGCCTTCGGCGCGCGACAGGCGGCGGGGAACCCCGTGGCGGACATTCGGCGGCTGTGCGACTATGCGCACCGGTTCGGCGCCCGCATCTACGTGACTTTCAATACGCTGGTGTACGAGGAGGAGATTCCGCAGGCCCGGCGGCTGCTGCAGGAACTGCAGGACGCCGGGGTGGACGCACTGATCGTGCAGGACGCGGCCGTGACGCGGCTCGCTCCGGAAGGGATGATCCTCCACGCTTCCACCCAGTGCGCCATCCGCACGCCGGAGAAGGCGCGTTTCACCGAGAGCCTCGGCTATGGCCGGCTCGTGCTGGAGCGCGAGCTGTCCCTGGCGCAGATCCGAGCCATCCGGGAGGCGGTCGACGCCGAGCTGGAATGCTTCGTCCACGGCGCCCTCTGCGTGTGCTACAGTGGACAGTGCTACCTGTCGGAGCACCTGGCGGGCCGGAGCGCGAACCGCGGGGCCTGCGTCCAGGCCTGCCGGTCGCTCTACGACCTGGAAGACGCTTCCGGCAAGGTGCTCGTGAAGAACAAGGCCCTGCTCTCCCTGAAGGATTTCAACCTCATCCACCGGCTGGAGGACTTGGCCGAAGCCGGGGCTGATTCGTTCAAGATCGAGGGCCGGCTCAAGAGCGCCTCCTATGTCCGGAATGTCGTCCGGGCCTATTCCGACGCGCTGGACGCCCTGGTCCGCCGCCATCCCGACCAATACTGCCGGGCCTCCTACGGCACGCTCCGGGGCGGCTTCAAGCCCGATTTGAAGAAGACTTTCAACCGCGACTATACGGAACTCTTCCTGGACGGAAAGCGCGGGGAATGGGCCGCGATGGACGCCCCCAAGTCGATGGGAGAGTATGTCGGCACAGTGGACCGCCTCCGGGCGGGTGTCGTGACGGTCCGACCGGCCGGACCCGGCCTGACGCTCCACAACGGCGACGGCTTCGCCTTCGTGGGCCGGGACGGCGGCATCGTCGGCTTCCGGGGCGATGTCTGCGAAGGCTTCACGATCCGCTGCAAGGAGGTCTCCGGACTGAAAGAGGGAATGCGGCTGTACCGCAACATCGACGCGGAATTCGAGCGGAAGCTCGAGGCGGACCGGCCGGTCCGGGAGATCGGCGTGACGCTGCAGGCGCGGCTTGAGGCCGGCGCCCTGGCCGTCACCGCCGTGACGGAAGACGGCCGGGAAGCGTCCGTGGTGGTCCCTGCGCCCTTCGAGGCGGCGCGGGATGCGGCTCGGATGCTGGAAACCGTGCGCGCCCAGCTTTCCAAACGTTCCGGAATCTACGCCTTTTCCGTGGCCGGCGTGGAGGCGGACGGTGCGATTCCTTTTATGAGCGCCGCTTTCCTGAATGGAATCCGGCGCGACCTCGCCACCGCCCTGGACGAGCAGCCGGTGCGGATGCGGCCGCTCCGCCGTGGCGCCGTGCGCCCCGACCCGGCGCCGGAAACCTTGACCTATCAAGACAACATCGCCAATTCCGTCGCCCGGGAGATCTACCGGGAGCGGGGGAGCGTGTCCATTGAGGACGCCTTTGAGCTTACGCACCGCGAGGGAGCCGAGTACATGCGGACGAAGTATTGCCTCCGCCACGAACTGGGCTTGTGCCCAAAGCAGAAACCCGGTACCCGCCCCGAGCCGCTGTTCCTGCGCAACAACGGCCGCCGTCTCCGCCTGGACTTCGACTGCGCGGCCTGCGAGATGACGGTCCGATAGCCTTTTCCAGCGTCTTTTCATGGCTAGTCTGGCCGCTTGTAAGGGCGGACTGGCCATCTGGCCAATCCTTAAACCGGGATTTGAATCAGGTTTTCCCCGAGCGCATCGGAGAGTTTCGCGAGGGAGTTCAGTGTAAAGTTCGGAAACCCCCTGGTCCAACGGGAAATCTGCGTTTCGTTGCAGCCTATCCTTCGGGCAAGTTCTCTTTGCGTAATCCCTTTCTCCCGTGAGATACGGTCAATCTTGTCGATGATGGAAGCAGACCAGGCCACTTCCAGTCGGACGGCCGGTGATACCTTGTCAAATTGTCTGTGCAGCAGATCGTTCTGTTTCATAGTAAGTAGACGTGGTCTTCAATGGATTTCAGCGTCCTTTCTTCAATGGTGACGAATCCTTTGTCAAGATCGTCTCTGAGAAGTTTGTCAAATTTCTGTAAGTCCAGGGCGTAACCGAGCAGTCGCGTATCTTCCTGGTATGTTCTTGTCGCCTTTCTGTCCCCGTTTCCGAGAATCAGAATTTCATCAGAGATACGGAGGCAGTATAGTCGGATGTTTCCCGATTCCAAGGGGAGGGCGCAAAGGTTGTCATGTATGGCCCCTTCGGGGCGGAAATACCGCTCCAGTGCGCCTCTGTCGAGGATAATCTCCAGTGCCCCCAGAATCTTCTGATAGTCTTCATTGAACTCGGCTTCTTCCTCAAACTTGGAGAGGAACCGTTCGAACTCCGTCGTTCTGTCCATCTGGAAACTGATGGAATAAAAACTCACTTTTTCAGATTGTTCGACGAGTTCCACCGTCGTTTTCTTCTTCATCGTTGCAAAGATATAAAAGTTTTACATATATGTCAAGTTTCAAATCAGTTCCAGCACCAGCTCCACGTCGCCGAAGTGGCCGGTGACGCCGTTGTTTCGCTCGATGTAGGTCCGCGTGAGGGCGCCGCGCCAGATGATGTCGTCGCGCGCCCGCAGGGGAATTTCGATTTCGAAACCGTAGCTCCGGGAATTGTACTTGACCATCGCCGAGCATTTCCAGGTGGTCATCGTTCCCCCGTCGTCCTCGACCATCATAAACGCGCAATTGTCCAGCATCCCGGTCCATTCCGACACGAGGACGGCGTTGAAGTCCAGCACATCGCCCACCTGCTTCCGCCGGACCACGATGAGGAAGTCCGTGATGGACGGCGAGTAGAGGCGGAGCTCCGCCTCCGTCGTGGCCCAGAAGTCCTCGACGGCGCCCACCTTCACCCATATTTCGGATCCCCCGCAGAACCACGTGTCGAAGTTGCGGTTGGCCTTGAAGGAGCGGAGGACGAGGGTCTGGAAAGGCCGGTCGTCGGCCCGGGTGCCGGTGGCGCTCCCGGCCTGCGGCCGGACGAGAATGTCGCCGCCCTGGCCCCAGGCCGGGTCCTCCCGCCGCCGCATCTCCAGGGACTGGTACTCCGCGTCCCGGTTGCGGTTGATCACCCACACGGGCCGCTCCCGGGCCATTTCCTCGTCGACAATGATTTCTTCCAAGGTGCCGTCCTCCCGCCGGACCCAGCCGATGTTTTCCGTGTCCCGGCCGCCGGGGTCGAAGGTGATGACAGGCGTCTCGTCCCCCTCGAAGTCCTCCGAGAAGGGCCAATAGATCTGTACGTCCGAGGCGGACAGGGCGTCCAGGAAGGCCTCGGCGTCCAGGGCGCGGGTGCCGTACTGTTTGCGGATTTCGGCGGCGAGCAGATCCCGGAGCGGCTCCGGGTAGGCTTCCACCCGGGTGGCCGGCTCGGCGCCGACCCCCGCTCCCGGGGTTTCGAAAACCTGCCGCATCGGATACTCCTCGTCATACCCGTTGCCGGACGAGGAGGCGACGGCGTCCCGGACCTCGGCCACTTGGGCCTGTCCGACGGGGACGGAGGCGAGGAGGCGCGCCACCTCGTCCAGGGTGAATACAAGGGGTTCCCCCGCTTCATCGGCGGGAGGGTTTCCCCACCGGTCCAACCGCTCGCAGGCGGTGACCGCAAGGGCGCCGGCCAGGCACCCGAAAAGGATCGTTCTCTTCATCATTATCGTTCCGGATTTGCAGCCCGGCTCCACGGATACAAAGTACCGGAATACGAGCCGTGTTCGCAAAAAGGGAAACGGATAAAGTTGAAAACAGGCCTCCCAGCTTGCTGGAGGGCCTGCTTTTGAAAATCTTTTCACGCAAAAATGCCGGAATTTTGCGTGAAATGGGACTCCTATTCCCCGGGAAGGACCGGGAAATCCGGGTTGGGGACGTGCGCTTCCCGCATCAAATCTTGGAGATGATCCACGATGTCGGGCTTCGCGGCCGCCAGGTCGTTCTCTTCGCCGGGGTCCTCGTCCAGGTTGTAGAGTTCATACCGCGAATGCGCGCCTCGGATGTCCAGGTGGACCAGCTTCCAAGGGCCTTCCCGGACGGCCTGACGCCCACCGAGTTCCTGGAATTCGAAGTACAGATAGTCGTGTTCCCGCTGTCCTTCCTTTCCGGTCAGCAGGGGAAGGAGGCTCACGCCGTCCATCCCTTCCGCCGAAGCCGCCCCGGTCAATTCCCGGAACGTGGGCATCAAGTCCCAGAAGGAGCACGGGAAATCCGTCTCCGTGCCCGGCCGGATGTGCCCGGGCCAGGCCACGATCATCGGCACGCGGATACCACCCTCGTAGACATCGCGCTTGTAGCCCCGCCAGGGGCCGTTGCTGTCGAAGAAATCCGGGTCGGCGCCACCTTCCCGGTGCGGGCCGTTGTCGCTGCTGAAGATCAGGATCGTGTTCTCATACAGGCCCAGCTCCTTGAGCTTGTCCACCAGCTGGCCGACATAGACGTCCAGCCGGGTGACCATCGCGGCGAAGGTGGCGTGGGGCTCGTCCTGGGCGACGTAATCGCCTTTCATGAAGTACGGGCTGTCCGGCCGGGCGCCGTTGTAGGGCGTTTCGGGATACCGGCCCCGCAACCGTTGGATGATGCTGTCCTGCGGGACGATGAGTTCCGCGTGCGGGATGGTCGTGGGATACCACAGGAAGAAAGGCTTCCCGTCCTCCGCGGCGCGGTCCAGGAAGGCCAGCGCCCGCTCGTGGATGAGGTCCGGGGCGTAGGCGCCGGTCCCGTAGGAGTCGTCGCACCGGTTCGCTTCCGACAGGTCGATTCGGACGTCGTTGTCCCACAGGTGGTCCGGGTAGTAGCTGTGCGCCAGCAGCTGGCAGTTGAAGCCGTAGAAAGTGTCCACGCCCTGCGCCTGCGGGTCTCCGGACGTGCCTACGAAGCCGAGACCCCATTTGCCGAAGGCGCCCGTCGCATAGCCGGCGGCCTTGAAATCGTGGAACAGCGTCTCCGCGCCTTCCGGCAGCGGGAACTGCCCTTCGGGCTGGAGCTCCCGGTTGCCGCGGATGGCCGTATGCCCGCTGTGCGTGCCGGTAATCAGGCAGGACCGCGAAGGCGCGCTCACCGTCGTGCCGCTGTAGCACTGGGTGAACCGCATCCCCTCCGCGGCGATCCGGTCGATGTTCGGCGTCTCGAACCGCCGCTGTCCATAACAGCTCAAGTCCCCCCAGCCCAGGTCGTCCGCGAGGATGAACACCACGTTCGGGTGCTGAGCAGGGGCCTGGGCAGGATGGTTGCAGGAGCCCGCGGCCAGCGCCGCGGCGCCGGTCAGGATCAGTTTTCCGGGAATCGTCTTTCTGTCCATCATTATCTTGTCTCGTCTCGCCCCGGGGCGCCGGCCGCCCTTTCCGCCGCCAGGATGGCTTCCAGTTCCCGGACCGTGCCGGGCTGGCCTTCGGCGACATTCCGCTGCTCGCGCGGGTCGGTGGAAAGGTCGAAGAGTTGCGGGAAGGGCTTGTAACCCAGCTCGGAGCCCGGGGCCCACCGGTATTCTTCCGGCCCGTCCGAGGGCTCGACATACTTCCACCGGGGCGTCCGGACCGAGAGCGTGCGGTTGTTGGCCTGTTCCACCACGTAGGGCCGACCCACGGGGTCCTGTCCCAGCCACGCGTCCAGGCCGTCCCGGCTGTCCGGGGCCGCCCCGCGCGGAACGGCCGCGCCCAGCAGGCGGGCCAGCGAAGCGAACAGGTCGACTTGGGAGACCAGCGCCTCCGACCGGGTTCCGGCGGCGATATGGCCGGGCCAGCGGACGATGGCCGGCACCCGGGCGCCGGCTTCGTAGACGCCGTACTTGTTCCCCCGCAGGGGGCCCGAAGGACTGTGCCCGTTCAGCAGTTCCCGGGCCTGGTCCTGGTATCCGTCTTCGAGGACGGGACCATTGTCGCTGGTGACGATGAGCAGGGTGTTGTCCGCGACGCCCAGCCGATCCAGCTGTTCCATGACGGTGCCTACCGTCCAGTCGAATTCCACGATGGCGTCGCCGCGCAGCCCCATGCCGGACCGTCCCCGGAACCGCTCGTGCGGGAAGCGGGGGACGTGGATGTCATTGGTCGCCAGGTAGACGAAGAAAGGCTCGTCCTTGTGCCGTTCCATGAAGTCCAGCGCATGGACGGTGATGGAATCGGCGATGTTCTCGTCTTTCCAGAGGGCCTTGCCGCCGCCTTTCATATAGCCGATGCGCCCGATTCCGTTGACAATGGCCTGGTTGTGCCCGACTCCGGGCGTGGACGGGAGGTTGAAGAGCAGTTCCGGGTGGTCCTTGGCGAGCGGTTCTCCCTCGAAGGGCTGTCGGTAACTGACCTCGATGGGGGCCGACGGATCGTATTGGGCGACCCGGCCGTTTTCAATGAACACACAGGGAACCCGGTCGCCCGTGGCCGCCATGATATAGGATTCCCGGAACCCGATGTCGGCAAGGCCGGTCGGTAGCGGGGCGTTCCAATCCTGCTCGCCTCCCTTCTCTCCCAGGCCCAGATGCCATTTCCCGAACGCGCCGGTGGCATAGCCTTCGTTTGCGAAGACATCGGCCAGGGTATATTGTCCGGGGCGGATGATCATGCCGGCGTCGCCCACGGCGATGTCGGTATCTTTCCGGCGCCAGGCGTACTCCCCGGTAAGCAGGGAGTAGCGGGAGGGGGTGGATACCGAGGAGGTCGCGTACGCCTGGGTCAGGCGGACGCCTTGCATGGCCAGCCGGTCCACATGGGGCGTCTCCACATTCCAGGCGCCATAGCATCCCAGGTCTCCATACCCGAGATCATCGGCCAGGATGATCACTACATTCGGGGGACCTTCCGTCCTCCCTGGCTGGACGCAGGATGATGCGACAGCGGGAAGGCAGGCGGCGTACCATAATTTGCCTTTCATGCAATTCTCTTTCGTGTCAATGCCAGGCTTCGGCGATGTCCTCTTTCCAATTCCAGCCGCGGTGGTCGTAGAGCTGCGTCATTTTCTCCAATCTGGGGAGGAACGCATCCAGGTCCTTCGGGGCACCCCATTGCAGTTCCGCGAGCGCGGCGATGCGGGGCAGCATTTCCCATTCCATCTTGGTGGAATCGGCGACCCATTCGGTCCAGATGCACCCTTCGGCTCCGATGACATTCTTCCGCTCCGTCTCGGAAAGCTCGGCCGGAACGACCTCCAGGCTATATACGCGGTCGATGCTTTCCCGTCCGGTCAGACGGTTCCACCGGGGATTGCTGAAATACAGATGCTGGATGGGACAGGTGACGGTCGGGTGCCCTTCGCGGGCGGAGCGGAGCGCGGCTTTCGGGGAAGTCCATGCCAGGACCGTGACATCCGGGGCCGGCGTCCCTTCCAGGATCTCATCCCACCCCATCATGTGCCGGCCGCGGGCCCGGAGCACCTCCTGCATCTGTTCCATGAACCAAGTCTGAAGACGGTTCTCCTTGCTTTTTCCCGGCAGGTCCTTCAAGCCGAGCTCACGGATCCGGGCCTGGCAGTCCGGACAGGATTCCCAGCGTTCTTTCGGGCATTCGTCCCCTCCCAGGTGGATGTACTGCGACGGGAAGATGTCCATCACTTCCTCCAGGATGGCTTTTGCGAAGTCCAGAGTCGCGTCCTTTCCGGGGCAGAGCACGTCGGCAAACACGCCGAAACGCTCCGCGACGGCATAAGGACCGCCTGTACAACCCAGTTCGGGATAGGAAGCGAGCGCCGCGAGCATGTGGCCGGGCATGTCGATTTCCGGGATGACCGTAATCTGCCGGTCGGCCGCGTAGCGGACCAGGTGTTCCATCTCCTCCCGGGTGTAATGACCCTGGACGGGAATGGTGTCGAACTGGGTCGAACCCGGCTCCAGGATGCTCCGGGAACGATAGGAGCCGACCTCCGTCAGGCGCGGATAGGCCGGAACCGGGATCCGCCATCCCTGGTCCTCGGTCAGGTGCCAGTGGAAGACGTTGATCCCGTGCAGGGCCATGATATCCAGGAGTTCTTCCAGATAGCCGATGTCGAAATAGTGACGACCGACATCCACCATGAACCCGCGGTAGGAGAAAGCCGGGGTATCCTGGACCGTCGCTGCCGGGAGGGCGGGACGGCCTTGGGGATGGACAGGGAGGGCTTTGTACAGGGTCTGCGTTCCGTAGAAGACCCCTTTCCCGCTGCCTCCGGTGATGTGGATGCCGTTTTTCCGGCACTGGATCCGGTAGCCTTCTTCGGGAAGGGTCGGGTCGATGGAAAGGACGATCCGTCCCTTTTCCGACAGGGCCGGTTTCATCCCCGTGGCTTCTTCCAGTGCTTCGGAGAGCAGCCGGGCAGTCGTTTCCAGTTCCCGGGGTGCCTGGATGGCCGTCCGGGGAGAAAACACGAAGGGGGCGCCTTCCTCGACCGTGATCTCTTTCGGCAGGGGGCTGACGGCGAAATCACCCAGGACGGGATTCGGGGCGCAAGCCGCCGTTGCAAGCAGGATGGCTATGAGAGGATGGAATTTCATAAGGTTTGTTCAATCGGATCCTGATACAGCTTCTGCAGCCGGTGCAGTTCATCGAGCAGTTCCTTCGTGACGGCTTCCGTCCCGGGTTCCCCGTAGATGTTGTGAAGCTGCAACGGATCTTGTTCCAAGTCAAACAGTTCCCATTCGTCGATGTCGTTGTAGAAGTGCATCAGACTGTAGCGTTCCGTCCGGACGCCATAGTGGCGGCGGACCGAATGCTCGGCCGGATACTCGTAGAAATGGTAGTAGAGCGACCGGCGCCATCCCTTCCCTTCGGAGGTCATCACGTTCGCCGGCTTTTCTCCCCGCAGGAGAGGCAGGAAACTCTCGCCCTGGATGTCATCCGGGACAGGCAGGCCGGCCATCTCCAGGATCGTGGGAGCGTAGTCGATGTTCTGGATGAACTCGTCGATGTCGTTGGAGCGGTGTCCGAAGCCGGCTCCCAGGACCCGGGTGCGGCCCTTGGCCGCCTTCACGGGCTTCCCGCCCGGCATCCTGATCAGGAACGGTGTCCGGAAGCTCTCCTCGTACATGAACCGCTTGTCGAAATACCCGTGTTCGCCCATGTAGAACCCCTGGTCGGAGGTATAGATCACGACGGTATTCTCCAGCAGGCCATGCTTTTCGAGGTACTCATAGACCCGGCCCACATTCCGGTCCACGGATCGGATGACGCTGCAGTAGTCCCGCATGTAGCGCTGGTATTTCCACTCATACAGGGCTTTCCCGGAAAGGTTGTCCCGCTTGAACTGCGCGATGATCGGGTCGTAGTACGCATCCCAGACGGCCTGCTGCTCCGCGTCCATCCGGCCTTCCACGGTCTCGCCGGGAGCGAGGTCCTGCCGGTACAGGCTGCGGCCGTATTCCTCCAGCCACGGCTGTTCCGGAGTATGGATCTCGTTTTCCCGGTCCGCCATCTTCAGGTCGTAGATGATGTTCATGTCGGCGAGGATGCTCATTTCCTGCTTGGCGGCGGCTTCGCGGGTGGCGTAGTCGTCATAGAAGGTTTCCGGAAGCGGGAAGGTGACCTCGTCGAAACTCCCCAGGTCCTGCAGGTCCGGCATCCAGCTGCGGTGCGGGGCCTTGTAGTGGAGGAACAGGCAGAAAGGTTTGTCGGCATCCCGATGCTCCAACCATTCGAAGGCCACGTCCGTCGTGATGTCCGTGGAATAGCCGGGGCGGACGACCTTTTCCCCGTTCCGGATGAATACCGGGTTGTAGTAATCTCCCTGTCCGGTGAGGATGTCCCAGTAATCGAATCCCGTGGGATCGCTCACCAGGTGCCATTTCCCGACCATCGCCGTCTGGTATCCGCCCGCCTGCAGCAACTTCGGCAGTGTCTGCTGGCTGCCGTCGAAGATGCCGTGCTCGTTGTTCGTGAAACCGTTGGCATGACTGTGCTTGCCGGTCAGCAGGCAGGCCCGGGAGGGTCCGCTCAGGGAATTTGCGACAAAACTGTTTGTGAAGCGGGCCCCTTCCTCGGCCAGACGGTCGATGTTGGGGGTCCGCATGAACCGCTGGTCATACGCGCTTATGGTCTGGTAGGCGTGGTCGTCACACATGATGTAAACGACATTCAGCGGCTTTTCGGGCTTTTTCTTTGCTTGGGAACAGGAGACTGCGGCCGCCGTGGCCGCAGCTCCTGTCAACATCAGAAAGAGTCTGGGAGCGTCCATTACCAACCGGGATTCTGCTGCCACTTGTTCCCCGTAAGCGTCAGGAGGCGCTGCTGGAACGGAAGCAGGTAGTCTCTGTTTTCCTTGAACTGGTATCCGCCGCTCATCGTGCCCGGAGGGATGGGGATGATGTAGCGCCGGGCATCGCCGGCCACACCGGTGAGGAACAGGTTGTTCCCGGAATCCTGGTCATAGACCAGTTCGCTGAAATTGTCCCGCAGGGTCGGGAGGTTGCTGCCCGTGAAAAGGGCTCCTTCGGGCGTCCAGTTCACCAACAGGACATCGGCTGCGGCCCAACGGGCGATATCGTAGAAGCGGCGGCCTTCCAGGGCCTGTTCCACGCGGCGCTCACGACGGACTGCCTGGATGTACTTGTTCAGGTTCCGGAACGGATAATCGGCTTCGGTGTTGTACTCGCGGTCGAAATCCATCGCCGGCATGCCCACGCGGTCGCGGAGCGGCTTCAAGGCAGCGATGATCCGGGATTCGTTGCCGGCGCCGTCCAGCTCGGCCAGTGCTTCGGCGTAGTTCAGCAGGACATCGGCATAGCGTACCTGGATGGCCGGCGTAGCACCCTTGTATTCCGCTTCCAGATTTCCGGTATAGTCGATCTGGACGTGCTTGAGGATGGCATAGCCTGTCGTGTTGTGATGGTGGCCTTCGGCAAAGAGCGGAGGTGCCGGCATTCCTTCCTGCATGTCCGGACGCAGGACCTGGCCGGGCATGGCGACGGTCTGGGCGAGGCGAGGGTCACGCACCGTGGGCAGAAGCTCCTGTCCGTAAACGACCTGCGCGGCTTCCCGCTCGGCCTTGGTGTAAGGTCTTCCGTCGATGGACAGGTAGTCGTTCACCAGGGAAGAAGTGACACCGACGCCACCGCCGCCCTTGTTCAGATAGCGGTCCACGTTGTTGCCCACGAGGTCTCCGTCGTAACGCTTGTACCAGAGCACTTCCTTGTTGTTGTCCAGATTCGTGGTCTGGAACACGACCCGGTAGTCGTCGTTGGTCTTTCCCGTGTTGTGGATGGCCCATACGCCACGGTCCATGACGGCTTTGGCGGCTTCGGCCGCGGTCCGCAGATAGGACTGGATCTTGTCATCGGTGACGGTCTTGTCGTAGAAGGCGTCGTTCTTGGCCTTGTGGTATTTTTCCCACGTGCCTTCGAACAGGGCGACCTCGCTTTTCAGCGCGCGGGCGACATCGCGGTGGACGCGCATCGTGGCGGCGCTGTTCTGTTCATTGAGGAGGCTGATGGCCTCATCCAGGTCCTCCAGGATGAAGTCGGTCACGGCCGTGCGTGAGTCTTGGCCCACCTGCATGGCTTCCAGGTCCGGATTCAGCGGTTCCTTCACGATGGCGACCCCGCCATAATCCTTGAGCAGCTGATAATAGTACCAGGCGCGGAAATAGTAGGCCTCGCCGATGAGCTGGTTGTAGTTGCCCGTCTTGTCGCAGTTGTCCTTGTTGTTCAGCAGGAAATTGACATTGCGGATGCGGGTATAGGCGCTCAGGGAAACGGCGTTGCCGATGGAAAGGGCGCCGTTGATGCGGGCGACCGGTGCCGAAGCGGCCATGTTGTCGCTATAGGTGTCCGATCCAGCGATATGGTTGCCGCCGCCCATGCCGAAATCCTGTGTGCGGACGGCTGTCTCGTAAAACTGGTTGATGTAATTCTGGATTTCACCGGTGGACCGGAACGGGTTATTCGTGGAAAGCACGCCTTCCGGGTCCTTGTCCAGCTTGAAGCAGGCCGTTGCGGCCGTCATGATGGCCAGTACAGTCAGTATATTGCGTAGTTTCATGATCATGGAGCGTTTAGAAGTTGACGACGATACCTACGGAAACGGTCTTGTTCATCGGATAGCTCTTACCGGCGTCTGAAGCGCCACGGTTGGCATTACCGCCGTTATAGGAATTATAGGTGAAGATGGCTTCCGGATCGAAGATCGTGGACAGTTTGGTGAAAGTCAGGAGATTTTCTCCCGTCACGTACAACTGGGCCTTGCTCAGGCCGATTTTGCCGATCAACGACTGCGGAAGGTCATAGGACAGGGTGACGGTCTTCAGGCGGAGGTATGCGGCATTCTGCAGGTAACGGTCGCTGCACTGCTTCTGCTTGCTCTGGTAGGTGCCCACGCCGCCGGCGTTGTGGATGTACGGTTTGGGATAATAGGCGTTGGGATTGTCTTCCCGCCAGTAGTCCATGTGCTCCTTGAGCACGGTCACCTGGGCATAAGGTCCGAAGCCCCAGAAATAGAGGGAGCTCGAAGGGTCATAGTCGCGCTTGCCCACGCCCTGGAACAGGAAGTTCAGGCCGATACCCTTCCACCAGACGGATCCGTTGATCGTGTAGTTGTAGCGGGGAGTGGTGTTGCCGATAATGGTGAAGTCTCCCATGTCACCCAGGGTATTGCTGCCCTTGTTGATCTTGCCGTCCCCGTTCAGGTCGATGTATTTCACATCGCCGGGCGTCCACTTCGTCGCGCTGATGAAGGAGTGGTCCAAGGCATTGAAGGCATCCGCCTCGGCCTGGTTCTGGATGAGGCCGTCTGCCCGGTATCCCCAGATCTCGCCGACGCTCTTCCCCTCATACCAGCTGCCGGCAGGATCGGTTCCGGTCGGGTTGGAATACTTGGTGACGACGGCCGTGGCGTCCGACACGGAACCGCCGATGGAGTAGTTGAAGTCGCGTCCGGCGTGGCCCCGGTAGTTGATGGCGAATTCCCAACCCCGGTTACGCATGTTCGCGTTGTTGGT
Source organism: uncultured Bacteroidales bacterium (assembly GCA_947169405.1). GTDB lineage: Bacteria > Bacteroidota > Bacteroidia > Bacteroidales > UBA932 > Cryptobacteroides. The sequence continues at coordinate 25,844 of CAMVPS010000013.1, forward strand.
CTGGGGCGCGCTGGCACCGAAGATGTCCGGATAGTCTTCGCCCGGGCCCAGCATGTCGCGCGTGTCGCGCTGGAACAGGTCGAAGGAGCCGGTGAGGGCGTTCCCGAAGAAGCCGAAATCCAGACCGACATTCTGGTTCAACACCTTTTCCCAGGTGGTGAGAGGATTCACCACGCCGGGAGCCTGGGTGTAGGAATGGCGTCCGTCGGAGTAAATGTAACTGCCCAGACCGGAACTCATGCTCATGGTGGAGGCGAAAGTATAGGTCGCGGCTCCTGCCTGGTTGCCCAGCAGACCGTAGGAGGCCCGGAGTTTCAGGTTGGAAAGCCAGCCGGAAGCGGACTGCAGGAACGGTTCCTTGTGAATGTTCCAACCGGCGGAAACGGACGGGAAGAAGCCCCAGCGGTGGTCGGCGGCGAAACGGGAAGATCCGTCGTAACGGCCGTTCAGTTCCAGCAGATACCGGCCGTCATAGTCGTAATTGATGCGCCCGAAGTAGCCGCGGGTGGCCCACCCGTAACGGGTATCCGTAATGGTCTGGTCGCCATTGCCCATGGTGACGCTGGGCGTGGCCGTGGTGTAAAGGCCGGTGATGGCGTTCTTGATGTAGGCGTAGTGGTAGTCCTCTTCCTGATAGCCGGCCAGCAGCGCGAAGTTGCTCTTTTCGCCCAGCGTGAAGGAATAATTGGTGTAGAGGCTGATGCTCTGGTAGTTGGTGTTCGTATTGGACCGGGTATATTTTCCGTCCTTGGGAATGCCCAGCTCGGAACGTCCGCCCTTGACGGTGGTCACTCCGTCCATCATGTAGATGTCCGGCGCGATGGCCACGGCTTCGTAATTGTTGACACCCAACCGGTAGGTGTAGTCCAGATTGATGAACCAGTTCTTGACAGGCTGGATCTGCAGCCCGGGGGTAATGTCCAGACGGTCGCGCTTGGTGGTCGTGTAAGTACCGCTCTGGAGGTAGGGGATCATCGTAAATTCCACATAGTGGCCATTGTCATCCATGTAGTGTTTCGTGGAGAACTCACGGGCCAGGGTGTGGTAGAAGCCATAGCCGATGGCACCGTCCCCGAACGGACTGTCGGTCTGTCCATGGACGAATTTGGTGCTGAACATGAGCTTGAGCCAGTCGGTGACCTGGGCTTGCGTGTTGGCATTCACGTTGAAACGCTTGTAGCCCATGTCGGCGAAGCGCAGCGCACCGTCTTCGTCATACATGCCGCCGCTCACATAGTACTGGACTTTCTTGCTTCCTCCGCGGATGGACAGGTTGTGGTTGTGCTTGAGTGCCCAGTCCTTGTAGTGGAGCTTGAAGTAGTCGGTGTTGCCGAGGCCTTTTTCCGAGTTCTCGAAGGACGACGGGTTGGCCGTGGGATTGTTGCGGATCTCCGCCCACGGGTCGGCGGACGGATCTCCGTCGATGAACCGTTGCAGGTCGGCGATCTTTTCGTCGGAATACTTTCGGGGTGCATTGGCATTGGCGGCGCCGTCGTTCCAGAAATGGGCGAAATCCACGGAACTGGCCATGGTCGGAAGCTTGGTCGGTGCGTTCCATCCGACATTGCCGGAATAGCTGATGACGGGCTTCCCGTCGGCTCCGCGCTTGGTCGTGACCAGGATGACACCGTAGGCGGCCCGGGCTCCGTAGATGGCGGCGGAGGCGGCGTCCTTGAGGACGGAAATGCTCTCGATATCATTGGGGTTGACATCCTGGAGGCTCATCTCGACGCCATCCACGAGGATATAGGGATTGCCGGTATCGCTCAGGTTGCCGCGTCCACGGAGGGTGATGGTCGTCGCGGCGCCCGGGGTGCCGGCCGCCGTGTTGGAGATGGTCAGGCCGGGAACCATGCCCTGAAGGGCCTGGGCGGCATCCACGACGGGACGCTGGGCGAAATCATCTCCCTTGACCTGGGAGACGGCGCCGGTCAGGTTGACTTTCTTCTGGACGCCGTAACCGACGACGACCGTTTCTTCCAGCATCTGCGTATCGTTCTGCAGGACCACGTTCAGGGGTCCGCTGTTCCAGGTGATCTCCTGGGTGACATAGCCGATGCAGGAGAAAACGAGGACGTTGCCGGGCCGGACACCGTTCAAGACGTAGGTGCCGTCGATGTCGGTGACCGTGCCGGTCTGTGTGCCCTTGACGAACACAGAGCCGCCGACGACGGTTTCACCGGATGGATCGGTAACCGTTCCCCGGACGGTCTGTGGGCCCTGTGCCAGCACGACGATGGAAGCCATGAGTGCGGCTGTCGCCGACAGGATGGCTTTGCGGAGTGTTTTAAGCATAGTGGTTTTTTTAGTTATGGTTAGTGGATATGGATGCGGTTATCTGCACAAAGTTGGGAAAAACCCTGCGAAACCGAATCCGATCTTGTCCGTAAATAGTCCGATTTCGTCCAAAAATGCGAATTGGACGGATTCGGACGCGGATGTTTGGCTTTTCTCCGGAAAAACGCTAATTTAGCCATTGCAACCACGGCTTTGATGAAAAACATCCTGCTTCTGCTATTTCTCCTTCCTGCGGTTTGGGTATCGGCCGCACAGAATTCGCCGTATGCCTATATCCCGATCTCTTTGGAAAACGGCCTGTCCCAGCCGAATGTCACATCGTTGCTGCTGGACAGCCGGGGCAGTTTGTGGATCGGAACCCGGAACGGGCTGAATCGGATGGACCGGCAGGAGATAACGGTCTATACATCCCATGGACACGATGCGGCACACCTGCCGGGGAATGAGATCCGGGACCTGGCCGAAACCGCGGACGGATCGGTCTGGATCCGGACGTCGCGCGGCATCGCCCGCTATCGCCCCTCCCGGGGCGGATTCGAGACCGTCATGGTGAAACCCTTCTTCTCGTCACTGGCCGTTCCCGACGGAATCCTGTTCGGAGGTGATGGATGCCTGGCCCGCGTGGCGGAAGACGGAAGTTCCGAGTACCTGTATCCTTTCGGGGAGGGCTCCTGTGTGGGAAACCGGGCTTACCGCATCGGACGGATGGTGGCCTTGGAGGGGAGTGAGTTGCTGCTTGGAACGGATGAGATGGGCCTGTTCCGCTACGAGCCCGGCCATCCGGCCGTTCCGTTTACGCAGGAAGCGTTCCGGCAGGTCATCGCCTTGTACAGAAGCCAGGCGGGGGATATCTTCGTTGCATACGACGGAGATGGTGTCCGGCGTTATTCCCCGGACGGAACCGAGCTGGCCCATTATACGACCCGTAACAGCGGGCTGACCCATGACTATGTCCAGAGTTTCGCGGAATATGACGGATTCCTCTGGATCGCCACGGATGGTGGCGGCATTTCGCTCCTGGACCTCTCTTCCGGCCGCTTTCAGACACTTCGTCACAGCCCTGACGATCCGGCTTGCCTGCCGTCCAACTCGGTGACGGTGCTTTACCTCGATTCTTCCGGCGTCCTGTGGGCAGGAACCGTCAAACATGGCTTCTTCCAGGTGCGCCAGAACCATATCCGCTCTTTCAGCGGCCCGTTGTGCGGATTGACGGACAACGCGGTCATCAGCCTGTACCGGGAGGACGACGGCTCGCTCTGGGTCGGAACCGACGGCGGCGGCATCCATCGTTTCGATCCGGTTTCAGGTCGTTTTACGCCGCTGCCGGGAACCCGTGGCAAAATCCTTTCGCTGGTCGGATTCGATGCCCGGAATCTGCTGGCTTCCATCTATATGGAGGGCTTTTTCCTGGTGGACAGAGTGACCGGTGCACGGAAACCGTTTACGCTTGTCAATGAGGAAGTGAATCGGCAGGAATGTTTCTGGGGATACCTTCCCCGTGTGGCGCGCGTGGCTGGTGACAAGCTGTATTTCCTCAGTTATTCCCCCTGGCTCTACGACCTGCGCACCCGGAGCTTCTCTTTGCTCCAGGTGGATGACAGCCTGGCCGTCAGCGGTGTCAGGATGGCCTGTTCCGATGGGCGGGAGGCCTTCTTCTATCGGGACAATCAGGTGTTGATCGCCGATTTGAAGGAGGACAGGATCCGACTGCTTTTCCGTGTGGGGGAGCAGGAGAAAGTGACATCCGTCGCCTATGACGGTGATCGGACCGTGTGGGTGGGGACGGACCGCGGCCTTGGAAGGTACGACCGCCGCTCGGATACGTATGAACCGGTGGAAACCGGCCTTTTCGACAGCGTGTCGGCTCTGGAATACGCCGGGAACGGACAGCTGTGGATCTGCGCCCGCAGCCGGCTGTTCACCTATCTGTGCGAAGGGAACCGCTTCGTTTCCTGGAGCGCTTCGGACGGGTTCCGCCCGAACGACATTAAAATGCTGTACCAGAACGCCACGAGTCCCGATTACCTGTACATGGGCGGTTCGGCCGGGCTGGTGCAGATCAGCCGGGACATCCCGATTCCGGGGCTGGAACCGGTCGCGGTCTTTCTGGACCAGTTGACGGTGAACGGCCGTCCTGCGCTGTCCGATGTGCAGGGAAACCGGATCTGCGTCCCCTGGAACTATCAGTCCCTTGTCGCCTCTTTCCAGGTCAAGGACGGCGATGCCTTCCAGCGCAAGTATTTCCGCTACACCGTGGAAGGGACACAGACGCGGACCTTTGAAAGCGACGACGCCCGCCTGCGGCTTCCCGCCCTGTCGGACGGGACATACCGGATTCTGGTTTCCTGCCTGCAGAAGGGTGGCGATTTTACTGTGCCGGAATGCCTGCTGGAAGTCGTCGTGCTTCCTCCCTGGTACCGGACCGTATGGTTCCGACTGATGTTGGCCGCCCTTCTGCTGGCGTCGGCCGCCTGGGGCATCCGCACCGTCACCAAGCGGCGGGAGCACGAGACCAAGAGTTCCATGGCCCATTTCCTCGAGGAAATGCTGCAAGATACGGAAGAGCGGGAAGATGATACCGCCATCACGCCCGATCCGGAATTCAAGGCCCGGCTGGATGCCGTCATCCTCCGGCATCTGTCCGATCCCGGCCTGGACGTCCAGTTCCTCACGGAGCAGCTGGCGATGAGCCGGACCCTCCTGTACGGCAAGGTAAAACAGGTGACAGGACAGGGTGTCAAGGACTATATCAACCGGATACGCATCGAACGGTCCGTGGACCTCCTTCTGCACACGGACAAGAATATCAATGAAATCGCTTACGAAGTCGGTTTCGCCTATCCGCGTTATTTCAGCACCTCCTTCAAGAACCTGAAGGGCGTGACTCCGACGCGTTTCAAGCAGGAGAACCGTTCTCCCAACCCGGATACAAAACCTTAGTATATGATGAAAAAATTCCTTTCCCTCCTTTCTCTCGCCATCGTCTGCGCCACCTCCTTTGCGGCGCAGACCAAAATGGAACCTTGGCAGGACCCGAATGTATTCGAGGAAAACCGGATGCCCATGCGGGCGACCTTTGTCACCGACCAGCAGCAGACCCTGAGCCTGAACGGATTGTGGAAGTTCTATTTCAATCCCACCATCGAAGGCCGGCTCAAGGGGTTCGAGGCCGTCAATTATGACGACAGCGCCTGGGGCGAGATCCCGGTGCCGGGAATGTGGGACCTGAACGGCTACTGCGACCCGATGTATCTGAACGTGGGCTATCCCTGGCGCGGTCACTACGAGAACAATCCGCCCTATCCGGCCACGGAGCACAACTACGTGGGCCAGTACCGCCGGACCTTTACCGTGGACCCGTCCTGGATCGGCAAGCAGATCTGCCTGAACATCGGTTCCGCCACCTCCAACGTCCGCGTGTGGGTGAACGGCAAGATGGTGGGCTACAGCGAGGACAGCAAGCTCGAGGCCCGCTTCGACCTGACGAAATATGTCCGCGCCGGGGAGAACCTCATCGCCCTGGAGATCTTCCGCTGGTGCGACGGCACCTACCTGGAGGACCAGGATTTCTGGCGCTTCGCCGGCATCGCCCGCGGGGTGGAGGTCTACACCCGCGAAAAGGAGCGGATCGAGGACGTCCACGTAACCGCCGGGGCCGACGGCCGCCTGAAGGTCCAGGCCGAGGTGACCAAGGGGATCGCCTTCGTGGAGGTGGAAGTGCTGGACCCGGCCGGGAAGACCGTCCTGACCTCCGGCAAGGTCCGGCCGGTCAAGGGGACGGCCCGCTATGAGGGTACGGTCTGGTATCCCGCCCTCTGGAGCGCCGAGGCCCCGAACCTCTACACCCTCCGCGTGAAGGCGTCCACCTACAAGGACCTGGCAGAGAACACGGCCGTCCAGTTCGGTTTCCGGACCGTGGAGATCGTGGGCAACCAGCTGCTGGTGAACGGAAAGCCCATCCTCATCAAGGGCGCCGACCGGCACGAGCTGAGCCCCTCCGGCGGCTATGTCGTCACTGAGGCCGAGATGATCCGGGACATCCGGATCATGAAGGAGCTGAACATCAACGCCGTCCGCACCTGCCACTATCCCGACGACCCGCGCTGGCTCGCCCTGTGCGACCGGTACGGCCTGTATGTGGTGGACGAGGGCAACATCGAGTCCCACGGCATGGGCTACGGTCCCGCGACCCTCGGGCAGAATCCTCTCTTCGCCAAGGCCCACCTCGCCCGCGACAGCCGGATGGTGCAGCGCGACTTCAACCATCCGTCCGTCATCGTCTGGAGTATGGGCAACGAGGCCGGAGACGGCCCCAACTTCGAAGCCTGCTACGACTGGATCAAGGCCTACGACCCGTCCCGTCCCGTGCAGTACGAGCGCGCCCTCAACCGCAACTTCGAGAGCCATCGCTATACGGACATCTTCTGCCCGATGTATTACTCCCCGGACGATGTCCTCAAGTACCTGCAGAAGGGGACGAAACCCTTCATCCAGTGCGAGTATGCGCACGCGATGGGCAATTCGATGGGCAATTTCAAGGAATACTGGGACATCGCCCGCCGCGAGCCGGGCTGCCAGGGCGGCTTCATCTGGGACTTCGTGGACCAGGCGCTCCGCTGGCCGTCCGACAAGCCCGGGACGGACCACATCTACATCTTCGGAGGCGACCTGAACGACTACGACCCGTCCGACGGCTCCTTCAACTGCAACGGTGTCATCGCCGCGGACCGCACCCCGCATCCGCACGCCTACGAGGTCCGCTACCAGTACCGCAACATCCTCACGACCGCGGGCGACCGTCCGGGCGCGCTGCAGGTCAAGAATGAGAACTTCTTCACCGACCTCGCGCGCTATCGCCTGCTGTGGTCGTTGGAAGCCGACGGCGAGCCGGTCCGGACCGGTGTCGTGGAGCGGCTGGAAGTGGCTCCGCAGGAGACCCGCCCGCTGGACCTGCTGATCGGCGACCTGCCCGAGGGCGATGTCGTCACCTTGACGGTCCGGTATCAGCTCAAGGAGGCGACCCCGCTGCTGCCCGCCGGCTTCGAGGTGGCCTATGACCAGTTCGTCCTCCGCGACGAGCCCGCCCTTCCGGCCGGTTCGGCCCAGCCGGTGAAGGGAGTCGTGAAGACGAAGGAAAGCGCCTCGGCCTTCACTTTCTGCGGCACCCTCTCCCGTCCCGGCACGCTGAGCACCCGCTATGCTACCTGGGAGGTTACCATCGACAAGAGCCTCGGCGCCCTGACCTCGTACAAGCTGGACGGCCAGGAGATGATTTCCGCGCCGATGGTGCCGTGCTTCGACCGCGCCCTCACCGAGAACGACCTCGGCGCCCGCTTCCAGAACCGTTTCGCCCTGTGGCGGAACATCGATTTCAAGGTGGCGTCCGTCGCCGCGAAGGCTGTCGGGAATGCCTGCCAGGTGGATGTGGCGTTCGCGCCCATCGACGGAAAGGGGGTCGTGAAGGTGGCCTATCTCGTGGATCCGAACGGCACGGTGGCCGTTTCCGAGTCCCTGGAGGACGCCGGCGGCCTGTCCGAGGCGCAGTACCTCTTCCGCTTCGGGATGCGTTTCGCGATGCCCGGCCAGTATTCCGACCTGGATTTCTTCGGCCTGGGCCCGTGGGAGAACTATTCCGACCGTCATAGCGCCGCTCTACTGGGTCGCTACCGTCAGCGGGTGGAGGAGCAGTACCACTACGGCTATGTGCGCGCGCAGGAGTCCGGCACGCACACCGGCATGCGCTGGCTGACCATCGCGGACGAGACCGGCACCGGCCTGAAGCTCTTCTCGGCGACGCCCTTCTCCGCCTCCGCCCTTCCGTTCAGTCTGGAAGACCTGGACACCCACGTCCATTCCCTGGAACTGAAGGCCAAGGCCCATGAGAACGAGCGCTCCCGCGGGACGACCTACGTCCATATGGACCTCGCCCAGATGGGCGTCGGCGGCATCACGTCCTGGGGCACCTGGCCGCTGAAGGAGTACCTCCTCCCGGCGCAGCCTTACGATTTCGTCTTCACCCTGTCGCCGGTCTTCGACGACATCCGCTAGTCCTTGAACAAGCAAAGAGGGCGGTCCGGAATTCCGGACCGCCCTCTTTTGCGTTGGATAAAAAGGAAGCTTTACTTCTGCAGGGCACCGAGCTGCTGGGTGGCCTGGGCGGCGTACTTGGCGTTGCCGGAGAGCTTCTTGTAGTACTCGATGGCGGTAGCCTTGTCACCAGCCTTCTGGGCGGTGGCGGCGATGGTGAACATCACGTCGGCGGCATCCTTCGCGTTGGGATCGACCTCGAGGTACTTCTTGTAGGCCTCGATGGCGGCCTTGCTCTTGCCGAGCTTGGTGTTGGCGCTGGCGATGAGCTTGTAGGCGTTGGCGCTCTCCAGGTAGCTGTTGGCCTTCTCGAGGGCGGCGATGGCGTCGGCGCTCTTGTTCGCCTTCACGAGGGCCATGCCTTCCTTGAGGAAGAGGTTGGAGAGGAGCTTCTTGGCCTGGTCTTCCTTGCCGGCAGCGGCGGCGGCCTCGAGGGCGGCGACGGCGTTGTCGTTGTCACCGGCCTGCATCAGGGCCTGGCCGTAGAGGAGCTGGGTCTGGCCATCCGCGGGGTCGAGGGTCACGGCGCCCTTGAATGCGGCGGCGGCGCCCGCGAAGTCCTTGGCCTTCATCAGGGCAGCGCCCTTGCGGGTATAAGCGTTGGGAACGAGTTCCTTGGCCTCGGCGGCGATTTCTTCCTGGCCATAGCCTTCGGCGACGCCGGTGGCCTCGGTGAGGGTGGCAATGGCCTCGTCATACTGGGCCTCGTTGATTTGCTCCTTCGCGATGGAGAGCATAGTCTGCGGGATGATCTTCTTGCACTGGGCGACCATGTCGGCGGCCTCCTCCTCGGAGCAGGCTTCGAACTGGGTCAGGGCGTTCTTGAACTGGGTCAGGGCCTCGGCCTTGTTGGTCTCGAGGGTCTGGGCACCCATGTTGAAGGTTTCCACGGCGGCATTGAAATCCTGGGCGTAAGCGATTCCAGCGGCGAGTGCGAACGCCGCGAAGGCGACAAATAATCTTTTCATCTTTCGTTCGGTTTATTTGTTAATACTATAATTCTTGCCGTTTGCACGCATTTTGCAAAAGTAGCAATTTTTATTGTTAATTTTGCATTGTCATTGCGTTTATTCTATGTCAAACCGACTTTTCCATATACTCATCGGCCTGGCCTTCCTCACAGTTTCAAGAACTGTGCCAGCGCAGACGCTTCCCTCCCTGCCGGTGGACGCCAAGATACAAAAAGGGGCCCTCCGCTGCGGCGTGGCCTACTATATGGTCAAGAATGACGAGCGCAAGGGCTATGCCGATTTCGCCGTGGTCCGTCGCGGCGAGGCGCCCGCCCCGTCCGCCGAGGAATCGCTGGAGACGGCCTATCTGTCCCGCAACGGAATCGGCCCCCGCCCCGGCGGCTATTTCCGGGATTTCGACGGGTCCACGGTCCTGCACCTGGACCGCGTCCCGGTGTATGACGCCAACGCGCTGGACTCCACCCTGCTTGTGACCTTCGCCCAGGTGGCGGCCTCGTCCGCCGCGGAGGCGGTGATCGTGGCCGGCGACATCGACCCGGCCGAATTCAAGAAGAAGATGGACATCTTCTCGATGATGGTGCCGCAGCATTTCGTGGAAAACAGCCACGGACCCGACTATGTGTGGGAGCCGTCCGTGATGCCGTCCATCTTCCTCCGCAACGAGCCGCTGGGGAACCGGGGCATCGTCCGGGTCTCTTATGCCGCCCCGCGCACGCCGCATGAACTGATGAACACGGCCCAGGCCCTGGTGATGGGCATCCTCAGCCGCGAGTTCCGGACCATCGCCGTCCGGCGGATCGAGCGGAACCTGCGCGACGCGGGCATCCCGTACGGCCGGCTGGACTTCGAGTACCTGAACAGCACCGAGACCGGCGGCGACGAGGAGTACGCCGTGGAGGTCCAGACGGACCGCGACCACCTGGAGGCGGCGATGAAAATCATCTCCGGGACGCTCGCCGGGATGGACGAGTTCGGCGTGCCGGTGCAGGAATTCATCGACGCGAAGCAGGTGATGATGGCCGAGATGCTCCCCCGGGGGAGCGAACCCCTGACGAACCGGCAATATGTGGACCGCTGCGTGTCCCATTTCCTGTACGGCGCCAATCTGGCCCCCTACAGCGAGGAAACGCGTCTTTTCGCCCGCAAGAACGTGCCCGACAGCACGGAAACCCGCCTGTTCAACCAGTTCTCGAGCTCCCTCCTGAGCCAGCTCTCCAACCTGACGTTGGAATACCGCGCCAGCCTGGACACGCTGGACGAGGACAACGCCCTGTTCCAGTACAACCTGGCCTATCTGTACGGGTCCACGTTCAAGGAGGCGAAGGATTACTCCTGGCAGCGGGACACCTCCGGCCTGGAGGTGAACTGCCCGAAGGTCAAGATTAAGGAAACCAAGCCCGAACCCGTCTCCGGCGGTGTCCTGTGGACTTTCTCCAACGGGATGCGGGTGGTGTACAAGCAGTTCCCGGGCCGGAGGACCTTCCAGTATTCGCTCCTCCTGGGCAGCGGCCTCTCCAGCGCCAACGGCCTGACGGAAGGGGAAGGCGGCTATTTCGGGGACATGCTGTCCTTGTATGACGCCGGCGGCCTTTCCGCGGCCGATTTCCGCGACCACCTGGCCGTGAACGGCATCCGGATGGACACGCAGGTCGCCATGACGTACACGTCCATCTCCGGGCAGGCACCCTCTTCCAAGCTGCCCACGCTCCTGAAGGCGCTGCTCGCCCTCGCGAACGGCCGGACGGTGAACCGGGGCGAGTTCGACATCCTCCTCCGCAATGCGAGATGGGCACGGGAACCGGTGGACAACCGGCTCTACGCGATGATGTATCCGGGCTTCAGCTATTCGGTGAAGAAATATGCGACGGGCCTGAATCCGGGCACGCAGGCCAAGGCCGCCCAGTTCTACGAGTCCCTGTTCTCCCGGATGAACGACGGGATGCTGATCATTGTAGGCGACGTGGACGAAGCCACCGTGCGCCGCGTCCTGCTCCGGTATCTCGGCGGGTTCCGCACCCAGCGCGGGTCGGCGGCCCGCAAGTCGGTCCGCTACCAGCCGCGCCCCGGAACCGTGACGAAGACGGAGGAAGGCGGCCGCAAGGGCGTCTATGTGCGCCTGGACGCGGAGTATCCGCTGACCGGCGTCAATTACGCCGCGGCCGAAGTCGCCGTCGAGGCGCTTCGCCGCCAGCTGGTCCGCTCGCTCGCCGGGACGGGGATGTCGGTGGAGGTCACTTCCGGCTTCCATACCTATCCTCAGGAGCGGATGTGGATGTTCCTTTCCTGCGAAGGGGGAACGAACTTGGATGCCGTCCGGGACGGCATCCGGAAAGCGGCGACGACCACCCTGTCCGCCAAGGACCTGAACGCCTTCAAGGCGGCGGCCCTCGCCGGGATGAACCAGGAACTGACCGAGCCGGAAACCATGGTGGAGGCGCTCGTCGCCCGCTATGGCATCGGCAAGGACCTGGTCACCCATTATAAGGAAAGCGTGAACGGCGTCACCGCCGCCCGCATCACCGAGATGTTGTCCGCCCTTGCGGCCGGTTCGACCGCGGAAATCGTCATCGAGTAAATGGGACACAAGAGACCGTTCGGAACCATCGTGGAAATCGGGGACATCCTTGTGTCGGAGGATGTCATCCTGGAGTATTTCGCCTGCGACTATCCCGTGTGCAAGGGAAAATGCTGCATCGTCGGCGACAGCGGCGCCCCGCTGAAGGAAGAGGAGCTGGACCCCATCGAGGTCAATTATGACGCGTTCGCGCCCCTGATGCGCCCGGAGGGACGGCAGGCCGTGGACGAGAAGGGGTTCTTCGAGATCGACCGGGACGGCGACCTCGTGACGCCGCTCGTGCCCGGCAGCGAGGAGTGCGCCTTCTGCCATTTCGAGGACGGCAACTGCTTCTGCTCCATCGAGCGGCAGTTCTTCGCCGGCAAATCGACCTTCCGGAAGCCCATCTCCTGCCAGCTGTATCCCATCCGCGTGGTGCAGCTGCGGAATGGCGGGCAAGGCCTGAACCTCCATCGCTGGGACATTTGCAAGTGCGCGTTCGAGAAGGGCCGGCGGGAAGGCATCCGGGCCTATCAGTTCCTGAAGGAACCGCTCGTCGCCGCTTATGGACAAGACTTTTATGACGCCCTCTGCGCCGCCGCGGAGCAGGTGATCGCCCAGGAATAAGGCCTATGGACAGTTTGGACATCCGTCGCGGAGAACAGGTCGCCCTGGTGGGGGACAACGCCTCCGGCAAGAGCCGGCTCGCGTCCGTCTTCGCCGGGCGCAACGCCGCGAAATACATCACTTTCCGCGATTCGTACGGCAGTTACGGCGACCGCAATTTCTTCATGCAGCAGCGCTGGAACCTCTTCACGCTGGAAGGCGATCCGCCTTCCGTGGGGGAGGCGCTGCACCAGGATGCGGCCGAAAGCAAGGACCCGGATGCCGCGCTCCGGCGAGTGCGGGAACTGACCGCCCTTTTCTCGATGGAACCGCTGCTGGACAAGCCCCTGGTGACGCTTTCTTCGGGCGAGCTCCGCAAGTATCAGCTGACGCGCGCCCTGCTGGGCGGTCCCGAGATTCTGGTGGTGGACAATCCGTACATCGGCCTGGACCCGCGGACGCGAGGCTTGCTGACGGAACTGCTTACGACCTTGTCGGGCACCATGACCCTCGTGCTGGTCCTGTCCCGCCCGGCGGAGATTCCGCCGTTCATCACCCACGTCATCCCGGTCGAAGACGGGAAAGCGGGGGAGAAGGAGCCGCGGGAGGCGTACTTGGACCGTGTCCTGCCGCCTGCCGTCATCCGCCTCCGAAACGTGACCATCCGCTTCGGCAAGCGGATCATCCTGAATTCCCTGAACTGGACCGTGCGCGAAGGCGAGCACTGGGCCCTGACCGGCGCCAACGGCAGCGGCAAGAGCACCCTCCTCAGCCTCATCAACGCCGACAACCCCCAGGCCTATGCCCATGACATCGAGCTCTTCGGCCGCCCCCGCGGCACCGGCGAGACCATCTGGGACATCAAGCGCAAGATCGGCTTCGTGAGCCCGGAACTGCACCGCGCCTTCCAACAGGACGCCACGGCACTGAGCATCGTCACGAGCGGGCACTTCGACACGGAAGGCCTGTTCCGGAAACCCTCCGAGGAGCAGCGGGAGATTGCCCGCCGATGGATGGAGGAGTTCGGGATCGGGCATCTGGCGGAAAGGCCCTTCCTCCGCATCTCCAGCGGCGAGCAGCGCCTGTGCCTGGTGGCCCGCGCTTTCGTCAAGGATCCGCCGCTCTACATCCTCGACGAGCCCCTGCAGGGCCTGGACGAACCGCAGCGCCGGCACGTGAAAGCCTTGCTGGACCGCTACTGCGGCGCCCCCGGCAAAACCCTCGTGATGGTCACCCATTACCCCGAAGAGTACCCCGGTTGCATCGACCACAGCCTGACTTTATAGCCCCGCGTGGAAAAATTGACCCTCCGGTACTTGCACTTCCGGAAAAAATGATTACCTTTGCAGTCCGGTTTTGACCGAAAGGCCCCGGATACGTATTGGAGAGATGCTCGAGTGGCTGAAGAGG
>CAMVPS010000014.1:0-39141 GCA_947169405.1 uncultured Bacteroidales bacterium
ACGTCCATCACGGCCGTCAGGCCGGCATAGTCCAGGCCGAAGAAATACAGGAAACAACTGTCTTGCCGGAAGTTGTACTCATTCCCCTCATAGTTCATGCCCACATGGTTGTTTCCCAGGAACAGAAGCACTCCGTCACCCACCTCCTTGGCGAGGCGGGCGCGGCGATTGACATACGTATTCTTGTCGAACATAGATTCTTTCGCTTCGCTCAGAATGACAAAAGACCGCTCAGAATGACAGGCTACAATGGCGGTCAGAATGACAGGCTACCGCGTGCGGCTGTTCTCCTTGGTGCACTCGTTCACGAACTTGTGCTTGGAGATTTGCTGGTCGGTGGCGGGGAAGTACTCGGCGAGGAGTTCGTACAGGCCCGGGTCGCGCTCCTTGAGCTCGTCGCGAGTGTTCACGTAGTTGTGCTTCCCGTCGGGATGGTCCATCTCCGCGTTCACGTTGAACCAGTCCTGCACGCCCTCGGCGAAATACTCGGCGATGTCCGTCAGGCGGTAGGTGTTCCACCAGAGGTCCTTGTCCTTCGCGTTCTGCAGGAGGGCCTCCAGGCGGTCGTTGATGTCCGGATCCACCTGGACGATGCCCACGAGGTGGATCGAGTGGGCGAACTCGTGGATGAGGATGTCCTCCGCGTGGTACTTGTCGATCTGGTAGCCGAGGACGTTCTCCTCCGCGCAGGAAGTGAGCGGGAACTCGAGGTCGCCGCCCAGGCCGCGGGCCCGGAGGTCCCAGTTCAGCGTGGTGTCGTTGATCAGGTAGTGGTGCTCGGGCACATCCGTGGTGCCCTCATACCGTCCCATCATCGTCACGCGCGTGCCCGCCTTGCGGAGGGCGTCCATCACGTCGTCCGACAGCATGGACGTCATCGCCCACAGCGTGTTGTGGCCGGCGACGAGCGCACTGTCCGGGCAGCGCCAGGACGAGCACAGCGGAATGCCGTTCACATCCACATACTTCTTGTACCAGGGATCCAGGTGCAGGGAATCCGGCGGGGTCGTGATCACGCACTCGGGAATCCCGAGCGCCTCCACGAAGTCGACCTCCGCCTGCTTCGGGGCCGTCCTTCCGCAAGAAAGCACAAACACCCCCAGCACAAAGACTATAACCGCGTATTTCTTCATTTCCATACGGAATACTTTTGAAGGACGGTATCCTTTCCTGCGACATTTGCCCGGATAGGGTCGCGAAGCGACAGGAGCGGGAAAGGATACCGTCCTTCCATCCATTACTTCATGTAGGTGTAGCGGTAGTCCGTCGGGGAAACGAGGGTTTCCTTGATGACTCTGGGGATGATCCAGCGGATGAGGTTGAACTCGCCGCCGGCCTTGTCGTTGGTACCCGAGGCGCGGGCGCCGCCGAACGGCTGGTTGCCGACCACGGCGCCGGTAGGCTTGTCGTTGATGTAGAAGTTGCCGGCCGCATAGCGGAGGGCGTCCGTGATCTTCTCCACCGCGAGCCGGTCCTTGCCGAACACGGCGCCGGTGAGGCCGTACGGGGAGGTAGTGTCGCAGAGCTTCACGGTCTCGTCCACCTTGTCGTCGTCGTACGGGAAGACGGTGAGGACCGGTCCGAAGATTTCCTCTTCCATGGACTTGAAATGCGGGTCCGTGGTCTCGATGACCGTCGGCTCCACGAAGTAGCCGACGCTCTTGTCGCGGCCGCCGCCCATCACGATCTTGGCATCGGCGGATTTCTCGGCGTAGGCGATGTAGCTGTCGATGTTGTCCCAGGACTTCTCGTCGATGACCGCGTTGATGTAGTTCGTGTGGTCGCGGACGTCGCCCATCTTCACCTCGGAGGCGTACTGCTTCATGATGCCGAGGACTTCCGGCCACAGGCTCTTCGGGATGTACATCCGGGAGGCGGCGGAGCACTTCTGGCCCTGGAACTCATAGGCGCCGCAGAAAGCGGCGGTTGCGACGGCCTTCGCATCGGCGCTCGGATGCACGAAGATGAAGTCCTTGCCGCCGGTCTCGCCGACGAGGCGCGGGTAGCTCACGTACTTGCCGAGGTTCTCGCCCGCCTGGCGCCAGAGGCTGTTGAACGTGCTGGTGGAACCCGTGAAATGGATGCCGGAGAACCACTTGGAAGCGGTCGCGACCTTGCCGATGAGGGCGCCGCTGCCCGGGAGGAAGTTGATGACGCCGTCCGGAAGGCCCGCTTCCTTGTACAGCTGCATCAGGTAGTAGTTCGAGAGGGTGGCGGTGGTGGACGGCTTCCAGAGGGCGACATTGCCCATCAGGACCGGCGTCATGCACAGGTTGGAGGCGATGGAGGTGAAGTTGAACGGGGTCACCGCCAGGATGAAGCCTTCCAGCGGACGGTACTCGGTGTGGTTGATGTTCATGGACCCGTCCTTGGGCTGCATCGCATAGATCTTCGACGCGTAGTGCACGTTGTAGCGGAAGAAGTCGATCGTCTCGCAGGCGCTGTCGATCTCCGCCTGGTAGATGTTCTTGCTCTGGCCCAGCATGCACGCGGCGTTCATGATGGGACGGTACTTCGTGGCCAGGAGCTCGGCCATCTTGAGGACGATGGCGGCGCGGGTGGTCCAAGGGGTCTCGGACCAGACCTTATGGGCCTTCATCGCGGCCTCCACGGCCATTTCCACTTCCTTTTCACCTACCTTGTGGAAGGTCGCGAGGACATGCTTGTGATCGTGCGGGCAGACGACCGTGCCGGTGTTGCCGGTGCGGATTTCCTTGCCGCCGATGATGATCGGGATGTCCACGACGGTGTTCCACTGGCGCTCGAGTTCGGCATCGAGGGCGATGCGCTCGGGAGAGCCTTCGAGATAAGCTTTCACCGGCTCGTTGGCCGGTACCGGGAAGTTCAGGATTGCGTTGTTCATATCAGTTGTGGTTATTAGTTTTGCGGTCTTCAAAAATACGCATTTTCGGGGACAAGAAAAAGCCGTCAGCGGCAGTTTTTCCAGAAGAATTCGAAGACGCGGCGGGTGATCCAGTCGGCGCCCAGGTTGTGGGAATAGCCGGGGACATAGAGCTGCTCGAAGTCCTTCCCGTGCTTGATGAGCTCGGACACCACCTGCAGGGTGGAGGCCGGGTCCACGTTGTCATCGACCTCGCCATTGATCAGGAAGAGCTTCCCTTCCAGCCGCCAGGCGTTGTCGACATTGGAACTCTCGCCGTACCAGGGTCCGACGGGATAGCCCATCCACTGCTCGTTCCACCAGATCTTGTCCATCCGGTTGTCGTGGCAGCCGCACAGGGCGACGCCCACCTTGTAGAACTCGGGATGGAACAGCAGGGCCGCCATCGCATTCTGGCCGCCGGCGGAATAGCCGTAGATGCCCACCTTGGAAAGATCCATGTACTTGTATTTCTTCGCCGCGGCCTGCATCCAAAGGATGCGGTCCGGGAAGCCGGCGTCCTTGAGGTTGCGCCAGGCCACGTCCTGGAAGGACTTGGACCGGTTGTCCGTGCCCATGCCGTCGATGGTGACCACGATGAAGCCCAGCTCCAGGAGGCGGGAGAACCGCATCGGACCGTAGAAGTCCTTCGTCACGTGGGAATCGTGCGGACCGGCGTAGATGTACTCCACCACCGGATATTTCTTCTTGGGATTGAACTTGAAGGGGCGGTAGATGGTGCCCCAGATGTCCGTGACGCCGTCGCGGCCCTTGGCACAGAACACCTCCGGCATCGTGAAGCCCTGCTTCAGGGCCTTGGAAATGTCCTGTTTCTGGATCTGCGCGAGGACGCGCCCGTCGGCGGCGGAGCGGAGCACCGTGGTCGACGGCAGGTCCGGACGGGAATAGTTGTCCACGAAAGCCGTGAAATCCTTGTTGAAGCTCACCACGTGGTTCGCGTTCTCCGGGGTCAGGTCCGTCACCTTGCCCGTGGCGATGTCGATCTTGATGATGTGCTTGTTGTACGGGTCTTCGCCCGAGGCGGCCGCAAGGCCGTTGGCATTGGCCAGGATGAAGCCGCCTTCCTCGTCCACCTGGTGGATTTCGCGGACGTTCCATTCCCCACGGGTGAGCTGGCGCATGGCCAGGGTATGCGTATCGATGATATACAGATGCCGCCAGTCGTCCCTTTCCGAAATCCAGAGGACATGCTTTCCGTCCTTGAACAGATAGCGCCAGAGGTCGTAGTAATAGACGAACGTGCCGGTCTCTTCCTTCGCCAGGGTGCGGACTTTGCCGGTGGCGGCGTCCACGGCGGCGAGCTCATAGACCTGGTGCCCGCGCTGGTTGTACTCGTAGGTGAAGAACTCCGAATCCGAAGACCATTCGCCCAGGGTCAGGAAATACTGGTCCCGCGGGATGGTCCGGTCCAGGGCGACGGCCTTCCGCGCCTCCACGTCGAACAGGGCCGGGGTGCACTGCGGCAGCCGGTCGCCGGGCTTCGCATAGTCCAGCCAGCGGTAGCGGGGCTGCACCTGGTCATCCGGCCGGGACACGCGGAGCAGGATCTGGCGTTCCTTGAGCACCTCCTTCTTCAGGGCCGCGAGCTTCTTTCCGTCCGGCGACCATTGGATCTCCGAGTAGGCTTCGGCATCGGTCCCGTCGAAGCTCAGCTGGCAGGGTTCGGAACCATCGGCCTTGGAGAGCCAGACATTGTTGTCCCGGACGAACGCAACGAGCGAACTGTCCGGAGAGAACCGCTTCACATCGCGCTTGAAGGCGAACTGGCTTTCGTCGGACGGGTCGTAATAGCCCGGGCGGGGCCGCTTCATGGCCTCCTTGAACTCGTCTTCGGAGATGGCGGTCTTCGTCGTCCCGGACACCTGGTACCAGACCTTGCCGGAAGGTTCGTTCGTCTCGAAGACGAAAGTATCCTCTCCCGTCCACACGGGGCGGATAGAGCCGTTGTACAGGTCGGCACCGACCTTGGACACGAATTCCGTAGCGCGATACGCCTGATCGAAGTCCTGGGCCCCGGCGAAGAAGCCGGAGAGGAGCGCCGCCGCAGCGGCGAGGAAAAGCGTTCTTTTCATAACAAGTGGATGCTTTTCTACAAAGATAAACAATCTTCCTAATGGTACCGATAGGTGATAACCAGGTCATACTCAGCGCCGTGCGCCAGGATCTTGTTCCGGAAGACGAGGGTCTTCCCCTTGGCGGCGGCGACGTTGCCCGGATTTATGCCCACGACGAAACGGCCCTGGTTGGCGCCGGTTCCGCCCTGGTCGCCGTCGTAGGTAATCACGCTGCCGTTCTTGTCTTTCTTGCCGCCCCAGATATACCACTGCCAGAAGGCGGTTCCCTTGTCCCAGGTGCAGGGTTTCTCGTTGATGTCCACCCACATGCCAGGCTTGTAGGAGGTGAATTCGGGGATCTTGGAACCATCGGCATTCACGCCGTAGAAGCTGTTCTCGTCCAGTTTCCGGACATCCGTGCCGAGGAAGGCGTTCACCTTCGCCACCGGCAGGTCGAAATAGCCCAGGATGAATTGACCTTGGCGGACCGCCTCGTCCGTGTCGATGTCCACGTCCACCGAAATGGTCGTCCCGGAAAGCGTCCAGGAGAAGTTGCTGCCAGCCCCGCCGCCGTTCAGGCCACCGCTCGACGGCGCGCCGAGGTCCAGGACTTCCCCGTCGGCCGTGAACTTGACCTGGTAAGGCCAGTGACGGTCATTGGCGTTGTTCTCATCCCACAGGTGGGTGATGTAAACCGTGGGCGTACAGGCGACGACCGCCCATACATATTTGGCATCAGCCGGAACGGTCCATTGGGCCGTACCGTAGTTGTTGGTGGCGGCCGTCGCGATGGTGCTTTCGCTATATTTCCGGGTAGAGAGGTCCTCCCCCAGGGAGACGAATCCGAGGGTCCAGCCGGCCTGCTTGGCGTCGCCGCTCTTGTTGTAGCCGGGCGCATTGGGCATGCCGGCGAAGTCCATCGTCAATTCCTGCCCGGGACGGACGGACAGCCGGATGAGGTTGAAGCCGGTCGCTTCCGGGGCCTTGGAAGGATCCACCTTCCACCAGCCGGCGCCCGCATCCACCCCCTTCCAGGAGACGGCCCCCGCATGGCGGGCGCCCTCGGCCTTGATCTGCCCGAAATCCCAGGTGGCCACCCGGGCGGCGTAGTCATAGACCTGGGCATTGAACTCGTCGAGGGTCAGGGAGAAGGTGCTCATGTAGGACTCGATGGAATCCTTGGGTTTCCGGGCATTATGCCAGACCTTGGACACGGCGTCCAGGCCGTACTTGTCCACCCAGTAGTAGTGGAAGAAATAGCTGCCGTAGCGCATGTCCTCATGGGCGAAGTGACGGTGCGCGTTGTCGCAGAACTCGCCGAAATTGTAGTTGGTGAAAGTCTCCTCCGGCACCATCTGGTACGCCATCCACTGGGCGGTCTGCTCCCAGAAATCGCTCCCGTTCCCCTGGTCATAACGGAAGGCGGTCTGCCAGATGTCGGTCGCTTTCTTGTTCAGGATCAGGTCACACGCAACCTGATACTGGAAGGAGTGGCCGATTTCATGGGCCACGGTGGCACGGCTGTTCGCCGCTTCGGGGTTTACCCACAGGCAGCCGGTGATGTTGTCCTGGGGGCCGGAGCCGTAGGCCGCCCACTCGGTCTGGTGCCACAGGAAGATCTGGAACTTGTACTGGTCCAGATAGGACTTCTCCCCCGTGTTGAGATGGATGAACTTGAGGGTGTTCACATAATACTTGTAAATCTCCTCGCACCAGTCCAGGAACGCCTTCGTGTCCAGGTGATACGGGCTGGCCGCATCGTCCGGATACGTGGTGCCGTAATCCTTGTCCCAGAAAATGATGAAGTGCTCGCTCTGCCGGCTGCGCCCGAAATAGTACAGGCTAGAACTCTTGAGCGGATCGTAGAACGTACCCGTCACATTCCCCTCCCGCGAGCTCTTGTAGAACTCGGAGTTCATATGGATCTTGTCATAGTCGGGGACATCGGTGGGAGCCAGATCTCCGCTCGTCGGCGTCAGTTCCTTTTTCTCCGGAGGCGTCGGTTCCGGTTCGGGCTGTTTCTCACATCCCGCCATCAGGATGACGGCAGAAACGGAAAGCAGCGAAAGCAATGAACGGAATTTCATCGTATCGGTCTGTTGTAAACTTGGCAGCTGCAGGGCCGGTCAGGGCCCTGCAGCCGAAAGAGAATCGATTAGTCGACGACCTTCATCGTGAAGTTGAAGGGCTTTCCGCCGAGGATGGCCTTGGAGGTCACCTCCGTGCCCGGCGTATAGGTGTTGTCAGGGTTCTTGCCCACGTAGAACATGTTGTAGAAGCCCGGGAACTCGTGCTCCTGCGTGGTGTACCACTGCCAGAAGCTGTAACCGCCGGCATTGCCGTCTTCCCCGAACCACATGCCCGGGATGTAGGACGTCCACTTCTCAAGCTTGGTCGCACCATCGTTGGCTACCGGATAGAAACCGGTCTCATAGTCCTCGGTCAGGGCATCCACATCGATGCCGAAGGCCTGGTTCACATAGACCTCGTTCAGCGGGAAGCCGACCCAGCCATAGCTGTCGTCCATCGCGGCCGCGGAAATCTCGGCATTCACCTGGACGCCGTCGGAGGTAATCGCCCAGCTGTAGCTGTGCGGGCCCACCTTGCCGGACTTGGCCGTCGGATAAGCATCATGGAAGGTAACCTTGACGGTCAGGAGCTTGTCGCCCATCTTCGCCTTGGAAACAACGGTCTTACCCGCCACGGCGGAGACGTTGCCCGGATTGGTGCCCACAAGGAAGAGGCCATCGGTGAAGTGTCCTTCATACTTATGGTCGCCCCACTGGTACCACCAGTACATGGATCCGGTGGACCAGCCGGTCGCCTTTCCGTCGGCATCCACCCACTGGCCGGGATGATTGTCGCAAGTCCAGTCGCCTGCCGCGGATCCGTCCGGTTCCAGCGGATAGAAGTAGGAAGTGTCGAAGAGCTGTTCAACATCCACGCCCAGATAGCTGGCCATGACATCCGTCGGAATAACGGCCGCCGTGAAGACATAGTCGCCGTTCGCGACAATTGTCGGGACATAGGCATCCACGTCCACGGTCAGGCCTTCCTCGTCGAAGTACCAGGAAATCTGGTGGTCGCCGTCCGCGCCGCCACCGTACGGATACGGGGTGCCCACGCCGTCGGCAACGCCCTCGGGATAGCCCTCGGTCTCCGGAAGGATCACCTCATGGAAGATGTAGGTGATGCTCATCGGATATTCCTTGTCGCCGCTCTTCATCATCGCCGTGGCGGTGAAAGGCTCGTCAAAGGTGACCTTGGAGTTGTTGCCCGGGTTGCCGCCCACGACGAAGATGTCAGGGTGCTTCTCGTAATCGTAGTCGTAGCCGATGACCTTACCGTTCTTGTCGGTCTTGCCACCCCAGATGTACCACTGCCAGTAGGCGACACCCTCGGAATAGCCGGGAGCCGGGAGACCCTTCTCATCGACCCACATGCCGGGCTTGTAGGAGGTCATTTCCTCCACCGGATCGCCGAAGTCGTCGAGGGCGTAGAAGGTGCTTTCATCCAGCTCGGCGGGATCGAAGCCGACCACTTCCTTGAACGCGTCGCGCGGGAAGTCGAACCAGCCGATCATCCAGTCCTTGGAGTCGATCCATTCCTGGGTATTCACCTCCACGGTGATCTCGAGGCCGGATTCGGCGGCCATCGTATAGCTGTAAGAGCTGAGGCGCTCCTCCGCATGGTAATTGTCATCGTCGTCCCAGACGAAGGCCTGCAGCTTGCCGGAGCCTTCCACGATCTTTTCGGTCTCGCTGTAATGGAAATTGACAATCCAGTCGTACTCCGTGCCGTTCGCCGTGAGTTTGGCCTTGGACGTGACGGTCTTGCCCGCCACGGCGCCGGCGTTGGCCGGCTGGCAGCCCAGGTAGATGATGCCCGGATAATCTTTCTGGCTCATGTCATACTTGACACCCTGGTCTTCCCAGACATACCACTGCCAGAAGGCGGAGCCGGCGCTCCAGTTGGAGGTGGCACCGGCGGCGTCCACCCACATGCCGGGAGCATAGGAGCTGAAGGAATCCAGCTTCGTACCGTCCGGATCCACGCCCCAGAAGGTGGCCGCGGTCAGGTCCGAACGGACATCCAGACCCAGGAACTCGTTCATCGCCGCGATCGGAAGGGTGAACCAGCCGATGCAGTACTCGCCGCCGGCGAACTCGTCGTCACCGTGCATGTACTGGCCGGTGTCGATGTAAGCGTCGATGGTGATCGTGTTTCCCTCGGCCTTCCAGGTGTAGGTGCTGTTGGTCTCGGCGATGTCGCCGTCCTTGTTCGCCTTCTCCAGGTTGCCTTCGCCCTCATAGACGATCTCGGGCTCCGGTTCCGGTTCCACGGGGATGCCGTCATTCTCGTAGAAGGACTTGGTATGGCACGCCGTCAGCGCAAGCGAGGCGAGGGCCATATATACGAATATCTTTTTCATATCGTTGTCTCCTTATGCATTACATGTTGTCGGGAATCGGATCGTCGATGGCGACATCCGCGGCCATGGCGCCGTTGGCAGAGACATAACCCGGGTTCTGACCCATGTTCTTGTTGTCCTGCTGGGTGCTCTTGTCGATCGGGAAGAGAGCGGTATGGTTGTCACCGATTGCCGTGTGGTTGAACCAGTTGCGGGTACCGAAGGTCCCGAAGCGGATCATCTGCTGGCGGCGGAGGCCCTCCAGGGCGAACTCCCAGCCCCACTCGTCGTACATGCCGGCAAACTGGATGGGCTCCTTGTCGGCACCGGTGGACTTGTACTTCTGGGAAGCCTCAAGCTCCTTGTACACCTCGGTCCAGTCGTGCGGCTGGCGGGTTGCATCCGCGGACCAGCCGTCGTCACCCTTCGCATAACCGTTGCCGTAGATATTGAGCATGTCGGTGGTGATGTCGCCGAAGTTGGCCTTGCCATAGACCATCTTGGACTTGGTGGACTGGAGGTCGGCCAGGGTCAGGGCCGGCGCGCTGCGCTGACGGACGGCGTTCACGAGGGCGTCCGGCGTGTCACCGTAGCTGCTCTTCGCTCCTCGGAGGATGCACTCGGCAGCGGTGTAGTAGGCCTCGGCCAGGCGGAACCAAGGGAAGTCGTTGGTCCACTGGTTGGTGTAAGCGGCATCGAAGTCGGGCTGATACTTAGCCTGGCGGCAGCCGAAGTCGATGGAGGTGATGCTCTCCTTGCCCTTCGCGCCGGTGATGGACGGCAGGTAGTTCAGGCACCACCAGGCAATCTGGTCGCGCTTGCCCACTTCCACGCCGTCCTTCACGTCCTGGAAGTACTTGGCCGTCTTGGCGTCATTGTCGGAACGCTTAGGCGTATTCACGAACTGAGGGCCATAGAGCCAGGTGTCGGAGAGACGGGTATCGCCTTCCTGGTAAGAGTTGATGAACTGCGGATTCGCGCAGTTGCCGCCCCAGGTGTTGCGGGTGTAGCCGAAGTGGAGCTTGCCCTCGGACGGGGGATAGAACTTCATCGCCATGCAGAAGACGTGCTCACCGGTGTTGAAGGTGTTGTCATAAGGGATGGCGAAGATGATTTCGGTATTGTTCACGGCCGTGGCGTCGTCGAAGGCCTGGAAGTTGTCCAGATACTTGGCGGACAGGCTGTACGGTCCGTTGTGGATGATGTCTTCCGCCAGGGCGAGGGCCTTGTCGTAAGCCGGAGTACCCTTGCTCTGCTCGGTGGCGGTATAGACCTCGGCGTTCAGATACACACGCATGAGGGCCATCTTGACACCCCACATATTCAGACGGCCGTAGGTCGCGGCGGAGCGTTCCTCGGACAGCACACCATGGTCGATGACCTCCTGCAGCTGCTTGGTCACGAACTCGTACACGCGGCGGCGGGAGCTCTGCTTGGGCAGTTCGGTGTCCTTATAGGAAGTCACGATGGGCACGTTACCGTGGGAATCCAGGAGAACGGCATACCAGAGGGCGCGGACGGCCTTGAGCTCGTCCAGGGCATAATCTTCGAGGTCGCCGGCGTTCAGGGAACCGTCCTTGATCTGGTCCATGACGCGGTTGGCGGCGTTGATGCCGGTGAAAGCATAGCCGTAAATGGAGGAAGGGGACCCCGGATCGTCGGCATACCAGGTATGCTCATGCATGCGCTGATAGACGCCGCCGTCCACCCAACCGTTCGGGCGGGCCGGGGTAATCACCACGTCGGCCGCTTCTTCCTGGGCGTCGAACATGCCGTACCAGTCCATGAAGGCACCGAATTCGGAGTAGGAACTCGCCAGCAGGGCGGCCACGTCCTGCTCATTGGGGACGAAGCTCTCCTGGAGGATCTCGGAATAGGCGATTTCGTCCAGGTTGAAACAAGCCGTGAAGCTGGTGGCGGAAACCGCAAGGATTGCTATGGTAGAAAATATCTTTTTCATGACTGTATCCTTTTTAGAAGGTGAAGTTCAGGCCGAAGGTGAAGGACCGGATGGTCGGGTACTTGTCACGCTCGTCGGTACCGGCATCGAAGCCGGTGACACGGACTTCGGGATCCAGGCCGGTGTAGCCGGTGAAGGTCGCGAGGTTGTGGACGGAACCGTACACACGGAACCGCTTGATGAAGTTGCTGTTCTTGAAATTGAGGGTGTAACCCAGGGTCACGTTGTCAATCTTCCAGTAGTCACCGTCCTCGATGTAGTAACTCACGATACGCTGCGTGTCGGAAAGGTTCACCATCTTGCCGGTCTTTTCGCCGGTGCGGGCATCCACAGCCTCGAACTGGTCGAAGGCGCAGTTGAGCGTGTTGTACAGGATGGTCGGGTTTCCGTAGAACATCTTCTGGAAATTCAGGATCTGGAATCCGAAGGCGCCGCGCATGGTGACGGCGAGGTCGAAGTTCTTGTAACGGAAGTTGTTGTTGAAGTTCAGGTAGATGTCCGGAACGCCGTTTCCGAGGATCTGCCAGTCGGTGTAACCGGCGTCGGCGGCGAGGCCGTAGTACTTGCTCACCACGTTGCCGTCGGCATCGCGGCGGAGACGCTCGACGACCCACTTGCCGCTTTCGTCAAGACCGATGGAACGGAGGTTGAAGAAGTTGCCGATCGGCTGTCCCACCTTCACCTGGTGCGTGGTCTTCTGGATAGGCTCGCCGGTGTAGCCCTCATCGAAGTAGTCGTTCTCGCTCTGGAACTGGTCATTGGAGATGGACAGGAGCTCGTTCCGGTTGTGGGAGAAGGTAACGGAGCTGTTCCACTCGAAGTCGCGGGTGCGGACCGGCGTGGCGTTGAGGAGCAGTTCCACGCCTTCGTTGCGGATCTGCGCGACATTGGCCATGATGGTGCCGTAGTAGTACGGAGGAGTCGGGACGGAATAGTAGTAGAGACCGTCCTTGGTGTCACGGCGGTACACGTCGATGCTACCGTTCAGGCGCTCGTCGAAGACGGAGAAATCGAGACCCAGGTTGTACTCGTACTTCTTTTCCCAGCGGAGGTCGGGATTGTTGTTACGGGTAGGGGTGATGGGCTGGATCCACTTGCCGTTGTACATATAGTTGCCGCTGTAGTCGATGGAGGCCAGGGACTGGTACGGGCTGTTGATGTCGATGCCGGTGATACCGAAACCGGCGCGGAGCTTGAGGTTGTTCAGCCACTTGACGCCCTTGAGGAAGTCCTCGTTGTTGAGACGCCAGCCGGCGGAGATGCCCGGGAAGTAGCCCCAGCGGTGATCGGCACCGAACTTGGTGGAGCCGTCCATACGGAGGGAGGCCATCAGGAGGTAGCGGTCGCCGTAGTTGTACGTCACACGGCCGAACAGACCGATAAGCTTGGACATGCTCTTGTAGGAGGACATGCTCGCATTGCCTTCCTTGAGGGCCTGGCCCTTTTCGAGGGCGTTCCAGAGGTAGCCGTCATTCGGGAAGTTCCAGTTGGAGGCGCTGAAGTTCTCGCTGTAGCCGTCCTCGTAGGAATAACCGGCGACACCGGTCACATGGTGGTTGCCAAAGTCGCCCACATAGTTGGCGCTGAGCTCCAGCATGTTGGCGGTGTAGTCGGAGGCGTTGCGGCCGGCCTGGCCGTTGGCACCGCTCTTGGTGGTGCTTTCGTCCTGGCGGGTGTTATAGTAGCCGCCCAGGCCGCTCTGGCCCTTGCGGACGTACATCATCTTGAGGGTGAGGGGATCCCAAGGCTTGAACTCGACGGTGCCGTTGAAGCGGACGTTGCGGTTGCGGTACATGCCCAGTTGCTCTTTGAGGAGGGTCATCGGGTTCGCATAGAGATAGATGTCACGGGTCACATAGGATCCGTCCTCGTTGTACACCGGCTGGAGCGGGCCCTGGATGCAGGCCTGGCGGTAGGCGTAGGAGGCGTTCACGCGGGAGTCCACGTTGGTTTCGTTGGCCATCACTTCACCGGTGAGCTTGAGCTTGTCGTCCAGCAGGTACTGGGAGACGAGGGCGCGGGCGCGGATGTTGGACCGGCCGGTGTTGATAATGGTACCCTTGTTGTCGTTATAGGTCACATTGGCGGTGTAGAAGTTGTGACGGGAACCGCCGCGGATGGACAGATTGTGGTTCTGGGAGACGGCCGTCCGGCTGATCAGACCCAGCCAGTCGGTGGGTTCCTCCACGGCGAGCTGGCCGTTGGCACCCTGGAAGCTCCAGCCTTCGGCCCTACGGGCGAGGACATCGTCAGCCGTCATGAAGTCCGGGCGCTTAAGCCACTGGGAAGCAGTCACATAAGCGCTGTACTCGATGGTGGCGGGCATCTCGCGCTTGGCGTTGCGGGTGGTGATGATGATGACGCCGTTGGTACCGCGGGTACCGTAGATGGCGGTGGCGGAACCATCTTTCAGCACGTCGATGGACTCGATGTCTTCCGGGGCCACGGTGGCGAGGGATCCCGGGATGCCGTCCACAAGGATGAGCGGAGCGGACGAGCCGTACAGGGAGGAAGTACCGCGGAGCATCACGGAGGAGGACGCGGTCGGGTCACCGGAAGGGATGGTGATCTGCAGACCGGCGACCTTGCCCTGGATGAGCTGGCCGGCGTCGATCACGGCGCCCTGGATGAACTCGTCGGACTTCACGCTCTGCACGGAGGACGTGATGTCGGCCTTTTTCTGGGTACCGTAACCGATGGCGACGGCCTCCTGCAGGAAGGATACCGCCTCCTGGAGCACGACGTCGATGACGGCGCGGTTGCCGACGGTCTCTTCCACGTTCTCATAGCCGATGCAGGAGAACTGGAGGACGGAGGAGGCGCCCTTGACCGAGATGACGTACTTGCCGTCGATGCCGGTCACGACACCGTTCGTCGTCCCCACTTCCACGACGCCGGCCCCGACGACGGGCTGGCCGGTTGCGTCGGTGACGGTTCCCCGCACCGTTACGGCAGCCATCGAAGGAAGGGCCGCCAGGAGCAGTGCCAGGGTCAGACAGAATTGATGGAATCGTTTCATACTGTTGGTTTAATGGTTAGTTATTAAGTAGGATTAGTTGTCGAGGGGCCGGTTCCGGCGCAGGCGGACCATCAGGACGCCGTGAGCGGGGATTTCCGCCTGCAGGCGGTCCGTCGAGCGGCCGATGTCCTTGTGCTGCCAGAGGTCGCGCACGGTGTATTCCCACTTGCGGAAATTGACGTCCCGGGCGAAGTACATCGTCTGGTTACGCCAGTTGTAGTCCAGGTTCCAGGGCGTCTCGCCCCGGTTCATGAAGCAGACGGCGACTTCCCCGTCGGCGAGGGGCTTCGCCCAGATTTCCTTTTCGCCCATGTCGATGAAGCGGATGCCCTGCTTGCCGAGGGGATCCTGGTTCACGGCGATGACTTCCTTGTTGGTGAGGATCTGGCGGGTCTTGTAGTCCATCTCGCGGAGGTCGTTGCCGCTCATCAGCGGGGCGGCCAGCATGCACCACATCGAGAAATGCGTCACGCTCTCGTCCCAGGTGAGCTCGCCGTTGCCGACTTCCAGCATTTCGGCGTCGTTCCAATGGCCGGGACCGGCGTAGGGATACAGGTCCGCGGCGGCGTCGATGCACTGGAGGACGCCCACGCCGCCCCAGTCGAACACGCCGTCGTAGATGGCCCGGATGTCCGGGGTGACACGCCACAGGTGGCCGATGCCCTCGCCCCATTCCCAGGGCTTGTTCTCGCCCCATTCGCAGATGGACAGGACAATCGGACGGCCGCTGGCCTTGATGGCCTCGGACATCGTCTGGTAGGCGGCCTTGGCATTCTGTCCGTCGTTGGCGCACCAGTCGTACTTGAGATAGTCCACGCCCCACTTTGCATACTGAAGGGCGTCCTGGAACTGGTGTCCCTTGCTGCCGGGACGGCCTTGGCAAGTATAGGAGCCGGCGCAGGAGTACAGGCCGAACTTGAGGCCGAGGCCATGGATATAATCGGCGAGCGCCTTCATCCCGGAGGGGAACCGCTCCGGATCCGGGACGATGTTGCCGTCCGCGTCGCGGTCCACCTGCCAGCAGTCGTCGATGACGATGTACTCGTAGCCGGCGTCGGCCATGCCGGAGGCGGCCATCGCATCGGCCATCTCCTTGACGAGCTTCTCGCTCACGTTGCAGCCGAACTTGTTCCAGGAGTTCCAGCCCATCGGCGGAGTAGCCGCGAGGCTACGGTACAGGGAATCGGAAAGGGGGACGGGCTTTTCCTGGGCATGGAGGCACAGTCCTCCAAGCAGCAGGAAAAGGGAAAGGAATTGCTTACCAGTCATAGTGTCCAATATCGGTTCTTCGCAAATGTATCGAATTACACGCGCAAAGTTTGCCAAGGAAATCCAATTCTTTTGTAAAATCGTCCAAGATGGGGATGGGGCATATGGGGAAAAGGATTATCTTTGCAAGTGATGATGAAAAAGACTTTACTCCCGCTCTTGCTGCTGCTGACCTTTTCCTGGGCCGGCCGGGCCGCCGAAGGGGCGTTCCGCCACTATACCACCCGGGACGGCCTGTCGTCCAATACGGTCCAGGCCCTCATCCAGGACCGCGCCGGACTCATATGGATGGGCACGGCCAGCGGCCTGGACAGTTTCGACGGACGGGAGTTCATCCACCACGCCTTCCCCGCCGGGGAGGACGACTATGTCCGCCAGCTCTTCCAGGCGACGGACGGCACGCTCTGGATCGGTACGGAAAGCGGCGTGTTCCGGTACGACATGGCCAACCCTCCGGAACGCGTTTCCGAGATCCCGGAAGCGCTGGTCACCGGCTTCGCCGAAGACCGGGACGGCGCCCTCTGGATCGGCGTGTGGGGCAAAGGCGTCTTCCGATATGCCGACGGAACTTTCACCCAATTTCTGGACGGGCACCAGGTGGAGGGGCTGCTGGTCGACCGGGACGGCCGCCTGTGGGTCGCCGACCAGTCGGCGGTGCAGGGGCTCTCTCTCTACAATACCGCATCCAGGACCTTTTCCGCGCCAAACCTGGTCTTCCGGGACTGCCGACCCACGCGCATCTGCGCCATGGACGTGGACGAGGAAGGCGACCTGTGGCTGGGGACCTGGGACCTCGGCATCTACCGGCTTGAAACCGATACCCGGACCGTCTTTCCCGCGGTCCAGCCCGGAGACGGACTCGAGCACGTGCATTCCCTCACCCTCGAATCCCCCCTGCATCTGCTGGTAGGTTCCGACGACGGCTTGCTGTCCGTCAATCCCCTGACCGGAGAGCGGATCCATTACCGCAACGACCGGAGCGATCCGGCCTCCCTCTCCAGCAAATTCGTCTATCCGATCGTCCGGGACCACGAAGGCGGCCTGTGGATCGGCACCTATTATGGAGGCGTCAACTACCTGCCGCCCACGGCAGGTCAGTTCTCTTCCGTCTCCCTTTCCGACCTGGTGAAGGGAAACGAGGACTTCATTGTGAGCTGCCTGTGCGAGGATCCGGACGGAACCGTCTGGATCGGGTCCGACAACGGCGGCCTGTTCCGGTACGACCCGGTTCGGAAAACGGCGGTCCGCCTGCCGGGCCCGCTTTCGGCGTTGAATGTCCACGCCCTGCTCCGGCAAGGGGATTATCTGTGGATCGGAACCTATTCACAGAATCTTTTCCGGCTCCATGTACGGACCGGGGCCGTCCGGCAGTTCGGGGCAGACAACGGACTCGGCGATCCCAGCACCTATGCCTTGTTCGTAGACAAGGGCGGAACACTCTGGGCCGGGACGCAAAGCGGTGTCAGTCGCTTCGACCCGTCCACCGACCGTTTTGTTCAGGAATGGAATCAAGAGGCCTGGATTGGAAGCATTGCGGAAGATGACACCGGCTCCTTATGGTTTGCCACCGCCCAGAACGGCCTCCTGCAGCGGGCGCCCGACGGCACCTGGACGGAATGGCCGGCCGGCCCGGGCGGCCTCCCCGCCAACCAGGTCCACCATCTGCTGCCCGTCCCGCACGGCATCTATGCCGGCACCAAGAAAGGACTGGTCCTCCTGCAGGACGGAAAGATCACGCCGGTCGTCCCGGACATGGACGTCCGATACATCTTCCAGGACAGGAACACGCTCTGGCTCGCCAGTTCTTCCACCATCGTCCATTACCACCCGGACGGCGGCCGGCAGGAGCAGTTCGGCGCCAATGACGGGATCCGGGTCGGGGAATTTTCCCCTTCCGCCGGCCTGGCGGCCGGAGACGGAACCCTCTACCTGGGTTCGACCGAGGGGTTTGTCTCCTTCTACCCCGGACGAATCCGGGAAAACGACATCCCGCCGCCGGTTCTCTTCACCCGCTTCCTGGCCAGCAGCCAGGAGGATACTGAAAATATCTTCCTGACGCAGGGGAAGGAGGACATCGTCCTCTCATGGAAGCACCGGGACCTCCGCATCAGTTTCGCCGCCCTCAGCTACAGCGCCCCGGAGAGAATCCGGTACGCCTACCGGCTGGAGGGGCTGGATGACGATTGGAAAGGGCTGGGAAACCAGAACTTCGTCGCGCTGAACCGGCTTCCGGCTGGAAAATACCGGCTTCAAGTGACCGCCACCAACAACAGCCTCCTCTGGAACGACGAAGGCACGGAAATCTCCTTCGTCATCCGCCCCCACCCGCTGCTCTCGAATGTCGCCGTGGTCCTGTATGCCCTGTTCCTCGCCGCTTTGTTCTACCTCGCCGGGCGCTGGTGGCTGAAGCGGGAAGAGCGGAAGGCGCAGGCCCGGTACGAGGAGCAGCTCGGCGCCGCCGTTTCCTTGGTGAAAGAGGAAGAGCGCGACGACCGCATCCGGTTCCTGTCGGCCCTGTCCGAGCAGCTGGAAGCGCCACTTTCCGGCATCGGCCTGCAGCTGGAGCGCCTCAAGGAACACCCGAAGGGTGAGGCCAAAGGAGACCTGTCCATCCTTGAAAAGAACCACCGGATGCTTCGGACCATCGTCACGAACCTGCGGCAGCAGCGGGACGCCCTTTCCGGCGGGAAGAGGCAGGGCGAAGCCGAGGCGGCGCCGGACCCGCAGGAAGACTTCCTGCTGCGCCTGGACCGCCTGATTACGGAGAATATCGCCAATCCGGATCTCTCCGTGGAATTCCTCGCCCGGGAAATGGCCATTTCCCGCTCCGGCCTCTTCGCCAAGACCAAGGAGCTGAGCGGGGAGACGCCCAACAAGCTCATCAACCTGGCCCGGCTGAATATGGCGGCCAAACTCCTTTCGGAGGGCCGCCATTCCATCGGGGAGATCTGCTATATGACCGGCTTCTCTTCCCCCAGCTATTTCTCGAAGAGCTTCTACGCCCAGTTCGGCGTGACGCCGCACGACTGGACGCAACTGAGCGACGAGGCTTAAATCAGGTCCAGGCTCTCCAGGAAAGCCGCCTGGGCGGGCGTCGGGTTCTCCACCCGGCGGATGGCCCAGGATTCCGTGTCCACGAATAAGCCGGCATCCTGGAGATAGGCGTCATAGTCGATCGCTCCGGCCGTATCCACGAGGGCGCGGAGATGGGGGACGGGGCCACAATAGGCCTTTTCAACCTCCTGCCAGAACTCTTCCTCCGTGAATCCCCGCCGCAGTTCCTTGTAATAGCGGTTGTACAGGCCGCGCATCACATCGTCCAGGGACTTCTCCTGTCCCGTCCGGCGCCGGATGTCGATATCCATCAACAGGCCCACCACAGGTCCCTTGAAATAGTAGTTGATCCTCACGTCGCGCTCGTTCTCGTCCTCGCTCATGAAGTTGAGCCAGATGTCATAGCTGCTCTGGCGGAGGCTCATATGGTTCTGGCCTTCGTAGGGAGCATAGTAGGAAAAGTATCCGGAAAGCTGGCGGAGCGCCTCTTCCGGCGTGGCCACCCCCGCGGTCCGCAGGAGGCGGAACTCATAGTAGCAGGTAAGCCCCTCGCTCACCCAGAGCATGGGCGTCACGGCCTCCGTATCATAGTTGAATGGCCAAAGCTCCGCCGGACGGATGCATTTCACATTATACAGGTGGAAATACTCGTGCGCAGTGAAAGCCAGGAAGGAGACCTGCCGGCCGCGGTCCGCGAAGCGGTAGGTGCCGTCCGTATAGCAGGCCTGGGAATTCCAGTGCTCGAGCCCGCCGCCGCCCGCTCCCATATGGATGAGGCAGTAGTTGTCGTAAGGGACTTCACCCATGAGCCGCGTCGCTGCGTTCACGATCTGGCAGAAATCCTCCCGGAAGCCGCTCTCCTCGATTCCCTCGGGCGTTTCGATGGCAAAACGATAAGGGTGGCCTTCGTGCTCGAAATCACAGGTGTAGTAATTGCCCAGGAGGAACGGGCTGTCGTACAGCCGGTCGAAGTCATCGGCCTGGAAAGTATCGGTGGTCCCGTCCACGGGAAGGAGGCCGGAAGAGATCTTCTCCCAACCGCCGGGAAGGTCGAAGCGCACGCGGACCGGATGCGGCAGGTCCCCGTCCACATGCATGAAAACGCCCGCCGGGGAAACGAAGGCGATGCGGCCGTCCACCCGGCTGGAACCCACGTCCCTCCGATTGGCATAGATCCGGTAGGATACGTGCGCCTTGCCATCGGCAGGGACCGTGACGATCCATCGGTTCATCCCGCTTTTTTCCCAGGCAACCGCGCTTCCGGCCGCATCGGAAGCGGCGAAATCGCACAGGTGCTTCGGAAAATCCAGCATCTCATAGTATCCCGGGGTCCATCGGGGCATGTTGAGCGTTACGCGGCCGGAGATTCCCGACAGGTCCAGGTCCACGAGCAGATAGTGGCCGGCCGTATCCAGCGCCACCGTATAATCCATCCGGTAGGACGCTTCTTTGTTTCCGCCGCAGGAGATGAGCGCAAGAGCGCATAGGAGCGCGGTCAACAAGGCTTTGGGTTTCATAGGATCGAAATTGCTAAGGGTGGATGGGATAGTTCCGGATCACGCCGTCCAGATAACGGAACCGGTTGGTGAGCCAGGCGCGGAGTTTGCGGTACTCCTCGGCATGGACATAGCGGTCGATTCCCCAGCGGTCCATGTCGGCCTGCGCCGCCGTCCCGATCAGGGTTTCCGTCTCGGCCAGGCAGTCCAACAGGCCCGACAGCAGGGACGCCTGGTTGTCGATCCAAAGCTGCCGGATGAGCCGGACGAATTCGGGCATGCCGAACAGGCAGCAGAAAAAGTCCGACGGGGTGCTGCCGTAGGCGCCGGTCCGGTAGTACGGGTCGCTACCGAAGATCAGCGTGCGGTAACTCTCGAAATAGGTATGGCCCCGGCCCCGGCTGTCGTACATGTCACTCCAGTTGTAGTTGAAACCGCCGTCACAGTCCCAGAGCGGGCCCATGACCCAGCGGGAACTGTCGTCATGGCGGTGGATGAAACCGCTGCGCATGCTGGGGTAATTGTCCATCTCCACGTTGGAGATGATCTCCTGGATCAGGATGTACTTCGCCATGGACTCCACGTCCAGTTCCTGCTTCACCGCCGCCCAGTCTTCCGATTCGATGGCGCGCTCCAGGAACGCGAATTCCTCCCGGACCCGGTTCCGGTCCGCTTTCGTGGCGTCCTCGGGATATTTCACGGCCGCGGCCATCCAGAAGACGTTCGAGAAGAAGTTGTCGGTGGCGCGGGGCCGGTCGTCCGGCCCGTCGTTGATGTCCAGGGCCAGCAGGATGCCTTCCTTCGGATCCAGCTGCACCCGGTGGCCGCCCTCCTCCACCTGCTCGGTGACCATATACAGGCCCAGGTCCTCCCCGTTCAGCGTAACCGTGGCGTAACGGACATGATTGGCAAACGGAAGTCCCAGCTCCTGCGCAAGATAGAAGCCCACGAGGTTCATCATGTGGGTGACGTCCCGATAGTCGGCCAGAAGCACCCAGTCCTTGTTCGGGGCCATCCCCAGGAAGGGAGACGAAACGTCCAGCTTGATCCGGTACGGTTTCTTGGGATACCAGTTCCACGTGGAATTGCCCCGACCGCGGATTTTACCCCGGGCTTCCATCGCATAGTCCTTCTCTTCCCCGGACACCTTGACGGTGCAGGGGCGGTATTGGGCGGGGTCCTTGGAGTTCACCGCAACGCCGCCGTCGGTCGTGATATCGAGATGGGAAATCACCGGCGCCGTGAACGTCACTACCGCGGGGACTGGCGGACCTGCCTTCTCCTCGATGACATCCTTGCCGCAGGCGGCGGCGAGAAGAGCGAGGACCACAAGACCGTATTTGAGCCAGGACCCGTTCATTTCCTGTGGAATCTGTACACGGCGAACGTCCGTTCCGCGGCGAAATTGATATCTTCCAGGAAGATGCCGTACATCGTGGGCTGGACGGGAATTCCCGCCGCCGTCTCGTCCACCACCAGAGTCGCTCCCCGCGGCTGGGCGGGGAGGGTGATGGAAAAGAGTACGGACAAACAGAGCGTCAGCCCCTTTCTCATTTCACGTCCCATTCATAGAGTCCCGCGGAGAGTTCCGCGGGAAGGTCCACTTCCAGTCTCACGGCCGAGGTGGTCACCGGCTTGAACCGGACTTCGCAGGCCGCGCCCTTGCGGAGCGGATAGCCGGAAGGATCCTCCACCGGAACCCAGTTGCCGGACGCGTCCTTGTAGCTGATGCGCCAGGCCTTGGGCACGGAGCAGCCACCCCAGGGCTGGTCGTCGAACCACCAGACGGAGCTGCGGGACACGGTCGCCGGCGCGGCGAAGTCATAGGTGATCCACTCGGTGCCGCCCTGCTTGGGCCACCAGTGGTAGTAGGGAGAGGATTCGTCCCCGGGAACCAGCTGGTCGTTGACTGCGCTGATGGAACGGGCCGGAGTGGAGGCGCCGATCTTGGAAGTGGAGGCGATGGTGGCCGGTTTCGAAGGCTTGGTGGCGCGGAGGTCCTGCGGCAGCCACACCGCCATCTCGCCGCTGCCCCGGTGGCACCAGGCGTAGTACGGAATGAGGGTCAGGTCCACGTCCTTCACCTCCAAACGGCCGTCCTTGCCGAAGGAAAGGGTCTGCGCCTTCGTCGCGATCTTGTCGAGACCGAACAGGTCGTCCGAATGCTTCACGGTGAACTGCGGCTCCTGGTTCATCAGGACGCTCCGGACGGAGAAGCCCGGATTGTCCGGCCATTCGGCGCAGTAAACCACGGGACCGCGCTCGATGGCGATGCGGCCGACATCGGCCTTCACCTCGGAATGAGCCTTCACGACGCGGGGTTCCAGGTCGAAATGGACGATGACCTTGTCGCCCTTCTTCCACTTGCGGGTGATGGTGAAATACCCCTGCTCAAGGGCGCTTTCCACGGGAACGCCGTTGACCGCCACGGTATAGCCGGGATGCTTCCCGTCCACATAGGAATACAGGTCGGAAGGAACCACATCGCCGCGGACCCAGCCGGGGATGCGGACCTTGAGCGCCATCTCTTTCTTGAGCGCCGTCTTGTCGACCGTGATTTCGATGTCGCCGCCGTACGGATAGCCCGTCTTCTGGGTCAGGGTGACGTCCTTGCCGGCGACCTTCTGCGTCATCGTATTGGGCATGAACAGATTGACATAGAGCGCGTTGTCCTTCACGGCATACACATAGCCGGGGACGGACGGGATGAAGCGGCAGATGTTGGAGGGGCAGCAGGCGCAGCCGAACCAGGCCTGGCGCTGATGCTGCCCGATGGACTCCAGCGGATTGGGATAGAAGAACCCGTTGCCTTCCAGGGATACGCCGCTGATGAGGCCGTTATACAGGGTGCGCTCCAGCACGTCGTAGTATTTTGCATCGCCGTGCAAGAGGAACATCCGGTAGTTGACATACACATTGCCGATGGCGGCGCAGGTCTCGCAGTAGGCGCTCATGTTCGGGAGCTGGTAGTTCTCGCCGAACGCCTCGCCGTTGTTCGTGGCGCCGATACCGCCGGTGATATAGAGCTTCTTGGAGACGATGTTCTCCCAGATCCGGTCGATGGCGTCGATGTAGCCCTGGTCGCCGGTGAGGGCGGCCACATCCGCCATGCCGGCGTACATGTAGGCCGCGCGGACGGCGTGGCCTACAGCCTCGTCCTGCTCCAGGACCGGCACGTGCGACTGGTTGTACGGGTCGTTGTGGCCCGTTTTGCCACGCTCGTCCAGGAAGAACTTCGCTTCGTCCAGGTACTTCTTCTCGCCGGTCGCGAGGTACAGCTTCGCGAGGGCCATTTCCGCAATCTGGTGGCCGGGAATGACGCGGGCCTGGCCCGGGCGGGCGCCCACTTCACGGACGACGCAATCCGCATAGCGGATGGCGATGTCCAGGAAGTTGCGCTTGCCGGTGGCCTGCCAGTGCGCGACGGCGCCCTCCACCATGTGCCCGAGGTTATACAGCTCGTGGCTCAGTTCCTCGTCGTTCACCCAGCGCTTGTCGCCCGCCCACTCGTGCGGATGCTCCGGGTTCATCGTCCGGGCCGTGTAGAGGTAGCCGTCCGGTTCCTGGGCCGCCGCGACAATCACGAGGACGCTGTCGATGTAAGCTTCCAGTTTCTTGTCCGGATAGGTCTGGAGAACGTACGAGGCACCTTCGATGGTCTTGTACACGTCGGTATCGTCAAAGGAGTACCCTTTCACCTCATACCCGAGGTTCACCGGGGAATGCATCTGTTTTTCCGCTTTCACGAAGTTCTCGTACCGTCCTTCGCTCTCGCATTTGGAGAAGGCCAGCGGGATGGTGACCTCACGGGAGGCCTTCAGACGCTGTCCCCAGAAGGAATCCGGGGTCACCTTCACGCTGGTGAAGGGGACGGGGTCGATGGGATAGCCACCCGAAGCGGGCTGGGCGGCAAGGGTAGCAGCGGCGAGCAGGCCGACGAGCGGGAAAAACAGCTTTCCGGTCATGGTATGGGGAATTATAAGGTTTTCAGGGCTTCTTCCAGGCGGGTCCGGGCACGGTCGATCAGGTCCTTCGTGCCGGAGCCGTCGTTGACATACTGGATCACCATGTCGGCGAAGTCGATGGCTTCGCGGAGCTTGGTGCTCTTGTTCGGGATTTCCTTGGTCTCGACGACCAGGCGCAGCAGGGCGTCCAGGTCCTCCGGCTCGGCCAGGTTGCCGGGACGCATCGTGTTGATGGCGGCGTTCAGGGCCGACGTGGCCTTCGTGACGTCCTCCTGGCTGAGCGCGCGGGGCTCCGCGGCGTTCACCGCCTCGGCCGCCGCCAGCTGCTCCAGCATCCGGGCATAGCCGTTCGGGGCCCACGGGGCGAAAGCGGGGACCTTGGTCTCCAGGGCGTTCCAAGCATCCTGCGCCTCCACGCGGGAGCGGGCGATGCGGATCGCCTGGTCCAGGTACGTCTTGTCCACGCCGCTGCCCTTCTTCACTTTCTTGCCTTCATTCAGGACGTTCAGGCGCAGATAGTGCGTGCTGTGGTCCGTCATGTAATAGTCGGGATAGAAGGTCTTGTCCCCGAGGGTGAGCGTATAGACGTTGCCGTCCGTGCCGGCATCCGTCGTATGTCCTTTCAGGACGATGTCGCTCAGATCGGGATCCAGGTCGAACTCCGCCTGCTCCCACACGGTGATGTCCGGCGTGGCCATCACCAGCGGACCGTACATCACGACGCCTTCCCACATCGGGTCGAATGGCGTGCGGGCCTCGTTCACGCCCGTCGCGGCCAGGTCCATCTTGTCCGGACCGAAGTTCAAGTGCTTGGTGAACGGCATCGTCACCTCCACCTTGTCACCGGCCTTCCACTCCCGCTCGGGAATCTCCACATAGGAGCAGGGCTGATAATCGGCCTTGAGCTTACGGCCATTGACCTTCACGCCGAACCCTTCCGTGGCCCAGTACGGGACACGCAGTTTCATCGCGAAGGTGCCGCCCTTTTCCACAGTGATCACGGAGGATTCCGCCGGCCAGGCGCATTCCTGGCGCAGGGTGACGCCCTTCTCGTCCCAATTCGCCACCGTAGGCAGGTACAGGCCCACCCAGAGGGTGTTGTCGGAGACGAAGTAGGCCGCCTCCTGGTATTTGACGTGGTTCTCCGCGCCCGTGCCGCCGCAGCA
Source organism: uncultured Bacteroidales bacterium (assembly GCA_947169405.1). GTDB lineage: Bacteria > Bacteroidota > Bacteroidia > Bacteroidales > UBA932 > Cryptobacteroides. The sequence goes on from CAMVPS010000014.1 coordinate 25,297, forward strand.
GGTCTCCTGCGGAGTCGGGCTGCCGAACGGCTTCGTCGCGTTCATGCCCACAGCGTACTGGTAGCACACGCCATACTCGTGCGGATTAACCGAACCCACGAGCTGGTTGTAAAGCACCCGCTCGTAATAGTCCATATACCGCGCGTCGTCCGGATTATACCCGTTCAGGTCCTTGGTGAGCTTCGCGAGGTTGTAGGCGCAGCAGGTCTCGTTGATGTCCGGGTTCGGGAAGAGGTTCCGGTGCCGATCGGACTGGACGCTGGTGTTCATCGACAGCATCTGGGAGTAGGGCTGGCGGAACATCTCGCCGTTGCCGACGCCGCCCATCGCATAGGCGTACCGGCCCTGGACCAGGTTCCAGAAGTTGCTGGCAATCTGATAATAGTAGGGATTCCCGCCCGCCCGGTACAGGTTCAGCGCGCCCACGATCATGGGGATGTGCTGGTTCGCGTGGCGGGTGCGGATGTCGTCGATGTTCTTGGAGAGCGGGTCGTAGAATGCGGGCGAGTCGAAGCAGCCCGCAGCCTCCACGAGATGCGCTTTCTCCTCCGGATCGGCGACCATGCCGGCCAGCCGGGAAAGGACTTCCTGCATGCCGCCCACTTCGCCGGCGATGTACATGTTCCACATCTCGTAGCGGTTGCCGGGCCGGGCCTGGCGCTCCGCCTTGTCTCCGTCCATCTTCACGTACGTGCGGTAATGCAACCGGTTCCAGACCCAAAGGCCCATGTCTTTCGCAATCAGGAGGGCCTTAGCGGCGATCTCCTGGTCGTCGATGTTCGTGGCGATGTCCACGAGGCCGGCCAGCTGCTTGTGGATGGTATAATAGGGAGCCCAAACCCCCTTCTCATTGTTGTAGGGGGCATATTTTTCAATGAGGACCGGATGCTGCGCCGGGATGGCGTTAAGATAGCCGTACCCATAGCTCCGGCAGTCCTTCTTGTACTTGTCGAACGCCGCCCAGGTGCCTTCCAGCTTGGCGAACTCGGCCTCCGGGACAAGGTCCCGCGCCTCGCGGTACCGGCCCAGCTTCTTGTCCCAGACGAACGTCAGCTCCTGGCAGGCGCGCAGCTCGTCCACCATCCGGCGGATGCGGCTGCGGATTTCATCCTTGAGGGCCGGATCGTCCGTGCCCGCGAAGGCGAAGGCGAGGGCGGACATGTAATGGCCCGTTCCGTGGCCCTTGAGCTTCGTGGTCGGGGAATCCCAGCCGTCGGCCACAGTGTAGCCCTCCGTGGACAGGCCATAGGTGTCGCGATAGTTATACAGCTGCTGGGTGATGTCCAGCGAGAGAAGATTCTGCACGTCCAGGTCGCGGTTGGCGGTGAGCCGGTTGTCGCCGATGAGCCGGACGCTTCCGAGCGGCAGCGGCCGGGCGACCGGCTCCTGGGCCGGCGCGGCGGGTTTCCCCGCCACCACCGTCACCTGTGCCTCCACCGGATATCCGTTCTCCGAAGAGTTGTCCCCCAGGACATAGCCCTGGACGGTATAGGTCGATCCCACCGGCTGGGCCGCTTCCTCTTCCTCGGTCTCCCGGAGCGAGTTCGTCCACTTCACCTGGCGCCATTCGCCGGAACGGTCCGCATAGGTGACCCAGACCTGGTACGGCAGCACGGGCGCCGTGCCCTCCGGGGCTTCGACCCGGACTTCCGCGACGGTGCGGATGGTTTTCCGGGCGCCGCAGGCGGTCAGCAGGATGAGGGAAACGGACAGCAGGAAGACAACGCTGAAAGGATGACGGAGTCGCATGGCAAGTGGTTTTAGTGCTGTCCAAAGGTACGAAAAAACGGACAACTCTTTGAAAGAATTGTCCATTACACTGTAAAAAACGTCCAATGGACGTTTTTTACAGTGTACAGAACGTCAGAGGAGGGCGATGAGGGTGAGAAGGGGGATGGACCAGAGGAGATCCAACCAGAATTCGACCGCGACACCGGTATGGAAAAAGCGGGACGGAACAGGCAGGGGCCGGTTCGTGTCCACCCGGTAGCAGCGGCCTTCGTCGTCCAGGTAGAAATGGGCATATCTCCGCGTCCGGGCTTCCGCCTCCGGAGCCAGGATGTCATACTCCGGGCTGCTGTAGTCCGGGGCGGACTCGTACACCAGGATGCTGCCGCCCTTCCCGTCGGGGTCGATGCGGTCCGGATCCCCCATCGCCCGCAGGATTTCCTCCGTGCTCCGGCCTTCCCAGGACGGCGTCCCGTCCACCGCCGATACCCGGCGGGACGTGCCGCAGGCCGTGACCGTCACCACGGCCAGCAAAAGCAAAATGAAGTGTCTCATACCCCTCAAACGACAAAAAATGTGCAAAACGGGGCTGTTTTGCACATAATCTTGCAGGGAAGTCATATCAGGTCGATACTTAACCGACACCCTAAACCCTGTTCCACGATTTCATATAAGGTTTTCAGCGTAATGTTTCCTCCGTCGTTTTCGACTTTGGAAATGAAACTTCGCTTTTTGCCGACCCTGCGTGCCAGCTCTTCCTGTGTCATACACTGCTTTTCGCGAGCCGTCCGGATTTTCAAACCGACGCGCAGCGCGTGAAGCTCGTTCTCGATTCGATCCCGTTCCGGAGTCCCTTCCGGCCCGTAAAACTGGTGTTTAACCTGATCTAATGTCGTCAGTTCCATCTCAATCCTTTTTTTCGTCATAGTACGCCTTTTTCAGCCTCAGCGCTTTTTGTATTTCATTTTGCGGTGTTTTCTGTTCCTTCTTCAAGAAACCGGTAAGCAGCACGACGACTCGGTTCCCGTCAAAAAAACAGAATATCCGGAAGATTCTATTTCCGAGCTGTACCCTGATCTCATATAATCCATCTGTCTCGACAATATACTTCAAGTAAGATTCCGGAATCCGTTCCAATTGTTCTATGATATCGAGAATCTTAATGATCTTATCTTGCACCTTCCGCTCCTGCTGGGCGAAAAAGGTCAAAAAGTAGTCCTTATAAACAACGACTTCCCGTTTTTTATTTTCCATCACAAATGTAACTTATAAATGACATACCCGCAAATTTTTCTTTACAAGTTACACGAAAACCCCCTGAAACATCCCACACTGTTGATAACTTGTGTTGTTTCAGGGGTCTTTTTAATGAATCTTATTATATGATTCCCCCGTCCCGCCAAATGGGACGAGGGAATCATTCAATGTCGATTACCCGGGAAACCTAGACTTCCGTCGCGGTAGCGAACTCCTTCAGGAAGCGCATGTCGTTCTCGAAGTAGTGGCGGAGGTCGTTGACCTGCCACTTGAGCATCGCGATGCGCTCGACGCCCATGCCGAAGGCGAAGCCGCTGTAGACCTTGGAGTCGATGCCGCTGGCCTCGAGGACGTTCGGGTCCACCATGCCGCAGCCCATGATCTCCAGCCAGCCGGTGCCCTTGCAGATGTTGCAGCCCTTGCCGTGGCAGATGTTGCAGCTCACGTCCACCTCCGCGGAGGGTTCGGTGAACGGGAAGTAGGAAGGACGCATCCGGATCTGCGTGTCCGGGCCGAACATTTCACGGGCGAACAGGAGGATGGCCTGCTTGAGGTCCGCGAAGGTGACGTTCTTGTCGATATAGAGGCCCTCCACCTGGTGGAAGATGCAGTGCGCGCGGGCGCTGATGGCCTCGTTGCGGAACACGCGGCCCGGGCAGATCACGCGGATCGGCAGGGGCTGGGATTCCATCGTGCGCACCTGCACGGAAGAGGTGTGGGTGCGGAGAAGGAGCGGATTCAGGTGGCCGTTGGACACGAAGAAAGTGTCCTGCATCTCACGGGCGGGGTGGTTCGGCGGGAAGTTGAGCGCCTCGAACACGTGCCAGTCGTCCTCGATCTCCGGGCCTTCGGCCACGTCGTAGCCGAACTTGCGGAAGATGTCCACGATTTCCTGGCGGACGATGGAGACGGGATGGCGGGAACCCAGCTCGAAGGGGTCGCCCGGCATCGAAAGGTCCTGCTTCGGCGCCAGCTCCACGGCGGCGGCCGCAGCCTGCTCCTTGAGTTCCTCGATCTTGGCGGTGGCGGCCTTCTTGAGCTCGTTGAGCTTCTGGCCGTATTCGCGCTTGAGTTCCGGGGCGATGGTGCGGAACTCCTCCATCAGCGCGGTGATGGATCCTTTCTTTCCCAGCAGACGGACGCGGGCGTCCTCCACTTCTTTCTGCGAGGCGGCCTTGAGTTCGGCCAGCTCTTTCTGGATCTGTTCGATCGCTTCTTTCATACCTTGTTTTCGTCTAAAATCCCGCAAAGATAACTATTTTCCCGCGTTTTTGAGCTCGGCCGAGGCTTTTTCCGCCTTGGCCTTGCGCTTGTCGCGGGCTTTCTGGTTGCGCTGGCCGGTGGATTTCCAGTATTTCTTCCACTGCTCCTCGTTGAAGAAACGGTGGTAGGAGTCGTCGATCTGCTGCATCCACTTGTCCTGCACGCTCTGGTAGATGTCGGCGTTGCCGACCTTCGTCTTCTGAAGCTCTTCCAGCTCCTCCTGGAGGGCGTGATAGTCGTGGGTGAGGGTGGAGTCCACGTAGAACTCCTGCCAGTATTCGAGCTGGAGCTGGTCCGACAGGCGCTTGACTTCCTTGTCGATGAACTCCAGCAGCTGCTTCTCCCGCTGCTCGTCCGTCTGGGGCCCCTGGTTCTGGGCGCGCAGGGCGACGGGACCTACGAGGAGGAGGGCCGCCGCCAGGATCCATATGTGTTTCATCCCTTGATAAATTTTCATAAATTTGCAAATGCTTGCAAGCAGGCAAAATTAACAATAATTGAACAAACCCCCAAATACGATGCATAAACCGCACCTGACTCTCCTTCTTTCCGCGCTTTTTTTCCTGATTCCCGCGCTGGAAGGCAATACTTGCACGAATGTCATCATCACCAAGGGCGCCAGCAAGGACGGCTCCACCCTGGTCACCTACGCGGCGGACTCCCACTACCTGTTCGGCGAGCTGTACTACCATCCCGCCGCGGACTGGAAGGCCGGGTCGATGCTCAAGGTGTATGACTGGGACAGCGGAAAGTACCTCGGCGACATCGACCAGGTCCCCCATACGTTCCAGACCGTGGGCAACATGAACGAGAAGCAGGTCATCATCACCGAGACCACCTGGGGCGGCCGCGAGGAACTGATGGACCGCCGGGGCCGCATCGACTACGGCTCCCTCATCTACATCGCCCTGCAGCGGGCCTCCACCGCCCGGGAAGCCATTTCCATCATCGTGGACCTCGCGAATGAATACGGCTACGCCTCCGAGGGCGAGACCTTCTCCGTCGCCGACAAGAACGAGGCCTGGATCATGGAGCTCATCGGCAAGGGGACGAACATCCGGAACGGGGTCAACGCCGACAAGGGCATCGTGTGGGTCGCCCTCCGCGTGCCGGACGGCGCCATCTGCGCCCACGCCAACCAGGCCCGCATCGGCGCCTTCCCCCTGAACGACCCGGACAACTGCCTCTATGCCAAGGACGTCATCTCCTTCGCCCGCCGCAAGGGCTATTTCGACGGCGCCGACGAGGAGTTCAGCTTCAAGAAGGCCTACGGGCCGGCGGACTTCGGCACCGTCCGCGGCTGCGACGCCCGTGTCTGGAGCGCCTTCAACATTCTTTCCAGCGGCTGGTTCTCCTACTATGACGCCCAAGGGAAGGCCGTCACTCGCGACGCGTCCGACTTCCTGGACTACGCGATGGGCTACAACCTGGACGGCGACCTGCCCCTGTTCATCTACCCGCGGGAAAAAGTCACCGTGAAGGCGGTGGCCGACGTGATGCGCGACCACTATGAGGGCACGCCGATGGACATGACGCAGGACATCGGCGCGGGCGGCAACGCCCTGCCCTACCGCTGGCGCCCGATGGAGTACAAGGCCGAGGGCGGCACCTACCTCAACGAGCGCGCCATCGCCACCCAGCAGACCGGCTTCTGGATGGTGGGCCAGGCCCGCGACTACGTCCCCGACGAGGTGGGCGGCATCCTTTGGTTCGGCACGGACGATGCGGCAACTTCCTATGTGACACCGATTTACACCTCCATCACCAAGGTCCCGGAATGCTTCCGCGTGGGCAACGGCGACCTGCTTCACTACTCTCCCACCGCATCCTTCTGGATGAACAACCGCATCTCGAACGCCTGCTACAAGATGTACAACATCATGGCCCCGCACGTGCGGAAGAAGATCGACGCGTTCGAGACCGAGCAGATGGAGCGCAAGACGCACAGCGTGGACAGCGCCGCCGTGGTGCTGTACAACCAGATCGCGGTCAAGCTGCAGGACAAGATGTCCTCCAAGCGCGACGTGATGGTGTCCCGCAAGCCGTTCGCCAAGGTGGCGCGCTACGTCACGGACTACTCCGTCCGGACGGCGCAGGACCAGTTCGACGCCTGGGTGGCCCTGGAAGAGGAACTCCTCGTCAAGTTCATCGACGGCAACGTGAAGCCGCAGAACGAGGACGGCTCCTTCCAGCACTCCGAATACACTCAGGGCCAGCCTGCCAAGGTCGAGCAGCCGGGGTACACCGAGCTTTGGAAAGAAACCGTCGCCCGTGAGGCCGGCGAAGTCCTGAAAGTCAAGGAATAATGACACTCGTTTTCACAGGCGGGCGGTTCCTGCTGCCCGAAGGTGTCCGGACCGGGCTCGCGCTGGTGGTCCGGGACGGCCGGATCGATGCCATCATCCCCGAGGCTGACGCGCCGGAAGGGCTCCGGGTCGATGCCGGGGGCCAGTTTGTCTCCCCGGGATTCATCGACCTGCATGTCCATGGCGGCTGGGGGCACGACTTCCTGGACGGGACCGTAGAGGCTTATCTGGAACCTGCCCGGCAGCATGCCCTGCACGGAACCACGGCGATGGCCCCGTCCCTGGCGACGGCCTCCTTCGCGGACTATGAACGGGCCGTGCGCGCCTATCGTGAAGCGCTGCCGCTGAATACCGGCGGGGCGCAGTTCCTGGGGCTTCATTTCGAAGGGCCGTTCTTCTCCGCGGCCAAGGCGGGGGCGCAGGACGCAGCGCTGCTGAAGCTTCCCCTGCCGGAGAACTATCTTCCGCTGCTGGAGGCCTATCCCGAAATCGTCCGCATCAGCGCCGCGCCCGAAGTGGAGGGCGCGATGGGGCTGGGCGAGGAACTGCAGCGCCGCGGCATCGTCGCCGCCGTCGCCCATACCGACGCCTCCTGCGCCGTTTGCGAAGAGGCCTTCCGCCACGGCTATTCCCTGATGACGCACTTCTATTGCGCCATGTCCACGGTGTCCAAGCGCGGCTACAGCCGCTACGCCGGGGCCGTGGAGGCCGGCTATCTGCAAGACTTCGACATCGAGGTGATTGCTGACGGCGTCCACCTGCCGGACGATCTCCTCCGGATGGTGTACCGCCTCAAAGGCCCGGACCGCGTGGTCCTCTGCACGGACTCCATCCGCGCAACCGGCCTGCCCGACGGCGAATACATCCAGGGCAGTCTGGAAAACGGACTGAAGTTCATCGTGGAAAACGGTGTGGCGCTGCGGCCGGACCGCGGTGGCCTCGCGGGTTCCGTCGCGACGACGGACCGCCTCGTCCGCACGATGGCGCGCGCCATCGCGGGCTCCGTGGGCCTCGCCGCCGGCATCCCGGACGCCGTCCGGATGATGACCGCCACCCCCGCCCGCATCCTCGGCCTCCCCGCCAAGGGCCGCCTCGCCCCCGGCTGCGACGCGGACATCGTCCTCTTCGACGACAACGTCCGCGTCTCCCGCGTCTTCATCGGCGGAAAAGAAATCCCGCAGGAGGCCTGACACGGTTCACCCCTCCCGCGATGGGCGCCCCTTGCATCCAGGTGCTCGTACCGGTCCATCGACGGGACCTATACAAGGCAAACACCATCAAAATGCCCGTACCGGTCCATCAGCGGGACCGATACGGACACCGGACAAATCTCCCTGCTGGCCGCAAGTGCGGGTGACGTCCCGTTTTTTCGGACGTTACCTGCAAAAATGGCCGTCAATGCCAGTGACGTCCCTGTTTCCGGGACGTTACCTGCAGGCGGGTACCCGCGGGCAGGCCTAAAAGGCGTATACGAATATGTAGAAAAGCATCAGGCCGGCGGCGACGAGTTTCGCGCCGGTGCCGAAGAGGAAGCCCAGGAAGGCGCCGAGGGCCGATTTGAGCGAGGTGGCGGTGTCCTTGTTCGCCACGACGAGCTCCGCGATGAAGGCGCCGAGGAGGGAGCCGACGATCATTCCGACGGGCGGGACGATGAGGCCGGCGAACAGGCCGATGATGGCGCCCCAGCCGCCGGCCTTGGAGCCGCCCGTCAGTTTCGTGAAGTATGCCGGGACCACATAGTCGATGATGGTGATGACGATGGTGACCGCCAGCCAGACGAGGAGGAAGGTCAAGGACATCTCGTTGCCCGCGCCGTCGGTGCCGCCGCCCCAGATATAGATCAGCAGCAGGCCCACCCAGCTCAGGGGCGGACCGGGCAGGCCGGGGGCGATGCTTCCGACAATGCCGATAACGCCCAGCAGGAGGGCGAGTATGGCGATAAAGGTTTCCACTTTGCGAAGATATTGATTATATTTGTGGGAAACAAAAACCTTACCATATGTTTGCGAAAGACGTATATGTGAACCGCCGCCGGACGCTCCTCGAGAAGATGCGCGGAGCGGGCGAGAGCGGAATCGTTCTCCTCGTGGGCAACGCGGAAGCGCCGGCCCAGTACAAGGACAACTGCTACAAATGGCGCCAGGACAGCACCTGGCTCTACTATATGGGCCTGGACGACCCGATGTACGCCGCCATCCTGGACATCGACAGCGGCGAGGAGACCATCTATGCCGACGACGTCGAGATCGGCGACATCATCTGGATGGGCCCGCAGCCCACGGTCGCGTCCAAGGCGGCCCTCGTGGGCGTCGCCAACTCCGCCCCGTACGCGCAGGTGGACAAGGCCGTGAAGGCCGCCATCAAGGCCGGCCGGAAGGTCCATTACATCGCGCCTTCGCGCTACTTCAACAAGCTCCGGCTGATGGAGATGATCGGCCGCGCTCGCATCGACCTGGGCGTCTCCGAGCCCCTGACGAAAGCCATCATCTCGATGCGCCTGATCAAGGAGCCGGTGGAGATCGCCGCCATCGACGCCGCGTGCGACCTGGGTTTCAAGATGCATTCCGTGGCCCGCGACAGCATCCGCCTCGGCATCGTCGAGCAGGACATCGTGGGCAAGATGGAAGGCGTGGCCCTCGCCGAGGGCTGGGGCGTCTCCTTCCCCACCATCCTCACCCAGCACGGCGAAACCCTGCACAACCATATCCATGACAAGGTCATCGAGCCGGGCAAGCTGATGGTCATCGACGCGGGCGTGGAAAGCAACGAGCACTACGCCTCCGACTTCACCCGCACATACCCCACCTCCGGCAAGTTCACCCCGAAGCAGCGTGAGGTCTATCAGATCGTCTGCGACTGCAACGAGCTGGCTTTCAGCCTCGTAAAGCCTGGCATCACTTACCGGGAGGTGCACCTCGCGACCGCCCGCAAGATGCTGGAGGGCCTCTCCGCCCTCGGCCTCGTGCACGGCGACCTGGACGAGATGGTCGCCCTCGGCATCGCCGGCCTCTTCCAGCCGCACGGCCTGGGCCACAACATGGGCCTGGACGTCCACGACATGGAGGACCTGAACGAGAACTGGGTGGGCTACGACCCGGACCAGACCCGCGCGAAGCAGCTGGGTCTCGGCAGCCTCCGGATGGCCCGCCGCCTGCAGCCCGGCCACGTCATCACCGACGAGCCCGGCATCTACTTCATCCCGGCCCTCATCGGGCAGTGGAAGCGCGAAGGCACCGGCAAGGGCTTCGTGAACTTCGACAAGCTGGAATCCTACTACGACTTCGGCGGCATCCGCCTGGAAGACGACGTTCTCGTGACGGAGAACGGTGCCCGCCGGCTCGGCGCCCAGCGCCTCCCGATCTTCCCCGACGACGTCGAAAACGCGATGGCCCGATGAACCGCGAATCTCTCTTCTCAGGCATCCTGATCGGCCTGGGGGCTACCGGCTACCTGGCGCTCGGAGGCATTCCGGGCGCCGTGATCTTCGCGTTCGGACTCGTGTGCGTAGTGCTGTTCGGCGTTCCGCTCTATACGGGAAAGGCCGGTGTCACGAACGACATCCCGGCCTTGGTACGGATCTGGCTCTTCAACATCATCGGCTGCGCCCTGCTGGGCCTGCTAGTGTTCTCCCTCGGCGGCGCCCCCGTGGAGCGCGCGCAGGACATGGTCGCCGGGCGCATCGCCCAGGGCCCCTGGCGCAGCTTCCTGCGGGCCGTCGGCTGCGGCCTCATCATCGACATCGCCGTCTGGCTATACAAAAACAAGGGGTCCATCCTCCCGATCCTGTTCGGCGTCCCCTTGTTCATCGTGTGCGGATTCTACCATTCCATCGCGGACGTGACCTACATCGTCGCCGCCTGGAAATGGAGCCCCGCGCTGCTGTGGTATTACCCGCTGATCGTGCTGGGCAACTACGTCGGATGCAACATCCGGCGCGTTACTCTGCGTACTTCTTAAGCTGGTCCATCCACTTGTTGGCTTCGGCGCCCTTCAGCCCCAGTACGCTCTGGAGGAAGTCGGACACCGCCCCCACATCCTGCTTGAGCAGATCGAGCAGGCCGCCGGCGTAGGCGCCCAGGCCGCCCAGGAAACCGATTCCCTTCTTGATGCCGTGGTCCACCAGGATGCCGTGATAACGGCCGATGGCGGCCATCGCCTGCTGTTTCTCGGCGATGGAATACATGCGATAATTGGCCGAGTACTCCCGGAGGAGGGCTTCATACTGCCGGTTCACACGGTCCCACTGGTAGGGACGGTAGCGGTCGGCGTTGCGTTCGACGCGGTCCACGAAGCGCTCGAGTTTGGCGGGCGCCCGGAGCGTGGCGCAGCTGGCGGCGGTCAGGGCCACCAGGAGGATAACGAGATATTTACGCATAGTCATTCAGTGTTTTCCGCCAAAGATAGCAAAAATTCTGCCAAGGTGTCCGGTTCTTGGGTGCGGGAGACTTCCGGAAATCACGATACCTGAGACCTCAAGTGCCCGTACCGGTCCCGCTGGTGGACCGGTACGGGCATTTTGGGGGTGTTTTCGTTTGTATAGGTCCCGTCGATGGACCGGTACGAGCACTTGGTGGTTTTCGGCCGGACGGCCACGGACCTCAATGGGCCTCAACGGGCCTCAACGGACCGGGAGGCGGAAGGTGGAGGCGGGGAGGCCGGTGGCGTTCACGAGGTTGGCGCGGGTGTAGGGCTGCCAGGCGTAGCGGACGGCCTTGGGGGCGCGGAGCGCGGCGCAGTCCAGGCGGACCAGGCCGCCTGAGACCTCGGCCGCGACCGGGTGGAAAAGCCCGTCCGCGGCATCCTGAACCTCGAAGCCGACGATGGGGCCGCCGTCCGCGGAACGGAGGGCGTCCTGCGGGTAGAAGTCGACATAGACGTCCTGCCCGACGCGGGCGGCTTCCTTCGCCAAAGGGCCATCGGCCTTCACGGCGTGTCCGTAGTGCTTCTCCAGAGCCTGCAGCGCCAGGCGCTCGCCGACAGGCCGCTTCTGCCGATAGTGCACGTCCGAAAGGTCGCCGAGGTCGGAGGTGACGGCCATCCCGAGGCCCGGCCGGCACTCGAGCAGGCGCCGCTGGGAATCGCGGAAAATGGGCCAGGAGGGGCGATCGAGGGAGGAGAGCTGGACGTAATAGAAGGGCAAGAGAGATTCCTTCGCTTCGCTCGGAATGACAGAGAAGTAGTTCCGCCAGGAGTCCACCAGCAGCGGGAAGAGTTCCTCGTGAACCTCCACCCTTTCCGCATTGGACTCGCCCTGGTACCAGATGACGCCCGTAATCGGATAATGGTCCAATGGCAGGATGCCCGCCTCGAAGTTGTAGCAGGGCTCGTAGGGGTGGCGGGTGGGGACGATGCCGTAACCCTCAACGGAGGAGGGCCGGTTGGAGAGGTTCTTCTCCGCACGGCCGCGAGCCCACTCCATGATCAGGTCATTGTGCAGCCAGTCGCGGAGGAAGGCCGGATAGCGGGTTTCGAGGGTCTCGCGGTCCACCCAGCTTTCGGTGGTGGAACCGCCTACGGCGTTGCAGATCAGGCCGATGGGAACCTGCAGACTGTCCCGCAGCATCTGGCCGAAGGCGTAGCCGACGGCCGAGAAGCGGGCGATCGCCGCGTCCGAGGCCGGCATCCAACGCGTAGGCGCAAAGTACTGCAGATGGTTCACGGAATCCAGCGCCGAGGCGGGCCAGGCCACGTTGTCCGTCCGCCAGTTGCATTTCATGTCATACAGGCGCAGGCCGGCGTCGGGCCGCGGCGCGGCGTCGGAACTCTGCCGGACCTCGAACTCCATGTTGGACTGGCCGGAGCACAGCCAGATGTCGCCGAAAGCGACGTCCCGGTACACCAGCGAGGACTTGGCCGTCTCGATGCGGAGAACCGAGCCCGTCCCTGCCGGATGCGGTGCCACTTCAACGCCCCAGCGGCCCCGATTATCGGCAACCGCCTGATAAACAGCACCATCGACCGCAACTTGCACCGATTCCCCCGCATCGGCCTTCCCCCGGATGACGAAGGGTTTCTCCCGGGGCAAAACCATATGGTCGGAGAACATCGGCGAGACCTGCAGGCCGCCGTAATCGCCCGTGATACCGCTATAGACGGTTTTGGCGAGGATGCCGGCGCCTTCCGCATTCGGATGGACGGCGTCCGGAAACATCCACGGATAATGGTACAACGGCTCGTAAAAGTCGATGAGCTCGGCCCCGGAGGCTTCGGCCACCGTCTCGATGGCCTCCTGGATCTGCCCGTGCCAGGTTTTCGTGCCCGAGATGAAGCGGCTGTGGGTGCTGCCGATGGGCGTCATCCGCGCAATCAGGAACCGCGCCTGGGGATTGACGCTCCTCAGGCTGTCGACGAGGGCGAGATAATCCTCCACGAACTCGTCCTGGTAATGGGGCCAATTGCGCGGGTCCGTATCGTTGATTCCCAGATGGATCACGACGATATCTCCGGCGAAATCCATCGCCTGGCGGAACTCCTCCTGCTCGAAATACGGCCGGTGGCCGTGGCGCAGGAGCGTCGCGCCCGACTTGCCGAAGTTTCCGACCTCGTAGCGGTCGCCCAGCAGCGCCTGCAGCTGCGCCGGATAGCTTTCCCGCTCCCGGTCATCCAACCGCATCCCATACGTGATACTGTTTCCCACACAGGAAACCTTGATCTTGGGTTCCACCTTCGGCTTCCGACGGGCATCAGCCGGAGCCGCGACGACCAGCAGGGCCAGGAGGCCCGGGAGGATGCTACGCCATGTCATCGGTAACAGGTTTTAAGACGGTGAGTTCCACGAGGAGGGCGAGAGCCGTGACGACGCCCAGGACGGCGAAGGCCGCGCCCAGGTGGCCGCCGTCCTGCATCCGGCCGAGGACCTGCGTGCAGACGGCACCCATCGCCACACCAACCGTATTCATGAAGCCATAGGCGGTGGCGCGGAGGCGGCTCGGGACGAACTGGCACAGGATAGGCATGTTGTTCGTGTCGAACATGCCGTAACCAATGCCGAAGATGAGACCCGCGGCGACGGCGGCGACCAAGCCCTGGCCCAGGCCCACAAGCACGAGGGCCGGCACCATCATTCCCAGGCCGATGGCGCTGGTATAAATGCGGCCCTTAAGGTTCTTCTTTACCCAACGGTCCGACAGGGGACCGCCGATAAGAACGCCAATGAAGGAAGCGAAAGCGATCGTGATCGTCGCGATCGGGCCCGCTTTTTCCATCGGGATGCCCAGGCTGCCCTGGAACAGGGTTGGGAGCCAGTTCTTCGTGGCCCAGCCCGGCATCGACGAGGACGCGAAGAAGAACA
>CAMVPS010000015.1:0-38492 GCA_947169405.1 uncultured Bacteroidales bacterium
GCACCGGCAAGCGCATCTCCATCCGTGACACCCGCGGCATCATCGACGCCATCCTGAACGGCAGCATCGACAAGGCCCCGACCAAGATGATCCCGTACTTCAACTTCGAGGTTCCCACCCAGCTCGAAGGCGTGGACACCGGCATCCTCGATCCTCGCGACACCTACGCCGATCCCGCCGTGTGGGAGGAGAAGGCCAAGGATCTCGCCGGCCGCTTCATCAAGAACTTCCACAAGTACGAGTCCAACCGCGCCGGCAAGGCCCTCGTCAAGGCCGGCCCGAAGCTCTAGTACTCAACCCTCATTCCGGACTTGATCCGGAATCTCTCCAAAAGGCTGACCCTTGCGGTCGGCCTTTTTTTTGTATTTTTTGCTATATTTGTGTGATTGAACCAATGCTGTTGATTATGAAAAGATTCTTTGCTTTGCTGACCGCCTTGACCCTGGTCGTGGCGGCCTATGCGCAGACCGCTGAAGAAATCGTCGCCCGGATGGATGCCGCGATGGAACAGGTCAGTGCGGCGAATGGCTTCCGGATGACGATGGACATCAAGATTCCCATCCTGGGCACGATGTCCTCCGACGCCTGGAGCCTGGGAGACAAGATGCGCCTGGAGGCGCAGATGATGGGAAAGAAGCTCGTCACCTGGCAGGACGGCCAGACGGAATGGACCTATGACGCCGGCGAGAACACCATCACCATCGAGAACCAGGACAAGACCAAGAAGTCCGACGAGGAGGAGAACATGAAGATGTTCCAGAGCGCCACGGAAGGGTATGACGTGTCCATCGCCAAGGAAACGTCCTCGGCCTGGACCATCAAGTGCAAGAAGAACCGCTTCAACACGAACAAGGACGATCCCAAGAACATGGAAATCGTCATCGCGAAGGATACCTACTACCCGATGAGCCTGAGCGCCAAGGTGGATCTGGTCACCGTCACGATGCGCAACCTCAAGTTCAACGTGACCGAGGAGGAAGTGACTTTCAACAAGGCCGATTATCCCGGCGCCACCATCATCGACAAGCGATAGAGCCATGGGCAAGAGAATCTTGACATCCGCGGCCGTCTTCGTGGCAGGACTGTCCCTTGCGTGGAACGCTGCCGCGCAGCAGCTTCCGTTCGCCCGGGTGGAACCGTACCTGAGCGAGAAAGAAATCCCCAACGCGGTCGTGTTCCTCCCGCCGCCTCCGGAGGAGGGGACGCCCCAGTTCGCCTATGACGAGGCGCAGTACCGGTGGGGCAAGACCCAGCGGGTCGGCGCGCGCGCCCTCCGCGCCATCAAGGAGGAGACGACCAACGTGGATTCCATGGCGGCGCTGTTCAGCGGCGCCTTCGGCCGGAAACTATCCCGCCAGACCACGCCGAAAACGATGCACCTGTTGGACCGAAGCATCCGCACCTTCCGCCTCGGAGCCAGCGGCCCCAAGGCCGCGTATATGCGCCTGCGCCCGTATGTCTTCTATCGGGAAGGTACGCTGATGCCCATGAGCGAGGAGGGTTCCCGCCGGAGCGGATCCTATCCGTCCGGGCACACGGTCCGCGGCTGGGGCATGGCCCTGGTCCTGGCGGAACTGAATCCCGAACGGCAGGACACGCTGCTCAAGGCCGGCTATGAGTGGGGCCAGAGCCGCGTGATCGCGGGTTACCATTGGCAGAGCGATGTCGATGCGTCCAAGCTTCTGGCATCGGCCACCTATGCCCGGATGCAGGCCTGCGCGGCCTATAATGAGGACGTGGCCGCGGCCCGCGAGGAGCTCAAGGCCCTGGCGGAGGCCGATGCCGAAGCCGGGCAGGCGTGGCTCCGCAACCGGCGCCCCGAGCCGGAGAAGCACCACCTGGTTCCGAACCGCAAAATCGCCAAGGACAGCCCGTACAAGGGCCACAAGAACTATGGCAAGCGCATCGCCGTCTTCGGCGGCTCCTTGTCCGTGAACAACGAGTCCGACGCGGCGAAGCAGTGCTGGGCGGACCTCCTGAACGCCGAGGTGACCACCTACGGCGTGGGCGGGGCCGGTTTCTCCAGCAAGCAGGGCTACACCCTCCAGAAGCAGGTGGACGACGCCGGCGTGTACGACGTGTATGTGCTCTGGGCGTCGACCAACGACTACAACAACAGCCGCGAGTGCGGCACCTGGCAGGACTACACCGTCTACGACAATTACGACCCGCGGAAGCTGACCACCCAGTGCGGCGGCATCAACTACTGCATCAAGACCCTGCTGGAGAAGAATCCGAAGGCGGAGATCTACTTCTTCACCTCCCTCCGTTTCTTCGGGGCCGACGCGGGACACAATCCGAACTCCAAGGAACCCAACAAGACCGGCAAGACCTTTGCGGACTACATCGAGGCCCAGAGGGCCTGCTGCGTCTATTACGGAATTCCGGTTCTGGATCAGTTCAACCTGCAGGGAATCAACGAGTTCAACGTGGACCTCTACTACCTGGGCGACAAGCTCCATATGAACGAGGAAGGCTACCGGCGCCTGGGACCGGTCCAGGCCTCCTTCCTCGCGGACGGCCGGTAATCGGCGCGACATCGCACAATAAAAACCTCCTGGACAATCGCCAGGAGGTTTTTTTTGTCGTTATGCCGAGGATTTAGCGCACGAATTCTTTCAGGAGTTTGTGCAGGAGTTCGCTGACGTAGGAGTTTTCTGTGGGGTGGGAGGCGAAGGTCGGGGTCTCGTTCACGAAGTGGACGACGCGGTCCGTCTCACCGTCGATGACGGCGCAGTAAAGGACGTTGCCGTACGGGGAGCTGACGGAGTAATTCTGGGACGGATTGGTCAGGCCGGTGATGCCGGTCAGGCTCTCGATCGCCTTGTCGATGACTTTGGAAGCCGCTTTCTCCACCTTTTCCCGCTGATAGCCGGCCTTGGTCTGGACATAGCCGTAGGAATAGATGACGATGCCGTAGCGGAGGCCGCTCTTGTCCAGCATCTTGCGGAGGGACTTGGGGACGCGGAGACGGTCCGCCTTGGACGGATCCAAATCCGGGAAGGTCCGCATCCAGTTCTTGATGTCCGCGTTCTCGCCGTCGTAGTCGGCGGGGATCATGTCGGAGAAGGGGAACCGCTCGGAATTGATGATGTTCGAGATCGTTTTCGTCGCCGTGGCGGAAGACTCTTCGTTATAATAACCTTTCCCGTCGTCACCGTAGAGGATGATGTAGGAATAGGGCTCGATGAAGGCGTACTCCGGGACGGAGGCCAGATTGACGCTGGAATTCGTGTAACGGGAAGGACCGCAGGCCGCCAGGAGAAGGAGGGCGGCGAGTCCGAGGATCAGATGCTTGATGCTTTTCATGGTTGGTTGTAAAAATTATACAAAGATACGCTTTTTTTCCCCGACTCAAGGAAATGGACAAAAAAAGGTTGCTGTGCCGTGACTTGGCACAATGGGGCGCTACCTTTGCCCTTGGAAACCAAAAACGAAAGCGCCATGTTCGAGATCGTCGTCACCCTGGGCCTTGCGGCCTTCGCCATCTGGCTCCTGCTGGACAGTGCCATCGAATACATCCGGGACGGACAGGAAGATACGCTCGCTACCGAGCCGTGACTGTCAGGCCGTCGAAGGCGGGCTGGACGTCGGAGCGGATGCCGCGCTCGGCGCACAGGCGCCGGAGATCGTCGCAGAAAGCGGCGTGCGAGGGGAACGCGTGGCTCAGGTGCGTGAGCCAGGTATGCTTCGCGCCGATGCGGTCCGCCAGCTCCAGGGCCTGGTCCAGCGAGAAATGCGAGTGGTGGGGGTGGTAGCCCACCGTGTTCAGCGATACGTGCTCCAGCCCTTGCAACTTAACCAGTTCGCTGTCCGGCAGGGAACTCATATCCGTGATATACGCGATGTTCCCGAACCGGAACCCTAGCACAGGCATCTGGTCGTGGAAGCCCCGGATGGGGATGACATTCAAGTACTTGACTCCGTCGATAATCCCGCTGTCCGGGCCGGAAAGGGCCGGCAAGGCAGGCACGACGGCATTGTCCGAAGGGATGAGCGACCCGTCCGGCTGCCGGTAGAAATAGCCGACGTCGTGGACCCATTCCAGGTCGCCGGTGTTCTCCAGCGAGGTGATGCGGAAAGGCTTCTCGTCGATGATATGCACGTGCCATTCGGGGGCGCCGGGATACTTGTGCTCGGCGAAGGCATAGGCATAGTCGTTCCGCAGCGACTTGAGCACCTCCGGCTCGCAGTAGATCTCCACGGCCTTCCGGTCGATATAGTTGAACGACCGCACGTCGTCCAGGCCGCCCGTATGGTCCTTGTGCTTGTGCGTCAGCAGGATGGCGTCCAGGTGGCGGATCCCTTTCGCGAGCATCTGCATCCGAAAGTCGGGACCGGCGTCGATGAGCACCTGGAACCCCTCGTACTCCACGAACGCCGCCGCCCGGAACCGCTTGTCGTGCGCATCCGTCGACCGGCACACCGCACACTGGCACCCGATGATCGGAATCCCCTGCGAGGTCCCCGTCCCCAGAAATGTGAGCTTCACTTCACTCATAACACGATATTCTCCAACTGGTTCACCAGCGCCGGGTCGAAGGGCTTCTCGACGCGGATGTAGTTGCCGGTGTAGCCGAACATCATACCGCCCTTGACGCTGGATTCCCACAGGACGCGTTCGGGAAGGCCCTTGTTGGCCGCGACGAAAGCGGCGTGGAGTTCGTCCGAGAGGGCTTCGAGCCGCGCGACGCGGTCCGTCTTCACGCTGTCCTGGACCTGGTCCGGCATCACGGCGGCGCGGGTGCCGGGACGCTTGGAGTAGGGGAACACGTGCAGGAACGCGGGCTTGATCCGGTCCTTCAGGAAATGGTATGTCTCCAGGAACAATTCCTCGGTTTCGCCCGGCAGGCCGACGATGACGTCGATGCCGAAGAACACCTTCGGCTCCCCGGGGCGTTCCATCGCCTGACGGATGTAGTCGATGCGGGAGGCGAACAGGGCCGTGTCGTACCGGCGGCCGACCTTCTTCAGCAAGGTGTCGCTGCCGGACTGGAGCGGGATGTGGAAATGCCGCTGGAACTTGGTGCCGGAGGCGATCCAGTCCACGATCTCCTCCGTGATGAGGTTCGGTTCGATGGACGAGATCCGGTATCGGTCGATGCCGTCCACCGCATCCAGGGCCTTCAGCAGGTCCAGGAAGGATTCGCCCGTCGTGCGGCCGAAATCGCCCGTGTTCACGCCCGTCAGCACCACCTCGTGGATGCCTTTCGCCGCGATCTGCTCCGCTTGTTTCACGAGCTCGCAGATGGGAATGTTCCTGCTCCGGCCGCGGGCGAACGGCACGGTGCAGTACGCGCAGAAGTTGTTGCACCCGTCCTGCACCTTCAGGAACGACCGCGTCCGCTCGCCGGACGAGTACGCCGGGAGGGTATCGACGAGATCCCTTCGTCGGTCTTCGACCTCCTCGGGATGACCGTCGTTTGTCATTCCGAGCGAAGCGAAGGAATCTTTTGCGCCCGAAAGCATCGACAGGGTCTCGGACACCACCAGGGATTTCTCGGAAGCCCCGAATACGCGGGAGACGCCCTCGATGTCGTAGAGTTTCTCCTTCTTGAGCTCGGCGTAGCAGCCGGTGACGATGACGAGGGCGTCCGGGTTCGTCTTGTGCGCCCGGCGCATCAGGTTGCGGGACTTCTTTTCCGCGGTTTCCGTCACCGCGCAGGTATTGATGAGATAGACGTCGGCCACGGCGCTCCAGGGGACCACTTCCAGCCCGTGGGCGACGAATCCGCGCTCATAGGTGGACGTTTCCGCATAGTTCAGCTTGCAGCCGAGGGTGGTGAGGGCGACTTTCATGCGAGGAGGAGGAATACGCACGGCCTTTTGCCGATGGTGACGGGATGCTCCTTCCAGCGGGACGCCGGCAGGGTGCGG
This sequence comes from uncultured Bacteroidales bacterium, assembly GCA_947169405.1. Lineage (GTDB taxonomy): Bacteria > Bacteroidota > Bacteroidia > Bacteroidales > UBA932 > Cryptobacteroides. The sequence goes on from CAMVPS010000015.1 coordinate 5,878, forward strand.
ATGAAGGCGTCGGGCTGCATCAGGTTCGCCGCGACGGTGATGAGCGTCTTGCCGGAGCAGGTGGCCGCGAGGTCCGTGAGGAGGGCGTCGTTCCGGTAGGGCGTCTCGATGATGATCTGCGTCTGACGCTCCGCGGCCGACCGCTTCTCCAGCCGGCGGATGGCCGCGCGGCGCTCCTCGGCCTTCGCGGGGATGTAGCCCGCGAAGGCGAAGGACTGGCCGTTGAGTCCGGAGGCCATCAGGGCCAGCATCAGGGACGAGGGGCCCACCAGGGGCACGACCTCGATTCCTTCCCGGTGGCACAGGGCCACCAGCTGGGCGCCGGGGTCCGCCACGGCGGGAAGGCCGGCCTCGGAGATGAGGCCCACGTTGCGGCCGCCGTCGAACAGGCGCCCGAGGGGCGCGATCTCCGCCGGGGTCGTATGCTCGTTGAGCTCGTGGAACTCCAGTCCCTCGATATGGCCCTTGAGGCCGGCGCGGGACAGGAACCGGCGGGCCGTCCGGACCTCCTCGACCACGAAGCAGTCCAGCGTGGGCAGGAGTTCCAGGACCGGCGCCGGAAGCACTTCGGCCGGGTCGTTGTCCCCGAGCGGGGACGGAATCAGATAGAGCTTTCCTTTATTCATGGACAGGTGTTTCAACCAGGGAATGGGCCTTGCCGGTGGAATCGATCTGCAGGGAGATCCGCTCGACGGGCTGCAGCGATTCCAGCGCCTCCCGCTCCCGGCGGGGGTGGAACAGGTCGCGGAAGAACTGCTTGAGGTTGTTGAACTCCCGCTGGTAGGCGACGCCCACGCCGTTGCGCTGGCTGTTGTCCAGGAAACTCGTGTACTGGTCGGCCGAGTGGGAGAAGAGGTTCAACCGGAGGGTGCCCGGCGGGTTCAGCTTGATGTCGATGTCCAGGTCGCCCGCCACCTCGTCGGTGGTGGTCCCGAACAGCCGACGGTTGCCGATCGTGCCGTTCACGATCACCCGGTTGTTGAACAGCTGGGTGGAGAGGGCCACGTCGAAGAGGTTCTGCCCGGAGGCGTTCTGCTGGTAGTTCAGGCCCAGGTCCAACGGGATGTGCAGCCGCTCGAAGATGCTGTTCAGCTGGCCGGCCATGATGCCGGTCATGTTGGAATAGAGCATGTTGGAGCCGCCGGTCGTGATGATGCCGGACTCTTCGTTGGGGAGGAAGCTGTTCGCGATGAGCAGGTACAGGAACTGCTTCATCACCTTGTCCTCGGTGTTCAGGGCGCTCGTCACCAGGCCTTCCGTGCCCGGGTCCAGCTGCGGGATCTCGATGTCGAACTTGATCTCCGGGTTCCGCAGCTTGCCGGAGATGTCGATGAGGCAGTCCACCTGTCGGCGGGCCGATTCGGCCGAGGCCATGCTGGACAGGAGGGTGGAGATCGAGGCCTTGGTCGAATAGACGCCGGTCACGTTCAGGTCGGAGTCCATCACATCGCCGTTGAAGCGGATGCTGCTGCCGTCGCGGATGGTGAACTCGCGCGTGACCACGTCCAGGGCGGAGAACTTGAACTCGCCGCTGGACAGGGTGTAGTCTCCGTTGATGGTGAACTGGCTGCTGTTGCCCGTGCGGACCCGGAGGTCGATGAGGCCGTTCCCGAGGCCCTGCAGGGTGTTCTCGCCGATGTCGACATAGGCGGTCACGGACGGTGTCGCACGGACGCGGACCCGGACGTCCAGGTCGCTCTGCGTCTTCTTCTTGCTGTTGGCGCGGGTGGAGCGCAGCATCTGCTCGTACGGGTCTTCCTCCTCCTCGACATACGGCTGCTTGAACACCAGCAGGTCGCCGGTGGCCTTCGCGCCGCCCGACCGCAGCGGAATGTGCAGGTGGCCGCTCTTGACCGTCCGCGCTTCGATGTTGAGGGCCAGCGCGTCGAAAGGACCGGTGATGTCCACGCGGCCGGTCCCGTATACGTCGCCGTAGATGGGACCGTTCCGGTCGGTGATGCCCAGCACTTTCATCCGCTCGAACTGCAGATGCGTGTCCAGCCGCATATCCTTGAAGCCTCCGAACTTGAGGCTGCCCGTGACGGTGCCCGTGCCTTCGAGCCCGTCCGCCAGGGTTACATGCTGGAAATGAAGCCCTTCCGTGTCCACGGAAACCGGTCCGGACACCTGGTAGGGAACCCGGGTGAACTCGACGCCCAGGAGGCCGTCCACGATCTGCATTCCTTCGCTTCCGATCTGCAGCTTGTCCAGGGTGCCGCCCACCTTCACCTTGCCGTCCAGGGCGCCCTCGAAGCGGTCGAAGACCCCCGCGAGCAGCGGCGCGGCGTAGCCCATGTCCAGCCGGTTGAGCGTCGCGTCGGCCCGGATGGCCTTGTCTTTCGGACGCAGGTAGCCGTCCACGTCGAAGTTCCGGACGCCGTCCAGGAGGTTCCTCAGCTGGAAGTCGAACCGTTTTTCGGGTTCGTTCCAGACGCTTCCCACCTGCAAGGTGCCCATCGGCCTCCCGGCCAGGTAGGTGGAATCGCAGTCGATGTTGGCGAGCAGGGCCAGCGACGGCTTGGACGGGGAGACGAGGCTGGCCTGTCCGGTCGCCTGTCCCTTGATGTCCATCTTCCCCTTCATCACGAGGGAGTTCAGCAGGGAGATGTCGAACTGCTCCATCCGGATGGCGAGGGTGTCCGTCTTGTCCGGCGACAGGCCGCCGTCCACGACCAGGGTCTGCCGACCGTTGCGGAGGCGGAAGCGGTCCACCCGGAGGTCGCCGTCCCGGAGAGTGACGTCGTCGGAATCCAGGACCCAGCGGTTGCCGTGGTAGTACAGGGAGGAGGGGAGCACGGAGGCGACGACGGCCAGGCCCGCGGCGTCGCGGGAGAGGTCGCCCGTGAAGCGGAGGTCGGCCTTGCTGGCTTCCGTGGCCTCGTTGTCGAAGGTGTAGTTGAGGGTGATGCGGTCGTCATCGGCCATCAGGTCGATGTGGTTGTCCCGCAGTTCGATCCCGCCGAGGTTGATGGCCCCACCGGTCACGTCCGCGCGGATCGCGTTGTTCCGGTTGTCGAAGTCCATCCGGAAATCCTTCAGGTACCGGGTGCCGAGGGCGAGGCGGCCGGACGTGACGTTTCCGTCGACGCTTCCGTCTTCGCCCACCTTGAGCCGCAGGGAGGAGTTCTTCTCGATATACAGGCCGGGGACGAGGAATCCGAGCACTTCGCGGGTGTCGAAGAACTTGAAGTTCACCTCGTAGGGCGTTCCGTTCCAGGGCTTGCCCGGCTTCTCCAGCAGGGACGGGAGCTCCTTTCGGACCACCAGGTCCTTGAGGTCGGAGACCATGTCCACCAGAGACTCGTCCCCGACGAAGGTGCCCTCGGCGAAGCCGGACTCGAACAGCACCCGGTGGATGTCGTCGTTCGCGTGCGCGCTGGCCCGGATGTCGCCGATGTGGTGCCGTCCGTTCGCGTTCTCCAGTTGGACGTCCCGGAGGTTGATCTCGCCCAGGAGGTCCCGGTCGCGCGTGCGGATGAAGTTCGCATCGGCCTGGAGGGAGACCTTGGAGGGCCCCCGCTTGTCGATGTTCAGGGCGTTGAGGTCGGCATAGCCGACATTGGCGAGGAACTGGTAGGCGGCGTTCCGCGTGCGGGGGGACAGGTCGAACTTGCCCTGGACGAGGGCGTTCAGGTTCGGGTCGTCGCACACGATGCGGCCGTCGATGGCCTGGTCCGAATAGGTGCCCATCGCCACGATGCCGGTATAGTCATAGCCCAGGGCGTTCAGCCGCCCCACGCGCAGGGAATCGATGCGGACCTGGAGGTTCCGCGGCGCCAGGGTCGCGTTCACGCCGGTCGTCAGGGTGACGGGGCCCAGCTCCTTGATGCCAGCGATCCGGCCGGCGTCCAGGTCCCGGGTGCGGAGGACGCCGTCGATGGCGATGTTCCGCTTGCGGTCGAGGACGTTCCGGAGGGTGAGGTCCACGTCGGCCGCGCCCGCGTTGGAGTTGAGATTGCCTTTCACGGCCAGGCGGTCCAGCGGACCTTTCGCGGTGGCGTCCAGGCGGAAATCCGTGCCCTTGCCCAGCTTGCCGAGGTTCAGCTTCGTGTCCGGCGCCCATTCCTGGATGAACGTCCCGAGGCCGCCGAGGCCGAAGCGGAAGTCCTGGACGCGGTAGTTCAGCTGCGCGGTATTGATGTCGGGCAGGCCCTTCATCGTCCCGTCCACGCGGCCCGTGATGCCGCTGCCATGCTCCCGGAGGCCAAGGCCCTTGACGGCGAAGTCGGCCACGGTGCCCTCCACCTTGCCGGCGAGGTCCGACTTGAACGTGAATCGCTCCAGGTTGGGGGCGAAATGGCGCACGGTCTGCATCGAGAAGACGGTCGGCTCCATGAACTCGCCCTCGAGCCGGACCCGGTCGATGAAGTCGTTGTAGTCGTCATCCAGCGTGCCCAGCATGCGGAAATAGCGGAAATACAGGTCGGAATCCCCGTCGTCGATGTGGAGGTTGTCCAGCAGGACCTTCCCGTGCCCGACTTTCACCTTGCCGGAGAGGTCGCGCACGTTCCAGCCCGTCTTGTCCGTGAGGACGATATGGTCCGCGTCGCCGCTGATGACCCCGTCCTTGACCAGGATGTCCGAGGCGTGGATGTCGGCCTTGATTTCCAGGTCGTTCCAGTCGATGACGTCGTCGGGGACAGGGTTGCCGCCCCGCGCGTCGCGGCGGGCGTCGGAGACAGGATTGTACATCCGGAACGTGAAGTCCTCGACGTCCACCTTGCGGGCTTCCAGCAGGTCGCCGAAGTCCTTGTCGGGCTTGTCGGGATCCTTCTTGAGGCGGAAGATGCGGGAGATGTTGTCCAGGACGGCCTTGTCCCCGGTCCCGGGCTCCAGGACCAGGTTGAGCTCCCCGTCCTGTAGCTTGAGCCGGCTCACGGCGATGCGCTCCTGGTGGAGGAGCCCCTTCAGGGAGAAGCGGGCGGACAGGCTGCCGATGCGGGCCAGCGTGTCCTGCGGGGGAAAGTCCCCGCCGGCGTAGGGATTCCGGTCGGTGAGGACGACGTCCTCGAGCGTGACGGCGTCGAAGGGGCGGAAGGAGATGCGGCCCACGCTGATGTCCCCGTCGATGTTCTCCGAAAGCCGGGAGACGGCCTTCCGGGCGAGGGCGGTCTGCACCGCCGGCGCCTGGACGGCAATGAGGAGCCCCAGCAGCAAGATCAAGAGTGCCGCCAGGATCCAAAGCGTTATGCGCAGGGCCTTCTTCACAATCTACAAAGATAAGAAAATCCTTATGGATTTTCAATCCTTTGTCATTCCTGGCGAAGCGCCTCTTGTCATTCCGAGCGAAGCGAAGGAATCTTTTTAGATGAAAGTGGCCTCGTGCCCCGTCTCCGGGATGAATTTGTCCAGCAAGTCCGCCGTCTTCAGGCGCATGTAGCAGGTGGTCGTGCCGTCGGGACAGCCGATGGACGCCGGCGCGACGGCAGCCCGGTCGACGATGAGCCGGACCCGGTTCTCCGGGTCGGCGACGAGGCTCAGGGGCGTCGTCGCGCCCACCTCCGTGCCCAGGAATTCCTGCAGCATCGCCGCCGGGGCGAAGGACACGCGAGAGATCTGGAGCGCGGCGCCGAAGTCCTTGGTGCTGAATGGTTTGTCGCCCGGCATGACATACAGGTAGAACACCGTCTGCTGCCGGTTGCAAAGAAGGAGGGTCTTGACCGTGGGAACGCCCAGCGCCTCGTCGATGGCGATACAGTCCTCCATCGTCACGGCCGGGTCGTTGTCGATGCGTCCGAAGGGGATTTCCAGCCGCTCCAGGGCGGCATAGACCTTCTGCTGGGTCTCGTTGGCGAACGCCTCGGGAGCGGTCGTCCGGATGTCGCTGGTATGGATCATATCTTCTCCGCGCAGTTGATGCCGTCCAGGGCGGAGGAGACGATGCCGCCGGCGTAACCGGCACCTTCCCCACAGGGGTACAGGCCGGGAACGTCCACGTGCTCGAGCGTCTCGGGGTTGCGCGGCAGGCGGACCGGCGAGGAAGTGCGGGATTCCACGCCCAGGAGAAGGGCGTCATTAGTGTAATAGCCGTGCATTTGGCGGTCCACCTGCGGGAAGGCGCGGCGGAGCCGCAGGGACACGTGCTCCGGCAGGAGCTCGTGCAGCGGCGAAGACCACGCGCCCGGGTGGTAGGACGTCTTGGGCAGGTCCTTCGAGACGATGCCGCGGCAGAAGTCCTTCATTCGCTGCGCGGGGGCGGCGAGGGGGTGCTTCCCGCCGTGCGTGGACACGTACTCGTACATCTTTTTCTCAATGTCGTGCTGGTAGTCCATCAGCGCGAAAGGACCTTGATACTCAGCGGGTTGGTCGCCCAGCTCGATCTGCACGACCACGCCTGCGTTGGCCCATTTGGAGTTGCGCGCGGAGTTGGACATCCCGTTCAGGACCACGGCTCCGTCCTCGGTGGAGGAGGGGACCAGGATGCCGCCCGGGCACATGCAGAACGAGAAGACGCCGCGGCCTTCCACCTGCTGGACGAAGGAGTATTCGGCCGTGGGCATGAAGGGCTGGTACTTGCCGTGATAGCGGATCTGGTTGATGAGCCACTGCGGGTGCTCGACGCGGACGCCCAGGGCGAAGCCCTTGGCCTCCAGCGCCCAGCCCCGGCGCGCGAAGATTTCGTAGATGTCGCGGGCGGAATGGCCCGAGGCGAGGATGACTTTCGCGGCCTTGTACACGGTTTCCCCGGCGTGGACCTCGAAACCGCCGGCGACCGGGACGATGTCCGTCACGCGGCTGTCGAAATGGTATTCGCCTCCGTGCTCCTCGATGCACAGGCGGATGTTCTCCACGATGCCGGGCAGCTTGTCCGTTCCCAGGTGCGGGTGCGCGTCGATGAGGATGGAGGGATCGGCCCCAAAGCGCACGAACTGGTGCAGGACCTCGCGGATGTCCCCGCGCTTGGAGGAGCGGGTGAAGAGCTTTCCGTCGGAGAACGCTCCGGCCCCGCCTTCGCCGTAGCAGTAGTTGGAGTCCGGGTCGACGACGCCCTCCACCGACAGCTTGGCCATGTCGGCCTTGCGGCGGTGGACGTCCTTGCCGCGCTCCAGGATGACGGGCTTCAGACCCCGGGTCAGGAGCTTCAGGGCGGCGAACAGGCCGGCCGGGCCCGCGCCGATGACGACGACCGAATCGGCGTCGTGGACATCCTGATAATCAGGGAGTTTGTAAGGTTCGTAGGCCTCTCCTTCGCGGTAAGCCTGCACGCGGTAGCGGTACAGGATATCCTGCCGAGCGTCGACGGAACGGCGGACGACGACCACGGCGCCCACCTTCTCGGGCTTGACGCCCAAGGCCTTGGCGGCCGCTTCTTTCAGTTCGGATTCCGTCAGTTCCTTGCCGATCTTCTTGGCTATTTCGAATTCTTTCATAAAAAACTCGCGTTTTTTATCCCACGTTACCCCTTCCCTAAATCCCTTCCCTCGGGGAAGGGACTTAATAGTCCGCCATGCGGGAGACGGGGGCGACGTCCAGGGGAGTGCGCTCGCCGGCCTTGTAGCGGAACCAGCCGGCGACGGCGATCATCGCCGCGTTGTCGGTCGTGAACTTGAACTCGGGGAGATACGTCTTCCAGCCGCGTTTCTTGCCCTCGGCGACGATCCGGTCGCGGAGGCCGCTGTTGGCGGAGACGCCGCCGCCGATGGTGATCTCCCGGATCTTCGTCTCCTTCGCCGCCCGGATGAGCTTGCCCATCAGGATGTCGACGAGGGTCTTCTGGAAGCTCGCGCAGAGGTCCTCCTTGTTCTTCTCCAGGAACTCCGGATCCTTCGCCATCTCGTCGCGGACGAAGTACAGGAGCGAGGTTTTGATGCCGCTGAAGCTGTAGTCGAGGCCCGGAATGTTGGGTTTCGCGAAATGGAAGCGGTCCGGGTCGCCGAGCTTGGCGAGGCGGTCGATGACAGGGCCGCCGGGATAGCCCAGGCCCAGCATCTTGGAGCACTTGTCGAAGGCTTCGCCCACGGCGTCGTCGATGGTCTGGCCCAGGATTTCGTACTCGAGCGGGCTGTTCACCTTGACGATCTGCGAGTTGCCGCCGGAGACCAGCAGGCACAGGTAGGGGAAGGAGGGCTCGTTCACGGGCTTGTCCGGCTGCCGGACGAAATTCGCCAGGATGTGGCCCTGCAGATGGTTCACCATCACCATCGGGATTTCCAGCGACAGGGACAGCGCCTTGGCGAAGGACGTGCCCACCAGGAGGGAGCCCAGCAGGCCCGGGCCGCGGGTGAAGGCGATGGCGGTGAGGTCCTCCGGACCGACGCCCGCCTTCCGCAGCGCCTCGGAGACGACCGGGACGATGTTCTGCTCGTGGGCGCGGGACGCCAGTTCCGGCACCACCCCGCCGAAGTCCTTGTGGACCTGCTGCGAGGCGATGACGTTGGACAGCAGGACGCCGTCGCGCAGGACGGCCGCCGAGGTGTCGTCGCAGGAAGATTCGATGCCGAGAATGATGTCCGCCATAGACTGCAAAGATAGGCAATTATTCCGAGAGATACCGCAGGTATTCCTGCAGTTCTTCCTCCGAGCGGATATGGGCCATGAACATCCGGTCGCCGAGGTCCGGGGCGATGGCGGCGGGAATGCGGCCGGTCATCGCCATGCGGGCGCCATAGCGGGCTGCCACGGCATTGTCGTCATGGACATAGGCGTGGGCGTCGCGGCGTCCGTAGTAGACGCACCAGTGGTCGTCGCCGCTCTCCGCGAGGAGGCGCTTGTCGGAGACGACCATATCGGCCCAGATCGTGTACACGTCCGTGGAGTGGGCGAAGTTCATCATGTCCGGGGTGTAGCCGCCGGCGGGGCGCATATTGGTCTCCAGGCCCACGAAATCGCCCACCTCGCCGAGTCCCTTGCGGGCCTTCGTCAGGCGGAAGAACTCGAAGTGCACGAATCGGCTTTTCACGCCGAACGCCTTGAGCGTGGCGCGGCCGCGTTCCTTGAGCTGCGCGGGCACTTCCGGCAGCACCCAGTAGGGCATGTCCAGATTGCCCAGGACGATGTCCATCACGGACGGCGGGAAGAAGGCGCTGGATTCGAACAGAGGCTTGCCGTGGCTGTCCACGATGGCGTCGTAGGAGTAGATGTCACCGGTGACGAACTCCTCCATCACATAGGGGACGGTGGGTTTGGAGGCGAAGAAGGCGTCCAGTTCCGCGTCGTCGCTCACCTTGTAGGTGGCTTCGGCGCCGACGCCGACCTCCGGCTTCACGATCACGGGATAGCCCACTTCCTTCAGGAAGGCCTTTGCGGCCTCCGGGGTGGAAACCTGGTGCTGGCGGGCCGTCGGGACGTGGCCCTTGGCATAGTAAATCTTCTGGGCGGCCTTGCTCTTAAACTTGGCGATGTCCTTCATCTGGACGCCGGTCGTGATGTTGAAGTCCGTCCTGAGGCGGGCGTCCTGCTCCAGCCAGAACTCGTTGTTGGATTCCAGCCAGTCGATCTTGCCGTATTTGTAGGAGTAGTACGCGACGGCGCGGAAGGTCTGCGCGTAATCGGCCAGGGAGTCCACGCGGTAATACTCGTTCAGGTTCGCTTTCAGTTCGGGGGAGAGGCCCTCGTAGGGCGCGTCGCCGATGCCCAGCACCGTGACGCCCCGGCGGCGGAGCCGCTCGCAGAAGTTCCAGTAGGTCTGCGGGAAATTGGGGGAGATGAATATAAAGTTCATAGTTCGTTGTCCATTTCGATACTTTCGGGGTGCAAAGGTACGAAAAAAACGGCAATGGTGGTCATTGGCACGGATGTTGGATTGGGTACGATGCTCCCGGCATCGGGAAACGACTATTAACACTTACACTCAGAAATGGAAAAACTCAACCATCCCGCCATCCTGGTCGTCGACATGCTCAACGACTTCGTGACCGGTTCCATCGGCTGCCCCCGCGCCGTGGAAATCCTTCCCGCCACCGCCCGTCTGCTGGAGGCGGCCCGCGAAAAGGGTGTTCCCGTGATCTATTGCAACGACTGCCACCTTCCCGGCATCGACCGCGAACTGCAGATCTGGGGCGACCACGCCATCAAGGGCACGCCCGGCGCCGAGGTGGTTCCCGAACTGACCCCGCAGGCCTGCGACTATGTCGTCCCGAAGCGCCGCTACAGCGGCTTTTTCCAGACGGACCTGGACATCCTCCTCAAGGAACTGGGTGTCAAGACCGTCGTCATCACCGGCCTCCATACGCATATGTGCTGCCGCCACACCTCCGCCGACGCCTACTGCCTCGGTTACGACGTGGTCGTCGCCAAGGAAGCGACGAACTCCTTCACGGAGGAGGACTACCTCGGCGGCCTGGCCTACCTCAAGACCTGCTACGGCGCCGACGCCTACACGAACGACGAACTCATCGCCGCTTTCTAGCGCGGCCATTCCTTATCCAGTTAACCGAAAGGCGGCTCCGGGAAACCCGGGGCCGCCTTCATCATGCAAGAGGGGAGCGGATCAGAACCGGTAGCCCAGTCCAGCCATCCAGCTGCCGCCGACCGTTTCGGAAGCGGTCACGAAGGACACGTCCAGGGAGATGCCGTGCCAGGCGAGGCCGGCGCCCAGGCCCAGGCCCGAAGGGATCGCGGCGTTCGCGCTGGCGAGGCGGTAGCCGCCCCGGACGAACCCGATGCCGCCGATGCCTGCGTTCAGGCCCAGCGCCACGGAATAGTTGCCGCTGAAGTAGTAATCCCCGTCGAGCGCGACGTGCAGGTTGCTGTTCCCGAATTCGAAGCCGTAGTCCGCCGCCAGTTTGGCGGAGGAGGGCAGGGGATACGCGGAAGCGACCTTGCCGCCCAGGTGGACGATGCCGCCCGCCAGGTTCAGGCCCGCGACGCGGTACTGCGCCAGGGCGGAAACGCTGAAGGCTGAAAGGCTGTAGTCCGACAGGAGCGCCTCCTTCGCATAGCCCGCGGTGAAGCCGATGCCGAAGGACTCCGAGACCGCGAACCCCACGCCCGCCCGGATCACGAGATCCGAAGGCTTGAAGGCGGAGGCGGGCTCGAAATCGAGGCCCGGATAACCCGTGCGGGAGAACCCGAGGGAGAGCGCCACGCTTTTCTTCACGTGGCCGGTCAACCCGGCGGAAATCTGGCTTCCCGCCGCGTACTTGGGCGCCCAGGAGCCGTAGGACACGCCTGCCTCGAGCTTTTTGGGCGAGAAGGCGGCCGCGGCCGGGTTGCCGAAAGCGGCGTAGGCCTGGTTGGAAGAAGTCATCGCGAAACCGGCGCCCGCCATCGAGAGGAGGACCGGGTCGCGGTCGACACGAAGCGATCCCATCGCTTCATTCGCGCCGGAAGCGTCCTGGGCGGCCGCAGGAAGCGCGGGCAGGCACAGGAAGCCGGCGAGGAAAAGGGACAAGACGGATCTCTTCATCATCTTACTTCTTTACAAGGGTCATGCGGGTCACGTCGCCGGCGATGTCCACGGACAGCGTGTAGAGTCCGGGGGCGACTTTGCCGGTATTCAGGACGACCGGATTGAAGGCGCTGTACTCGCCGGAGGCCGACGCGATCACGGTGCCCGACGCCGAGACCAGCCGCACAGTGGTCTGCGTGGCTTGTTCGGCCGTCAGGATGGTCAGCTTGTCCGTGAACACGTTGCCTTCCTGCACGGTCACTTTCTCGCCGGCCGGGCGGACCAGGACCGGGATGTCGCACTTCGCGGTGGCGCCCATCGCGTCGAAGACGGCGGCGCGCACCTCCCCGAGTCCGAAGGCGCGGGCGGTGATGCGCATTTTGTTCCCGTCCACGAGCTCGGCGGAGACTGTGCTGGCAGCCAGGCTGTTGACCCGGTAGTCCAGCGGCTCGCCGTCCTCGTCCTTGAAATGCTGGGAGAGGTCGATGTCCACGCTCTGTCCCACGGCGTTCAGCGCGATGGGCGCGATTTCGCGGGAGAGGACCGGCTCCACGTTCTCCAGGACGGAATACTTGAAGGAGCGCAGCGCACGCTCGCCGAAGCGGTCGGAAGCGACGAGGGTCGCCTGGAAGCTCGCCGGGCCGCGGACGGCCTGGCAGATCAGGCGGAAATGCCATTTCCCGTCCATCTCGGCCTTGAGCGTCGCCCGGCCATTGGTCTGGAAGTCCACCGCGATGGTGTCCCGGTCCGGATCGAGAATCGTGAACGGAATGTCCACCTCCTCGAACTGGCGGAACACGAAGGTTTCCGCCGGATCGGTCTCGATCGTCGGCTTGCCGTTGCGTCCGGTGTGGACCTTCTTGATCGGGGCCAGGTCGGAATAGCGGCGGCCGTAGCTGTAGGCGGCGATGGACACGTAATAGTCCGTGTCGGGCTCCAGGCTCAGCAGTTCGATGCTGCGGGGAGCGACCGGCGCTTCCACGTCGCCGATGACCAGGTGCGCGAACTCGATGCCGGTGTCCAGCATCGACAGGCGCGTTTTCCGGAGGGCCTCTTCGCTCTTGGCCGCCAGGGCCATGTAGCCGTAGGTGCCGCCACCGCCCTGGAAGTCCAGGCGGAGGTTGTGCCCGATGGGCTCGACCGTGAAGTCCGCGACGGGGTCGGGGGTTCCGCTGTCATGGGCCATGAAGGCGCCCATGGCGTCCACGAGGGACCCGACCGGCCGGCTGCCGGACGAAAGACCGATGTCTTTGGCGCCCTCGAGCAGGCGGGATTTCAGGTCATCGACCGTGAACCCTTGTCCGCCGAAGTAGGACAGGACCAGGGCGGCCACGCCCGTGACGTGCGGGCAGGCCATGGACGTTCCCGAATAGGAGATGTAGGAGCTGTTAGGATGCGTACTGATGATGTTTTGGCCGGGAGCGCAGAGGTCCACCCATTCTCCGTAGTTGGAGAAGCTGGCCCGGCTTCCGGAGACCGTCGTGGCGCCGACGGCGAGGCAGGGCTCGTAGTTGGCCGGGCAGCCATAGGGGATGTTCTCGTTGCCGGCGGCGAACACGACCAGGCCGCCCTTCATCAGGCTGCCCGGCAGCTGGTTGCCGTCGTTGTCGCAGCCCGCGTACTTGACGAAGTAGTCGATGGCGCGCGCGATCGAGTAGTACTGGACATTCTGGTGCGCGGAGCGGGCGGACGCCAGTTCCGCGTTGGAGATTACCCCGTCGTCGTCCGCATCGAAGTTATACCCCCAGCTGTTGGAGGAGATGAGGGCCCCCTTGTCCGCGGCCTCCTTGATGGCCGTCTCGAAATCGCCGCTCCGGTCCCGGGCATTGGCGCCGGTGCCGACCGTGTAGAAGCACTGCTGGGAGAGGAGGCTGACGCCCCGGCGACCCTCGGCGTAATTGCCGCCGGCGATGCCGGCCACGCCGATGCCGTTGTTGCTCACCGCGGCGATCGTGCCAGCGACGTGCGTCCCGTGGTCGTGTCCGACGACGTTCGCGGCCCCGGGCACGTAGCTCTTGTGGCCCGAGGGGAGGCAGTTCCACGCCAGGTCGGGATGGTTCAGGTCGATGCCGCCGTCGATGACGGCGACGACCACGTCCGGATTGCCGACCGAATAGTTCTCCCAGACTTCCTGGACGTTGACGTCCTTGCCGGGATACCGGGTGTTGTTGAGTCCCCACATGTCCCCCCAGTACTTGTCATTGGTCGTGAGGGAGGCCTTGAGGGGCTCCTCGACCAATTCCACGCCGGGAAGGGATTCGAAAGCGCGCGTGGCCCGCGTGGCGGGCACGCCCTTGGCGTAGCTGACCTTGTACCAGCGGTGCAGGCCCTCCTTCCGCGTCCGGGGTTCGAACTCGCCGGCGAAGGGAAAGAGCCGTTCCATCGATTCGATGCCCAGCTCGTCCACCAGCCCGTTAAGGCCTTCCGAGCGCGTACGGACCTGTCCGAGGGAAAGGTCTTCCTCGACGAGGTCGCACATCTCTTCGCTGAAAAGCACCTTCACGTAGGAAGGTGCTTGTTCGGAATCAGTTACCTGGCCCGCTTCCGGCTTCGTCTCCGGGGTGACAGGGGCTTCCCGCACGCAGGAGACGAGTGCCGTCAGCAGGACAGGGAATACAAGCAGTTTCAGTTTCATTCAATCGTGAAAAGAAGAGGGACATTTCATAGAAACGTCCCTCTTGACTTGTAAGCGTTACTGAATCCTCCGGGACTTGGTCGGCGCCGCCGCGCGGGCGGCAGGGACGAACCGGTTCAGATTCATGTCATAGTAGTTCGTCCGGGCAACGGACAGCGCGGAAGAAGAGGCCTTCGTGAGGGTGGCGGGAAGCGTAAGATCGTCAATGCCGTTCAAACCGTACCAGCCTTTGTCGTATCCGTTTCCGTCCTCCGTCTGATAGTCCAGAATCGTCACGGCGGACGCCTGGACCTCCTCGCCGTCGGACATGTACTTGACCGGGGAGATGGTTATCGACGAACCGTTGGCCGAAAGGACACCGCGTGCGAGCAGGTAATCCTGGTCTTCATCGCCGTAGCGGAGAGAATTCCCGTCAACGCCGATGAAGTAGTACTCATCGATGTCATACTCGTCCACCTTCTGCAAGTGGAAGAGCATCTCGCCGGTGCTGCTGTCCAGCAAGGTCACATACTCGAAACCACCGAAACCGGAATCGGTCACCCGATAGCTCTTGCCTTGCTCTTCGGGCGCGATGGTGACCGTCCGGCCGGAACCGACGTTCCAGGTGCCGAGCCACTTGGTGTACGCATCATTGCCGGGATCGTCGCCGGGATCGTCACCCGGGTCGGAGCCGCTGCCCTGGGTGAGCTGCGTCGCCTTGAACGGGAAATTGTACGGCGTGCCGTTGTCGAAGGTCCAGGCGCTGGAGCTTTCCAGACCATTCAAGTTCATACCCGTCAGCGGGAAGGTGCCGCCGGCGCCCTGCAGGGACAGGTCGGGCCCGGCCGTGACCGTGAATTCGCCGTCACCGGTAATGGAGACCTTGCAGACGGTGTAGTTGCCGCCCACCGTGACGTTCGGCGTGCCGTTGTAGGTGACCAGACCCGTCAGGCGCATCGTCACCGTATGGGATTCGCCGGAGTTCGTGAAGGTATACTGGCCGAGGTTGGGATGGGTCTTGATCGAGAAGCTGTTGTCCGAGGAGTCGAACTCGGCGGTAATCTCGTACTCGCCCAGGAAGGCTTGGGAGCCTCCTTCCAGACCTGTGATCGTATAACTCTTGCCGGGCTCTTTCTCGACGATCGTCCACACGTCGTCAAAGGTGCCGCGCTGGATGGACCACGTGCCGAGGAACTTCTCGTAAGGGGAGAGGACCTTCGTCACGTTGAACGTGGCCACCGCATAGGTGTGGTTGACCTTGTTGTCGTTGTCGACACCGATGGCGTAGACCCGGTAGCTGCCGTTCTCCAGCTTGTCGATCTCCAGCGTGGAGGTGGCGCGGAACAGCCTCGGGGAGGCTGCGGCCCACGTCGCCGCGTTGCGGTTGAGGAAGATCTGTTCGTCCGCGCCGGCCGCGTTGAAGTCGGCCTGGGGAACGACCTGGATGAAGTAGCGGCCGCCGCTCTGGCCTTCGGCCACATCCACGCCCACCGTGGACACCGGGGCGTTCGGATCGGTCGGCTGGATGTACTTGGGCGTCCAGGCGGGCTGGACCGTGAATTCGACAGGTTCTTCCTCGCCCGGGTTGAGGCCGGCGGGGTTCTTCTGCTGGATGAAGGTGAGTTCGCGGGTGTAGTCGTCACCGATGGTCACGGTCACGTGGCCCACGCGCTCGTAGTTGTAGATGCTCTTGGCGACGGTGAAGTGGATCAGGTGATTCTCTTCGTCGACCAGGGCCGAAATCCAGTTCTGCTCGGAAACGTCCACCCAGACGGTCCCGTTCTCGCCGTACGGCAGGTCGAGCTCGCCGCCGCCGTACGGGAAGGTGTAGGTGTCATCCCAGGCGTGGGCGGAGTTGATGCCGAACTGCTGGGCTTGAACCTCGGCCGTGGCGCCGCCGGCGGCGAGCTTGATCGTGGCGTACCGCGATTCCAGGCTCTCGTTCCGGTCGACGGTGACGGTCACGCGGTTGCCCGCGACGGTCACGGTGGCCCAGGAACGGTCCGCCGAGGCGGAGAGGGTTTCCCGGGTGTTGATCACGATGGAGCCGCTGCCTCCCTGGGGGGCGAAGACCACTTCCTTGGAGACGATCTCCAGGGCCGGTCCCGCCAGATACTGGGAGCCGTCCGCGTCTTTCTCGATTTGGCAGGAGAAGACGCCCAGCGCTGCAATCAGAGTCAGTAAGATGCTAAAAATCTTTTTCATACGCGTTTCCTCCTTTACTCGGCAATCTTTTTCATGGAAAGCGCACCGGGAACCTGGTAGCTGCCGGTAGCCGTCGTCCAGCTGGACACGGCGCCCGCGCTGGAGTCGCCGTTCATCGACCAGAGCAGCCAGCCGGAGCACTTGTAGTCCTCCCAGACACCGTTGTCGGCGAAGGTGATGACGAAGTCCTGCACGGAGTTATCATCGACAGAGCCGACCATGCCGACACCATCCAGCCAGGTCAGGTAGCCCGCGTCGGTGTCCCAAGGAGCGAGGATGTACTCCAGGCTGCCGGAACCGCCGATGGTCTGCTTGAGCCAGTTGAGGCGTCCGCGTCCGCCGTCGAAGGAAATGACGGGCTCGAAGAAGGTGGAGAAGCCCTTCATTTTGAAGGAACGTCCGGGCTCGTCTTCGACGAGGGTCACCTTGAAGCTGCCGGCCGCGTTGTAATAGGAGAAGGTGTAGTCACCCAGGTACTCCTCATACGTGACATATCCCGGCGGGATGAACTTGACGAAGGAGATGCCGGAACCGTTCAGGGTCCCGTTCTGGGCGTCATAGGTCCATTCGTCGAACTCCACGTTCCCGATGCTGAAGGGCTGGGAGAAGCGGAGCGTGTTCTCGGTCAGGATGTAGCGGACGATCTGCAGATCCGCTTCCTCCGCTCCCTTTTCACCGATGGTGATGGAACGGTTGCCGGAATCCACATACAGTTCGATCTCCTTTCCGTCCACCGTGGCGGCGGCCGCCGGGATGGCGAGGCTGTTCTCGAACTCCTTGACCCCGGCGAAATACTCTTCCGCGGGCTTGGTCAGCGGACGCAGGGTGCAGTGGTTGCGGGAACGCTTGCCGATGAGGACGATCTCTTTCTTCTCCTTGTCGAAGGAGCTGATCTCGAACTCGAAGTCACCGCCCTTCGCCTGATAGTTCTTCTGGTCCGGCGTCGCATAGGCGTGGAGCACCGTGTTGTAGGTGTCGAACGACAGGACGGCGCCGTCATCGGTCTTCAGGGCATAGGAGGAAGTCTCGGTAACCGTGGGAGCGGTCTCGAGGCAGGCAGTCACCTCCTGGTTGGTGAATTTGAGCGCATAAGTGACTCCGGCATACTTGGATCCCGGGAAGTAATCCATCGTCCAGCCGTACTGTTCGGCGG
This sequence comes from uncultured Bacteroidales bacterium, assembly GCA_947169405.1. Classification (GTDB taxonomy): domain Bacteria; phylum Bacteroidota; class Bacteroidia; order Bacteroidales; family UBA932; genus Cryptobacteroides. The sequence continues at coordinate 23,179 of CAMVPS010000015.1, forward strand.
CGAGGGTGGTGCGGATGTCTTCCAGGAATTCGGACATGCGGGTGGAGGAAGGCTTGTCGAACGCATCGGGCTCCAGCTGCTGGCAGGCAGGCAGGACCGCGAAGGCGACGGTAGCGAGGATGGAAATGAGTTTCAATTTACGCATGGTTCGGTCCTCCTACAGAATTTCTACGGTGTTGAGATCCACCTTGCCGGCGACCACGTCGGCCATCCGGCGGTTGATGATGTCCCGGAGCACGTCGATGTCGATGTTCCAGGCATCCTGCATGTAGTTGCGCACGATGTCGATCTTGGACTCGATCAGGGTGGCGCCGTCCTGGGCGGACGGGTCGGTCTTGCGGACCTCGGCGGTCTCCTTGGAGGCGGCGGAGATCTGCTCGTCCCACCAGGCCGCGTTGTGCGTCACGTACTCGGAGAGCAGTTCGGCGAAATCTTCGCGAGGCTCGGACTGGGCGTAGGCGGTGATGTAACCGCGGCCGCGCCAGTACTGGTCCGTGTCGAAGCAGGCGTCCGCGACATAGGTGGGGGAAGTGATCTGCTTGAACGCGTCCGAGAACTCCTTGGTCTGGTTCAGGATGTGCGTGAACTCGTGGTGGATGGTCTTGATGTAATAGGTGTTCAGGTAGTCGTCCAGCTCGGCGCCTTCGTAGTACTGGAAGACGAGCGGGAGCTCGTTCACGCCGGCGAGCATGATCTTCTTGCCGGCCTCGGCGGTGCCGAGGACGATGCTGCCGTTGTTGCGGTACTCCCAGGTGCCGATCAGGAAGAACATCTTGGGGAAGTAGGACCGGGTGAAGGACACGCCGGCGATCTCGTCATACGTGTCGATGCACAGGTACTTGACCAGGTGCGCGTAGATGACGGACGAATTGACGTCGGCCGGGACCGTATAGTAACCCATGTCGGACTCGTTCAGCGCGTAGCGGTACTTGAACTCGATGTTGTAGGGCTTCAGGAAGTTCACCTCCAGCCACCGGTCGAAGTCGTTCATTTCCACCGTGGAATCCTTGATCACGCTCTCCGGCTCGATCACGTCACGCTGACAGGACGAGGCGGCGAGGGCGGCCAGGACGATGGTGATGCTGTATATCAATTTCTTCATAACTTTCCGCATTAAAGATTAACGGGGATTCGGCGCGATACCGGCGGTCTGGATGTCCGGCGGGATCTGCATGGCGCGACGGGGGTCGTCGACCTTCAGCACGTCCACGTCACCCTTGAGGATCTTGAAAGCGGCGTCGTACTGGCCGGCGGCCGGATCCGGCTCGAGGGTGCGGCGGGTGATTTCGATGCCGTACCGCTTGACATCCAGCCAGCGGAGGCCCTGTGCCGCATTCTCGATGCGCTTGAAGCCGAGCACGCACTGGAGCATGCTTTCGCGGAGCTCGCCTTCGCCACCGATGGAGAAGGCCGGGTGGAGGTGCTTCTTGATGGACGGAACCTCGGGCGTCCAGTACTCGACGTTCTTGTAGAACTCGTGGATGAACTCGGGCGTCAGGGTCTCGGAGAAGTACTGCGTCTTGATGAGATTGTGCGTCCAGGTGTCCAGGTCGGCGGCCGCCTCGTCATACCTGCCCAGCATGATGTAGGCTTCGGCGCGGTTGAGGAGGGTTTCGTCGGTGGTGAACGCCGGATACACCGCGTGGGCGTAACCGATGCGGGCCACGGGATCGGTGTACTCGAACAGGTACGGGATCTTCCAGTAGACCAGCTGGTCGAAGGTGGAACCGCTGTACCATTCCGGCGCTTCCCAGAACCAGGAGTACACGTTCCGCCAACCGGTCTCGGTGTTGCCCCAGATGTTCTGCGCGTAGTGCATCTCCGTGAAGTTCAGGAAGGAGTTGTGGGAGTACTTCGTGATGCCGGGATAGCCCATATAATAGCCGAAGCCGGTGTAGGCGGTGACCAGCATCAGGTTCGCGTCATAGGAGGACTTGATGTAGTCGTTGGACTTCACGTCCATGTCCTTCTCCAGGCCGTTGCGGTACTGCCAGTTGCGGAGCACCTGCGCGGGCTGGGAACCCAGGCACTTGGTCGCATATTCGGCCGCCAGGTCCCATTTCTCGTAGAAGAGGTAGAACCGGCAGGCGAACGCGTAGGCCGCCTTGACGTTGAAATGGTACTTGGGGACCAGATAATAGCTGTCGCTGACATAGCGGAGGGCGATCCGGAGGTCCTGGTCGATCTTCTCGTAGACCTCCGCGACCGTACCGCGGTCATACTTGGGGTTCAGCTCCACGGGGACGCGGTCGATGTAGGGGACGCCGAGGTCCTTGTCGCTGGTGTTTGCGTTGTAGTTCAGGCTGAAGAAATTGACCAGCATGAAGTGGTTGTAGGCGCGGCACAGCAGCGCCTCGGCCATTTCCGCGGTCAGTCCCGCCTGCTCGATGGCGGAGACGGAGAGTTCGCCTTCGCAACCGGCCAGCTTCTCGATCGCCTCGAGGGCCTGGTTGGCGTGGTTGATCGCCTCGTAGCCGCTTTCCCAGAAACTTTTCGGGCTGTCGTTGCCGACTTCCGTGACGTCGGCCCAGGTGTAGAACTGGTCCACCGAACGGTTCGTTCCGGGGTTGTCGTCACCCATGTTGTCCACGTTGTCCGACATGTATTCGCTGAAGTACAGGTAGGTTCCGGTCGAGTAGGCGGAGGTCAGCAGCGCACGGATTTTCTCCGGGGAGTTGATCTCGGCCCGGTTGTCGGGCATCTTGTCCAGGAACTTGTCGCAGGCCGTCAGGCCGACGAGGGCGATGACGGCGATGGTAGATTTGAGTAAGTTGTTCATTTTCAACATAGTCATTCCTCCCATTCATTAAAGGCCGATCCGGAGGGTGAAGGTGAACTGCTTCGCGAGCGGAACAGCCACACCGCCGGTGTTGTAGAATTCAGGATCCTGGCCGTTCAGCTTCTTGTCGGCATACAGGAGGAAGAGGTTGGTCGCCTGGACCTTGAGACCGAGGGTGCCGAGCTTCATCTTCTCGACGATCCGTTTCGGGAAATCATAGGAGAGGGAAAGCTCCTTGAGCCGGACGAAGTCGCCGCGGGCGATGCGGGCGTCGGAATAGTTGTAGGCGTTGTACGCATAGCTCAGGTACGAGCTGCTGTTGGCGTAGATGCGGTTCTGCCAGTAGCTGGCGATGACCGGGATGTCGGTCTTCGCCTCGTCGCCGGGGATGGTCCAGCGGTTCTTGAATTCGCGCGGCATCGAGTTGAGGTCGTCGTACGTACTGCGGAACACGGGATCCAGACGGATCACGTTGCCGAACGAATAGGTGATGTAGGCGTTGAGCCGGAAGCCCTTCCAGGAGAAGATGTTGCCCAGGGAACCGACGTCGGTGGGATCCACGCTGCCGGAATAGAGCAGGTTCTCCTTCAGGAGGTCCTTGTCACGCTCCTGGAAGTACACGTCGGACACGGTGGGTTCGCCCGCTTCGTTGATGAACGTCGGGAGACCTTCCGAGTTCAGGCCGGTGAACTGGTAGGAGAACAGGCTCCGGACGGGATAGCCCTCGAAGGCGAAACCGGTGCCGGAAATCAAGTCAAACGCGCGGACCTGGCTCTCCAGCTGGGTGACCTGGTTTTTCGTGTGGGAATAGATGAAGTTGGTCGTCCAGGAGAAATCCTTGGTCTGGATGTTCTTGGTCGTCAGGGAGATCTCGAAACCGTTGGAGGCCATCGACGCGACATTGCCCAGGCGGACGCCGTACACGGTCGTGACGGGGCCGATCAGGTCGTAGTTGTTACGCTTGTACCAGTCGAAGGTGAGGTTGATCCGGTTGTCGAAGAAACCGGCCTCGAAACCGAGGTTCAGCTCGTGCTTCTTCTCGTAAGTGAGGGACTGGTTGGCCATGTCGGAGATGTACAGGGAAGACTCCTTGTCGTCGGCGAACGGACGCCAGGGGTTCGTGGAACCGATGACCACTTCCGCGTTCGTGACGCTCGGGCGGTCGCCGGTCAGGGAATAGGAACCCTTGAGGCTCAGGTGGGTGATCGTCGGATACAGGGACTTCATCCAGTTCTCCTCGTGCATGTTCCAGGCGGCGGAGACGTTCCAGGTAGGCAGCCAGCGGGCGGTGCGGGCCTTGCCCAGACCGTTCGTGCCCTCATAGCGGTAGGTGCCGTTGAGGGTGTAGCGGCCCTTGTAGGAATAGGTGCCGTTCGCGAAGAACGCGACGCTGCGGCTGCTGGTGTTGGAGATCGTGAAGTACTGGGTGTTCTCCTCGGAACCCTGCTTGAACACGCGCCAGTCGTAGTTGGCGATCTCGCCGAAATCGTACTGCATGCCCCAGCCGCGGAACCAGATGCTGTGGCGGTCGATGTTGTTGACCTCGGCGCCGCCGAACAGGTTCACGATGTGGTCGTTGAAGAACGTGTTGTTGTAGGTGGCCGTGGTACGGATGTCCCAGCTGTCCATGCTGTTGTCCGAACGCTCGTAGATACCGCCCACGGGGAGGACCGTCACCGGCAGGGCGTACGGGTTCTCCGGGTCCGTGTACAGGAACGGGTTGACGTCACGGATGGAGGCGGTGGACATCTCGCGGTAGGCGAGGGCCTGGTTGGCCGCATCCTTGATGTAGTGCTCCTGGGAGGTGGTGGTGGCCTTGTAGGCGGCCAGGGCGCTCAGGTCCAGGTGCGCGAACGGCTTGTACTTCAGCTCGCCCTGCACGCGGAGGTCATGGACCTTCAGGTCGATGTAGTTGTTGTCGAGTTCGTGCAGGATGTTGAACTTCGCGTAGTTGCGGGTGTAGAACTCGTCCGGGTCCAGCGCGCGGGAAGTGTTCAGCGCGTAGGAGTACGGGTTGATGTCGAAGTCACGCTTCACCTCGCCGGAGACCACGTCCATTTCACTGTTGATGGTACCGGGCGCGCGCTGGTTGCGGTAGGAGGCGTTGCTGATGAGGTTCGCCGTCAGCTTGTCGGAGAGCTTGTAGGTGACGTTCAGGTTGCCGGTGTAACGGCTGACCGAGCTCTGCTTGGTCCAGCCCGGATCGCCGAGAGCGGACAGGGAGGCGTAGTAGGTACCCTTGCCGGAACCGCCGGAAACGCTCACCGAGTGGTTGTGCTGGATCGTGTCGTTGAACAGGATGTCGAACCAGTCCGTGTTGCGGAACTCGGCGGCGCGGAGGTAGGCGTTTCTCGCCGCCTCGGTGTTCGCGAGGCCGAAGGAGCCGCTGGACTCGTCGTACTGGGTGATCAGCTGGTACATCTTGCCGTAGATACCGCTGTTGCTGGCGTTGGCCGTCTCGGCGTAGTTCAGGTAACCCTTCTGCTGGAGCTCCTGGTAGATTTCCATCTGGTCCTGGGAGTTCATGATGTTGAAGGTGTTGTAGCTGGGCTTGAGCCGATAGGTGTATTCGCCGGTGTAGCTGATCTTGCTGGATCCGGAGGAACCCTTCTTGGTCGTGATGACGATGACGCCCGCCATGGCGCGCGCACCGTAGATGGAAGTGGCGGAACCGTCCTTGAGGATGTCGAAGCTCTCGATATCGTCGGAGTTCAGGCCGGCGATGGCCGAGGAGATCAGGGTGTTGGCGTCACCGGACGACAGGTCGTCCGCGCTCACGTCCACGACATCTTCCATGATCACGCCGTCCACGACCCACAGGGGCTTGGAGGAACCGTAGATGGAGGTGGCGCCGCGGACGCGGATCTTCGGGGCGGTACCGAACGTACCGGAGACGTTCTGCACGGACACGCCGGCCGCACGTCCCTCGAGGGAGCGGGAGATATCCACCATACCGCTGATGTTCGCTTCCTTGGCATCCACCTTCACGGCGGAACCGGTGTTCATGCGGCGGTCCACCGTGTACATACCGTTCACGACCGCGCCTTCCAGCACTTCGGCATCGTCCTCGAGGACGATCTTCATGTTGGGTGTGATCGCGACACGGGCATCTTTCGCGCCCATGAAGGACGTGACGACGTACTGGGCGCTTTCGGGAACGTTCTTGATCTCGAAGTTACCGTCCAGGTCCGTGATGCCGCCGAGTTTCGTGCCCTCGACGGACACGTAGCAGCCCGGGACCGGGGCCCCGTCCGCGGCGGAGGTCACATTGCCCTTCACCGTACGGTTCTGGGCCAATGCGACCAACGCCGTGAACGCAAGCGCCAGTAGCGTGAGAATATATCTCAATTTATTCATAAACAATTCGATAGGGTATAAGCGAGAGGCTTAGAACTTGAGGGCTTTCTCGAAGGACTTTCCGCTCTTGCGGGCGGACTTGGGAGCATTCTGACTGGCGGCCGGCTTGGTGTCCTTGCTGACCGGACGGACCTCCAGGTGGTTAAGCGCTTTCACGGAGCCGACATACAGGGCGCCGGCGCCCTTGAAGCTGCTGGTGGCGGCGCCAGGGTTCGGATTCACGGAAGAAGAGGCGGCCTTGGCCATCGTCGTCGGCATCATGATCACCTTGGGATCATTGCTTACATTGTACAATTTGCCGGTGGTCGTGTCTTCGGCGATGATGAGCAGCTGAACGATGTTCTCATGGTAGGTCGTACCTCCATAGACAGCGTCAAATTGCGCACCCACTAGGCTGGCGCTGGTGCCTGCTTCGTTCAGGGTAGCCGTCGCGAGCAATCCGTCGTTGTTCGGGTCGCCATCCACGAGGTAGCCCTGGCCGTCGTCGTCCTTGCCATACAGGTAGATCACATACGGATCCTGCTGGGCGATGGTCTGGAAGTGGAATTCCATCTTTCCGTCCTTGAAAAGCGTCTCGAAGTCATAGCCGGGCTCGAGGCCGGAGACGGTGTAGGACTTGTTCAGGATATTCTGGCTGACCGTCAGCGTGAGACCATCCACCGTCCAGGAACCCAGCCACTTGGTGTAGTTGGGATCCGGTTCCTGCGAATTCTTGGAGAGCGTTCCGGGCATCTTGGTGGATTTATTGTAGTTGAGAGACAAGTCTTCTCCCTGGACATAGCCGATGTAGGCCAATCCCTCCAGCGGGCCATAGCTATCGTTGCCGGGAACGACCTCGACAGTGCCGTCCTTGCAGAGATGGGCGGTCAGGATGAGCGGGTCCTCCATATACTCGGAATTGTCACGAGCCTGGCCGGCCGCGTTGTACCAGACGGCGACCAGGTTGTCGACGATCTGATAACCCTGGTATTCGAATTCGCCCAGTTCCTGGCAGGAGAGGGTGAACGTGCCGTTCTCGGCATCGTACACGGCCACCGGGTACACACCGCCCATCGGCTCCGTCTTGCTGATGCCCTCGATGGTGTAGGTGCTGCCATTTTCCTTCTCCTTGATGGTCCAGACCTCGGAACCGCTGGCGCCGGTGTAGGTCCATTCACCCAGGAAGTCTTCGTAGGCGGCCTTCTTGTACGGGCTCTCCTTCTCGAAGGCGGTCATGGCATACTTGCCGCTGAGGCGGCCTTCCGCATCCAGGCCCACGGCGAGGAGGTAGAACTTGCCGTAGCCGAAGTCCTTGAAGTAATCTTTCGCGGATTCGGCGTGCGCAAACGCGTCGAAGACAAAATCATAGCCCCAGGACATGCCATATTTGGTCAGATTGAAGAGGAGCTCGTCGGACGTGTAGTAGGCGGCGTCGGCGATGAAATCATCCAGGGTAGGATACTCGGCGGCAGCTGCCTCCGGGTAAACGACAAGCTGGTAGTAGCTGCCTTCGGTCGGGTTGGACACCTCGTTGCCGATCAGCTCGGGATAGCCGGGTTCGTCGGTGGTCGTGCCGCCATAGTACGGCTTCCAGCCGGTCTCCTCGGCGAACACGATTTCGCGGACGTCAGTCAGGACCGTAACGATGTCCTCCTTCACGCCATACTCGTAGTCGACGGCCTTGACCCAGCCGCTCATCGCGACGAACTTGCCCACCAGGGCGCTCAGGTCCTGCGTCGGATCCTCGATCACGAACTGCTGGGGCTCCTCGAGGGCGGTCACGTAGTACACGCCCTCATTCTCGGACACGTAGCCGTTGTTGGCCGTGTAGAAGTAGGTGAAGCCGTTGGCGCCGTAACCATAATAATAGTAGGAGCCTTTCTTGTCCACCTCGGCCGGCGTGGCCTCGGCGTTCTCCTTCACCTCGGTGGCCTCGACATAGCCGAGATCCAGGTCGTCGGTCTTCTTGACACCGGTGACGTCGATCACGGTGCCCGGCTTGCCGGAGTAGCCGGCCACATAGGAGAAGTTCTTGCCGTCGGTGACGATGGTGCTGGTCTTGGAGGCGGCGACGACCGTCACGGCGTTCACCTGCACCGGCTTGTCATCCGGGAGGGCGACGACGGAAGCGAGGTCGGTAGCGGCCTCGGGATTGGCATACTGGAGGATTTCGATCTCCTTGACGGTGTTGTAGTCCTGATCGAGCACCTCGAGGGTGGCGGTGCGGTAGGCGCCGGTTTCGTTCTTGGCGACGGTGATCGTCAGGTTGTCCTCACGCACGCGGGTGGGAGCGACGGTGATCCATTCCTGGGCCGCCTGGGGGATATAGACATCATAGGCCATGTTGGTCCGGACGGTGAGGGCGAGCTCGCCGCCTTCCCATTCGATGTCGTGGGTCTCGATGATGGCCTCGAGGACGCCGCCCTCGAACTTGAGGGTGCGGATGTCGGCCTTGCCCTTGTGGTTCGCCGCGTAGACGGTGACCTTGGCGGACTCGCTCTCGGTGGCGGTGACCTTCAGGACGCCGGACGCGTTGTCGGCGGGAACGACCTCGGCCGTCCAGTCGCCGACGATGCCGATCACGTCGACATCAGTCTCGTCGGAAGCGTTGACACCGGCGATGGTGTAGGGGAAGGACGCGGTCTGGCCGGCCTTGACACCATTGTTCTCGATGGTCGTGAAGGTGAGGGTGAAGGCCTTCTCCTTGGGGATCTGGACCTCGGTCGCGCCGACCACAAGGACGATGTAGTCATCGGTCTCCTTGTCGGGGTCGATGTAGGCGGAGTAGTCGGTGTCGCTCGTGAGGCCGAGGGTCTTCCAGGTGTCGCCATTGTCATAGGAGACCACCCAGTGGCCGTCGAGGATGCCGAACTGCGGGGTGATGCCGTCCACGCCGTCCTCACCGTCTTCGCCGTCCTTGCCGTTGTTGCCGGTGACGGGGATGGGCTTGCCGGCGTCGTCCTTCAGGACCGCGCCGTTCACGGTCCAGACATAGACACCGTCCACGAGGGTGATGCCGATGACGGGCGTCTGGCCGTCGACACCGTCCTTGCCGTCGGTGCCGTCGGTGCCGTTGGTGCCATTGATGCCGTCGATACCGTCGACACCGTCGCGGCCGTTCTGGCCGTCCTTGCCGTTGCGGAGGGTGGCGGTGGTGCCGTCGGAGAAGGAAATCACGTAACCGCTTTCGGTTTCCACCACGGCGGTGACGGTGATGTTGTCTTGAATGGCGCGGACCAGAGCCTGGAGACCAGGGATGTCCTTCTCATTGAGCTGCTTGACAGCCTCTTCGAGAACGCCGACGCGGTTCTCGATGCCATCCAGGCGCGAGCTGACCTTGTCGAGCTCGCTCTGCTTGGCGCATCCGATCACGGCGAGCGCAGCGAGCGCCACAGCGATGATCGACTTGACAGATTTTCTCATAAGATGATAGATTAATTAAAACTTATAGTTAAAATATTGTCGTTCACCTTTGGGTGCAATAAGTGACAAAGTTAGAAAAAATTTTCAAAAACTGTTAAAAAATCCACCAAATCATATTGATTTGATGGAGTAGGGCGGATATGTGGGCGGATGGTCAGGCGATCACGCCAGTTGGCGTACCGCTTTTTACAGTCTTTCCAACCACCGGGAAAGGAACACGTTATAGACACAGTAGCTGTTGCCTGCCGGCGTCTTGGTCTCCAGAACCAGTTCTTTTTCGACCAGGGAATCCAGCGTCCTCAAGGAGGAGGACGGGGCGCCGAGCCGGTATTTCTGCAGGAATTCGGCGGCGGTGGGTCTGGACAGGGTTTCCTCTTTGGCCACCGCGATCAGATAATCCCATTGTTTGGCGGTCAGCAGGTCCCGTCTCTCCAGGAATGCATCGGCGTTTTCGTCCAGGATGACATCGGAGCAGCGGAATACGTCCAGGAGGGTCGCCTCTTTCCGGGCTGCCTGGAAGACGCGATTGCACAGGAACTGGGTGTAGTAAGTGTGGCGACGGGTCCATTCCAGGATGGCGTCGACGGCATCGTCCAGGATGTGCTTGCCCTGGTCCTCGAACTGCTTTTTGATGAAAGCGTGGTAACTGTCGTGCGAAATCTTGTCCAAAGGATAGATGCTTGCACTTTCATAAAAAGGGCTTTTTTCGCCGATGAACATATCCGACATGACATGCCTCTTGCTCCCGCTGAAAATGAACTGGACGTTCTGCAACGGCTGGATGCAGGAGCGGAGCAGCGCTTCGAACTGGACTCCCTCATACGTCCTGACTTGCTGAAACTCGTCGATGGCGACGATCACCTTCTTTTTCCGGTGTTCCAGATAATCCATGATGGCCTTCAGGGAATAGCGTTTTTCCAGGTCGTTCTGGAAAGTGAAGGATAGTTGGGGAACGCCGCTGACCGGGTCCGGTGAAACGACCGGCCGGACGGCTTTCAGGACTTCCAGGAATGCGCGGACGGCCGTCTTCCCGGTCAGTTTCCCATATACGGCTTCCGCCAGGAGGGTGACGAAATCATCGAAACTCCGGGTCGCATAAATGTCCACGTAAAAGGTTTCGTAGTCCTGGCCCTTCTCTTCCAGCGTGTCGAAAATGTGGTAAATCAACCCCGTTTTCCCATATCTTCTGGGCGAAATCAAGGTGATATTGGCCCCGTTTTCCAGGTAGTCTACCAGGTCTCGGGTCTCCCTTTCGCGATCGCAAAACAGGGATTTAGGTGTATGTGGTGATAAAATGAAGGGATTCATAGGCTATCTGTTTCTGCAAAGATAGCCATCCTTTTTCATTTCGCAAAATGTGAAACGCAAAATGTGAAATCCTATCGGGGAGGATGCTCACGCGATCACCCCGCTGCCGAGCATTTCCTCGCCGTCGTACCAGACGGCGAACTGGCCGGGGGAGATGCCGCGCTGGGGGGCGTCGAAGAGGAGGAAGAGGCCGTTTTCGCGGCAGAGCAGCGTCGCGCCCTGGAGGGGCTGGCGGTAGCGGATGCGGACGCGGCAGCGGCGCATCTCGCCGACGGCCATCGCGAGGTCGGTGCGGAGCCAGTGGACCTCGGCCGGGTCGATGCGGAGGCAGAAGCGGCTGAGTCCTTTGTGCTCGTGGCCTTCTCCCACATAGACCGTGTTGGCCTCGGTGTCCGTGTCGATGACGAAGACCGGCTCGGCGTGGCCGCCCACGCCGAGGCCCTTGCGCTGGCCGATCGTGTAGAACTGCGCCCCTTCGTGCGAGCCGACGATGGCGCCGTAGGGATTGGCCTTCAGGCGGGTTTTCTTGATATGTTTCTTGCCGCTGCGGTAGGTCTCGTACTCGAAACGGATCTCGTAATGGAGCGGCGTGGCGAGACGCAGGAGCTCCTCGTCCGTCAGCGCGGCGGCTTTGTCCAGGTCGAAGGGGCTCTCGCCCAGGGGCTTGCCGTCCGTGGTCAGGACCTTCTCCTCCGGGGCGTAGCGGACGGTGCGGTCCAGCGCGACGCCGTCGCGTAGGAGCCCGTCCAAGACGCGCTGCTGCCACTGGTACAAGGGGTCATCGGCATACCAGGCGTCATAGACTTCGATGATGTCGCCTTCCACGGAACGGAGCTTCTGCTTCAGGAAGGTGGGAAGATCCACCTTGCCCACGAAGCAGATGCCCTGGGAGTCCTTCTTCTCCGCCGACGGGAGGTCCGCCTCCTTGGCGATGCGCCGCACTTCCGGCTTGGCGATGTCCCCGATGGGGAAGAGCGCCTTCCGGAGCTGCGCCTGGGTGAGCTGGCACAGGAAATAGGACTGGTCCTTGTTGGGGTCCGCGCCCTCCAGCAGCCGGAAGAGCGGCTCGCCGTCCTCGGCGAGAACCGGCTTTCCGGCGGCGTCCAGGACGGGTTCCTTGCGGCAGTAGTGGCCGGTGGCGACATAGTCGGCCCCGTATTTTTCCGCGACGGCGAGGAAGGCGTCGAACTTGATCTCCCGGTTGCACAGGACGTCCGGGTTCGGGGTCCGGCCCTTGGCGTACTCGTCGAACATATAGTCCACGACCCGCTGGCGGTACTGCTTGGACAGGTCCACGAAATAGAACGGGATGCCGATCTTGCGGGCGACGAGCTCCGCCACGAAGCGGTCCTCCTCCCACTCGCAGTCGCCGTGGAGGGTGGCGTCCGCCTCGTGCCAGTTCTGCATGAACATGGCGAAGACGTCGTAGCCCTGCTCCTTCAGGAGGAGGGCCGCGACGGAGGAGTCCACGCCGCCGGACAGGCCGACGCAGACTTTGATTTTGCCGTTATCGGGGGCGGAAGCTGCCATTTCGTGCGATTTTCACCTGCAAAAGTAATGATTTCCAAAAATATTTCCTATTTTTGAGAACTATGACCGACAGACGCATCACCATCGATTACCTCGAGTATTCCACCCCCGACGAGATGGAACCCCAGGACCGGGAACTGGTCGCCGCCGCCCTCCGGGCCCGGGCCGGCTCCTATTCCCCCTATTCCAAGTTCCGCGTGGGCGCCGCCCTCCGCCTGGTGGACGGGACCGTCGTCCTGGGCGCCAACCAGGAGAACGTCGCCTATCCCTCCGGCCTCTGCGCGGAGCGCACCGCGATGTTCGCCGCCGGCGCGAACCATCCCGGCGTGGCCTTCGACACGCTGGCCATCGTGGGAGCGAACGGGGACGAAGTCTGCGAAATGCCCGCCGCGCCCTGCGGCGCCTGCCGCCAGGTGATGGCCGAGTACCAGCGCCTGTACGGCCACCCGCTGAAAGTCATCCTCATCGGCACGCACGCCATCTACAAGTTCGCCAAGGTGGAGGACCTCCTGCCCCTGATCTTCGACAGTTTGAAAGTGGAATAATTTGGTAGTCGCGGAAAAATGACTACCTTTGCATTGGGAAAGTCTTACACGACCAGCTCCCTCTGAACTCCCCCAGGGCAGGAATGCAGCAAGGGTAGGAGGTCGTAGCGGTGCGATGTAATCAGCTTTCCCTTTTTTATTATACGGGGGGAAGACCCCCCGATGCCCCCCTCCCTGTTACGAATCCTTGTCTTTGACTTGTCCTGAAATAGGTTTACACTGAATGATGACCTTTCCTGAAATAGGTTTACACGAATGGGGCAAAGTGTAATCTTTGTTTAGGACAGAATGAACGGAAAGACTTTCAGAAAACGATTGATTTTCAATAACGATTGACTTATGATAGCAGTATATACCATCACTTCGGGCCTCCATGATGAGGCGAGTGTTTCCCAGATTTCGGATGCGTTCCTGAAGGGAGTGTTCCCGGAGGGGAATTTCGTGTTCCGCGGGGCCGATTTTTCCGATTTCGGCACGCATACGTTGGATCTCATCTATGTCCGCACCGGCGGGGCGGAGGGCATCTTCAAGGCGCTGCTGCCGGAGATGCTGGCCCGCGGGACCGAGCGGTATTATCTATTGACTTCCGGCAAGAGCAACTCCCTGGCCGCGTCGCTGGAAATCCTTTCCTACCTGCGCCAGCAGGGGTTGAAGGGCGAGGTCCTGCACGGCTCCGACGACTATGTGGCGCGGCGGATCCAGGTCCTGGCCACGGTGCAGGAGGCCCGCGCCCGGCTCAAGGACATGCGCATCGGCGTCGTCGGCCAGCCTTCCGACTGGCTCATCGCCAGCCAGGCGGACCCGATGGCGGTGTTGGACAAGCTCGGCGTCCGGATGGAGGAAGTGCCCATGGAAGAGCTCCTGGTAGAGATCGGCAAGGCCGACGGCGCGCCCGCCCCGGCCGACGAGCCCATGGCTCCGGAGGTCCGCGCGGCCTATCCCGGCGCCGTCAAGATCTACCGGGCCCTGAAGGCCCTCGTGGAGCGGCACCGGCTGGACGCCTTCACGCTCCGCTGCTTCGACCTGCTCTCCACCGTCGGCAACACCGGCTGCCTGGCCCTGTCCTGCTTCAATTCGGAGGACGTTCCCGCCAGTTGCGAAGGCGACGTCCCGGCGCTCCTGTCGATGATGATCGCCCACGCCCTCACCGGCGTCTCCGGCTTCCAGGCGAATCCGGCGCAGATCGACGTGGAGACCGGCCGCATCCTCTTCGCGCACTGCACCATCCCGTTCAACATGGTGGAGAACTGGCAGTTCGACACGCACTTCGAATCCGGCATCGGCGTGGGCATCCACGGCGTGTTCCCGGAGGGCCCGGTGACCGTCTTCAAAGTCTCCGGCGACCTCAAGCGTCACTTTATTGCGGAAGGGGAACTAATTGGCAATCAATACGAACAGAATCTCTGCCGTACGCAGGTCGTGCTCCAGCTGAGGCCCGAGGACGCCCGCTATTTCCTGACCGATCCCATCGGCAACCACCACATCATCGTGCCCGGCCGCTGCAAGGAGCTTTTCGAGGAACTGCTATAGGAAGGGGAGCATCCGCTTGAAATACGGCCGGAAGGGGTCTTCTATCTCGACGCTCGCACGGGCGACGGGGCAGACCGCAAAGTAGCCCAGCACGTGTTCGCCACGGATGTTGGTGGGCACGTTCGCCGGCTGGGGCGTGAAGAGCGGAATGGAGACGCTGTTCATCGTCAGGGACAGCAGGAAGTCGTAGTATCCCTTGTCCAAAGTCCAGATCTCCAGGGTGACCTCGTCGTCCCGCTCCAGGTACTTGAAACAGTCTCCATATTGCTTCCGCAGGTATTCCGACTGCATCAGCGCCGTGATCGGGAAGCCTTTCACGTCGTTGTGGTTGAAGAACTTGTCGTCGGAGACCAGCGCCATCGAGAAGGGCTGGTAGTTGCCGTTCACGGCATGCGTGAGCAGGTAGTAGCTGTCGATGTCCTTCTCGTATCCCCATACGGCCACGGTCCACAAGCTGTCGGAATCCATCGTCATCCCGCCGGCGAAGGCGTAGTCGATGGCGTCCATCCGGAAGCCGGCCTCGGGCATCTCGGCCTCGGCCTCGTACGTGTCGCCCTCCGGGAGCCGGATGCGGAGCTTGTATTCCACTCCGGGTTCGCAGGCGTAACCTTCAGGAGCCCTATAGATGCCAGGCTCTTTTTCGCTGAATGTCACATCATTGACCTTCACCGACGCCCCTTTTACCATCGGCTGGGTCTCGGTATGGAAGTAGGAGATGGTCCGGGAGAGGACGATCTGCTGCGGGTCTTCCGGCCGGTCGGTGAGGGTGGCCTCGACCGCCAGGTAGTCGTGGTAGTCCGACCGCGAGCGGAGGTCGACCTTCTCCGTGCAGGCGCACAGGATGAATGCGAGGAGGGGGAGCA
>CAMVPS010000016.1:0-33763 GCA_947169405.1 uncultured Bacteroidales bacterium
TGCCGTTCAGGGTCACGTTGATCTGCGACCCCTTGGAGCCGCGGATGGTCATCGCGGAATTGCCCAGGCCGGTGCCGCCCTCGTTGTAGGTCACCACGGACGGCAGCAGGTTCAGGGCCATCGGCAGGGAGTTCATCGGGCTGGTGGCGCGGAGCGCGTCCTTGCCGACATCGGTGTGGGTGACAGGGGTGTGGGTCCCGGCACGGGAAGCGGAAACGACGACTGAGTCCAGTCTTTCCTGCTTTTCGGGCGTCTGCGCACCTGCGCCGACGCACAAGGCGGCGAACGCCGCCATCAATACGGTTTTCTTCATATACTTTCCTCCGGCGGTATGAACCGCATCAGGTTCACGGGTATGCTCTCAACCGGGCCACCTGGCCCGATACCCCGAGTTATAAACTATTTCTTGACCAGTTCGATCTCGTACATCTTGGGCCAGTACTTCCCGGTGAGGAAGATCCGGCCCTGCCCATCCACGGCGATGCCGTTCAGGACGTCCGTCTCGGCGGTCCGCTCGCGGTACGGGAGCAGGCCCCGGCAGTCCACGGTCGCCTCCACCTTCCCGTCGGCCGGGTCGATGATGACGATCGTGTCGGTGGTATAGACATTGGCCCATACCTTTCCGTCGATATATTCCAGTTCGTTCAGGTAGCTCACCGACTTGCCGTCCTTGGTCACCCGCAGACGCCGCTGCACGTTCAGGTCCCCGTCCATGAAATACAGGAAGGAGCTGCCGTCGCTGGCGATGAGCTGCTCCCCGTCCGTGGTGAGACCCCAGCCCTCCCGGGGATAGGCCACCGTCGCCTTGTACTGCCGCGTGGCGGCGTCGTACAGGAAGACGAGGTTGTTCGTCCAGGTAAGGAGATACAGGTTGTCCCCGAAGAAGATGGACCCCTCGATGAAATACTTCCGCGAGAAATTCATCCGGGCAAGCGCCTCGCCCGTTTCCAGGTCCACGGTGCGGAAGGAGCTCTCGCCCCACTGGCCTGTGGATTCGTACAGCGAATCCCGGTAGAAAAACAGGCCCTGGGTGTACGAAGTGACGTCATGCGGATACTCCCGGACGACCTTCACCTTGTATTCCCGCACCTTGGTCGTGCCGCAGGAAACCGCGGCGGCGAGCAGGCACATTATGACCAGAAACTTTCTCATTTTCGTTAAAGCCAACAAAAATACAACTTTTTTCGTACCTTTGCAACCGAAAAAGGTGGGACGATCTGCCGCGCCGTCATTCCCGGGATGGCTCTGTCATTCCGAGCGTAGCGAAGGAATCTCGGTGAGGAAAGTCCGCACAGGGCAGGGCGCCTGGCTGTGGAAAGCACAGAAGGGAGCAATCTTTTCCGTCCGTAACAGAGAATGACCGCCCGCAAGGGCAAGGGTGAAAACGTGGGGTAAGAGCCCACGACGCCGTGCGGCGACGTACGGCGGGTACGGCGGCAGGCCTGCAAGACCAAATATACCGGCAGATGAGGGCGGCCCGTCCGATGCCGGGGGGTAGGTTGCGAAGATAAATGGCAGATTCAAAAACAGAAAGCGGCTTACGGCCCCGCCTTTGCGCCAAAGAGGGCGATCCGACCGGATCGCCCTCTTCTTTTATCCCGCCCGTAAATGGATTGGGTTATCACTTCACTCCGAACGAAACCCTATACGTGAAGTTCGGCATAATCGGGAAGATGCTCAACTTTTTCCAGCGCCCCGCTTCGCTATCCCAGGACAGGCTGTAGGCATTGTGGCGGTTGGTGAGGTTATAGATGCCCAAGGAGAGGTCGTGGAGATTCTTCTTTCCCTGCACGGTCAAGTGATAGCCCACATCCATCCGGAAATAGGCCGGCAACTGGAAGTTGTTGGGATGCGAGGTGTAATCGGCCTCCTTCTCCTCTCGTTTGTCCTCCAAACCGAGGGAATAGATGGGATAGGAGCCGCTCTTCACCGTCTCCCAATGGCCGTTCATGAAGGAAATGCCCGCCGTGAGGCTGTGGGAGGCCTTTTCTTCCTTGGAGAGCTTGTATTCTCCGGTGAAGTTCAGCATGTGTCGGCGGTCGAACTTGAAGGGGATGGGATGGCCGAAGTTCAACGAATGGAAAACCCGGTCCGTCTTGGACAAGGTATAGGACAACTGCCCGGAAAAACGCTTGGTCTCCACCCGGGAGAGGAACTCCAGTCCATAAGATTCGCCCGTTCCGCTCTCCAGATTATACTGCCACTCTCTCCAGCCCGAGTTGAAGAAGGAGGAAGCATCGGCATAGAATACCAGGTCCTTCATTTTCTTGTAGAAACCGCCGATGGAGAAGGTGACAGGTCCATGGGCATAGTCCACACCGGCCCAGGCCTGGTCCGCGGTTTCGGGCCGGTTCTGGCTGGTGGACGGGATGAGCATTTCCATCGACCAGCCGGTGGGGATGCCTTCCAGCGAGTGGAAGAACTGCACCGCGTGGTCGTAGGTGGCCTTCACTGTCAGGGAAGGGGTCAATTCATACGAGACGAGCAGGTCCGCAATGGGTTTGACGGTCTTGTAATCCCCGGAGAAAAACACGGTCGCCCGGAGTCCGGCGGTGGTGTGGAAAGGTCCGTTGTTATAGCCGATCTGTCCATGCAAGGAACTGCGGCCCGTGATGAGGGACTTGCCGGCCGTGGCGGCGTGTTCCTTGTCTTGATACACCTTGGAGACACCGGGCTGGAAGAAAGAGATGCAGGCGTCCGCACCGGTTTGGACACGCAACCGGGCATTCAGTTCCCTGGACACCTTCGTCTGCAGTCCTTCTTCCATGAGGGCGGACTGGAGGAACATCCGGGTCGTGTTCGAATTGATCTTCTGCGTCTGGTCCTGGAAGGCGCGGAAACCATTGTGGGATAGCCGGGTCTCCCATTTCCAACCGGAGTCGCTTTCCCGTTCCCAAGTCAGATTGGCCATCAGATTACTCCAGCCTAATGCCTGAGAAGAGGTATTCGTCGGGTCGAAACCATATCGGTCATAGCTCCCGAATACGGATAGGAAGATACGCTCCCGGTCGCGGGCTTTCCAGGTAATCTTCGCGATGGCGTCCCCGACAAGGGCATTGATGTGGTCCGGAACAGACAACCCTTCATTTATGAGCGGGCGCAGGAGGTTGTATTCCAATCCCAATGGCGAGACACGTACCGATGCGAGCAAGGACGATTTATTCTTTTTCAGCGGCTTGCTCAACTGCGCTCCGGCCAGGAAGTTGTTGACAAAGAGGCTGCTGCGAGTCTTCTCAAAATCACCGTCCGAGGTCGTCAGTTGCAGCAGCGAAGAAGTATACCCGCCCACATCCGATGGGAACCCGCCGGCATAGAAATCCTGCCCCGAGACAATCTCCGAGGGATAGGATGTGGTCAGCCCCAGCAGATGCCCGGTTCCATAAATGGGAATGCCATCCAAGGTTGTCAGATTATTCCCTTCATTACCACCCCGGACATAGTAGGCCGATGAACCCTCCATGCCGGTGGCAACACCGGGAAGCGTCTGGATGAACTTGATGGGGTCCGCCTCGCCCAAAGGGGAAGCCGTCCGGCGCAGGTCGGCCGTGTTGATGGGGATGGCCGTCATCTCCGGACGTATCCGCCGGGCCTGGATGACAGAAGAATCAATCCGCTCATTCCAGACGGCGTTCTGGGCGGAAAGCACCAGGGGAAGCAGCGCAAGAACTATGGGTAACAAACAGCGTTTCATCAGTTCAGAGATACATCATTGAACCAGGAAACAAATATCTCCCCGCGCGGTACTCATGGCAAGCTCCGAAGATACCCGTTCCATGCTGGATGTTGGAATAGTGATTCCGTTTGTGGACCAGGTGGGTGAAATCGTCATCGTTCTGATTGACAAAATAGTAATCGGCCAGATAAGAGTCATACTCGGCACTGACAACGTTGATGACCAGCTCGCCCTCCATGTGGCCCCTGCTCATCCCTGCCAGGCAAAAAAGGGAGGTCGAATCAACTACTGATATGGCATAACTCGGCGCGACGGAATCAGAAGTGGATACGCCCAGTTTATTATCTCCCAGCGGCCGGCTGAAATGGGCGGGATGCAGGATACGTACCACTTTCTCATGAAAGAAAACCGGTCCGCCGAGGATCAGAGTGGAAAAGACTCCTCCAGCGGAATTATACCGTCCCTTTTCAAAATCGGCCTGGTTGACGGGAGAGGTCGGATCAAACGGATAAATCGTTTCTCCCCGCCCGTCGACACCCGGATGATCGGTCGCAATATAGTCCGCAAAAGCATGACTGGCATCCAGATTCTCATAATAGCACCATAGGTACTGGTCTTCTGGGGAATCCATCTCGAAACCGAGTCCGGTAGGAATGAAACCGCCATACATTTTCGGAAGATCTTTGACCAATTCTTCCTCGACAAACACCCTGGCCTGCAACGGAGACAGAGGTGGATACCTTGTTTCCGCTGTCAGCGTCTCTTCGTCGGGAACCTTCACTTCAAGCCGGTATGCATGACCACCTTGGGGCGTGTAATCCATCTTCCACTTGGTCTCGGAAGTCCTGGAGAATTGTCCTACCGGCGTTTCCCCATCATACAGCGTGATTGACACACCTTCTCCTACCGGCTGGCTGGTTCCGCCCGTCGGTGCGATGTAGGACAGCTCCAAAGTCTGCTCAGAACCTTGGTTGAGAACGCAATACACATTCAGGATCCGCTCCCCCGTATCCAGATTGATGTCTTCCAGGCAGGAGGATAGCAACCCGCAGATTAGACCGAGGATCCAGGGACAGATTCTGATTCTATGCATTTTCCGTAATTCTTTCAGAGTCACATGAAATAAACGCAGGGTTTCCGGAAATACGGCCCTAAAACACGAAAAAATCGTAACTTATCGGCCGTATTCTTCCGATATGTGCGTTTATAGGGTGAAGAGAAATTGGAAAAAGGCCTTGACATAGGCGAGAGGGACCTGGCCTTGCAGTGCAGCAAGGGGGATCGTTCCGCCATGAGGGAGTTGTATAACCGTTATGCAGCCAGGCTCATTGCGCTCTGCTCCCGCTATACGTCCGGGGCTTTGGAAGGGAAGGATCTGATGCATGACACGATGGCGAAGGCCTTCCGGGAGATGGGCCGATTTCATTATAAAGGGGCAGGGTCGCTGTTCGCCTGGTTGAGCCGGATGGCGGTTAATCTCTGTATCGACCGGTTACGGAAGGAAGGGCGGCTGGGAATCCCTGTTTCTGAGGAACTTCTCCCGGAAATCGAAGACCCGCCGGCGGAAGATGTAAAGTCGATTCCTTTACAAGACCTGCAGGCGATGATCGCTTCGCTTCCGGATACGAAAAGAGTGATTTTCAATATGTTCTGCGTTGATGGATTCTCTCACAAGGAGATTGCGGAAAAACTCGGGATTGCGGAAAGGAGCTCCTCCTCCCTGTTGGCCAGGGCCAAGAAATCCCTCTCCCGCATGATTCGCGAATACATGGAAAAGCAAGATGGAAGATTGGATTGACATCATCAGGCAGCGGCTGCAGGAAGCGGAATCACCCCTTCCTCCAGGCGACTGGGAGGCATTCGAGGCTTCCGCCCTGCCTACCAGACGGCCTCGCGTACTGCACTGGGTGATCTCCGCCCTGGCAGCTGCCGCTGTTGCCGCCGTGCTTCTTATTCCCAGACAGAAAAAAGAGCAGGTTCCGGAGCAGTCGCTTGCTTCCGTCGATCGAGTCGAGTCGGACGCTTCGGTCGCCATAGCCGAGGTCATGCCGTCTGAATCCCCGGTCCGGCCATGGGCCATCTCTTCCTCCCCTGTTGTCCGAAAGACGACGACGGTCCCCCCCACTGAACCGACTCAAGTCTCCGTTGAAGAACCGGTTCCCCAGAATCCGGTCGCAGAGCAAGAACCGGATGCCACAGAAGAGGTTATTGATGAACCGGTTGCCGAACCATCAGTTCCTCAGGAGACCAATAGCATCGAAGAGTCAGCATGGAAAGATGTTTTTGAACCGGAACAGCCGTCCGGTGCGAAGTCTGGACACCGAATAGCCGTTTCTCCTTATATCGGCAGTACAGGCAATCTCTCCCGGACTTTCAGTTTTAACCGCGTGCCAATCGGAGAGTATTTATTTACAGCAGCTCCGGATTTACCGACGACACCCAAAGAGAATAATTCGATACGTCATTCCCTGCCACTGTCATTTGGTCTGGAAATCAGTTACTTCCCAGCATCCCGGCTGGCACTGACTTCCGGATTGGAACTCTCTGTGTATAATTCGGTGTTCACCGTTCCAATCTTTGGTGAACAGCGCCAGCGTGTCCATTATCTGGGAATCCCGCTCAAAGCGGACTGGGTCGCCTGGCAGGCTGGACGCTTCTCCGCTTGGCTGGGCGCCGGCGGAAAAGTGGACCGCTGCGTCCGGGCCCGGGTCAACGATAAGGCCGTTCAAGACAACACGCTGAACTGGTCCGTGATGGCGGATGCGTCCTTGCAGTTCGCCCTTACAAAAAACCTCGGCCTCTACATCCAGCCCGAGGTATCGTGGTACTTCAAACCCGCCGATCCGGTCCTCCAGACCTACCGCACGGAACACCCCCTCATGTTCACCGTTGGCGCCGGCCTCCGCATCGGTTTTTAGTCCGGTTCCTTTCCCTCGGCTGCATTTTATCATGGGTGTATTGGGGCAAGGTCTGCGATGCTTTTGGGCAAGGTGGTCGGCATTTTGGAACAAGGTTTGATTTCGAGGCGCAGACCTTGCCCACCAGAATGGGCTCTCAGTAGTGTGGATGCCATATTGAACGGGCAGGGCCTGTAAGATAAAAACAGACCCTGCCCAAAACTGTTACAGACCTTGCCCGATATGCCCGAGGAGATGGCCTTACACCTCCACGAACCGGCACCAGCCGTGCTCGTCGGGGAATTCGCCGTCCTGGATGGCGCGGATGCGCTTATACAGGGCCGTGGACTTCGGGCCCACTTCGCCGTCGGGGCAATAGCGGAACTCGCGGGAGACCTCCGGCTGCTCGAGCACCGGCTTCATGTCGATGTGCGAGAGCGGGGTGATGACCACCGCGGTGCCGCAGCCGCCCACTTCCTCGAAGGTTTCCAGCTCCTCGAGCGGGACCGGCCGCTTCTCCACTTCCATCCCCAGGTCGATGGCGACCTGCTGCAGCGTCTTGTTCGTGATGGAGGGAAGGACGCTGTCAGAGAGCGGGGTGATGTACTTGTTCCCCTTGATGCCGAAGAAATTGGACGAGCCGAACTCGTCGACGAACTCACGGGTGGAGGAATTCAGGTACAGGAGCTCCGCATAGCCCTGTTCGTGGGCGAACTTGTAGGGCTTGAAGGTGTTCGCGTAGTTCGCGCCGATCTTGTAGCTGCCGGAGCCCTTCGGCGCCGCCCGGTCATAGTTGCCCGGGATGACGGCCGCGCAGGACTTCAGGTGGGCGCCGTAATAGGAGCCCACCGGGGCGCACATCACGGCGAAAACGGCCTCCGGATACGGTACGAGCTGCATCTGGGGGTGCATGCCCACCAGCAGCGGGCGCAGGTACATCGACGCGCCCAGGCCGTACGGCGGGAGGAACTCCATATTGCCGCGGATGCAGGCCTCACACATCTGGTAGAACATCTCCGGGGACGGGCAGGGCATCCCGAGATAGTCCGCGGTCCGCTGCAGGCGGGCGGCGTTCTGGTCAGGGCGGAACATCGCGACGCGGCCGTCCTTCTGCCGGAAGGCCTTCAGGCCCTCGAAGCAGGAAATCGCATAATGGAAGACCTGCGCGAACGGGTCGAACGTGAAGGAGAATGTCTCCGTCGATTCGGGGGTGGACCACTTGCCGTCCTTGAAGTGGGAGATGACGACCGTGCGGGTCCGGTAGGCATCGAAGCCTAAGGTTTTCCAGTCTATCTGTGCCATATCGTTCTATATTTTCGATGCAATCCAATCGCCCACCGCGGAGGTGGAGCAGCTGCCGCCGAGGTCCTCGGTCGTGACGCCGGCCTCCAGGGAGGCGGCGACGGCCTCGCGGATGGCCTTTCCTTCTTCCATCAGGCCGAAGGCGTACTCGAACATCATCGCCGCCGACAGGATGGCGGCGACGGGGTTCGCGATGTCCTTGCCGGCCGCCTGCGGGTAGGAGCCGTGGATGGGCTCGAACAGGGAGGTGTGCTCGCCCACCGAGGCCGACGCCAGCAGGCCCATCGACCCGCTGATGCAGCTGGCTTCGTCCGTGAGGATGTCGCCGAAGGTGTTCTCGGTCACCAGGACGTCGAAGAACTTGGGCCAGCGGATGAGCTGCATCGCGGCGTTGTCCACGAACATGTAGTCGACTTTGATGTCCGGGTAGGCCGGTTCCATCTCCTGCGCGATCTGGCGCCACAGGCGGGAGGATTCCAGCACGTTGGCCTTGTCCACGACCGTGAGGTGCTTGCGGCGGCGTCCGGCGTACTCGAAGGCGAGCTTCAGGATGCGCTCCACCTCGGCGCGGCTGTAGATGTTGGTGTCATAGGCCGTGTTTCCATTGTCCTTCCGGCCCTTCTCGCCGAAGTACATGCCGCCGGTGAGTTCCCGGATGCACAGGAAATCGGCCCCGTCCACGAGCTCGGTCTTCAGCGGGGACTTGTCCACCAGGGACTTGAAAGTCTCCACCGGACGGAGGTTCGCGTACAGGCCCAGCTGCTTCCGGATGGCCAGCAGGCCCTGTTCCGGACGCACTTTCGCCGTGGGGTCGTTGTCGTACTTGGGGTCGCCCACCGCGCCGAAGAGGACAGCGTCGCTATCCATGCACAAGGCATGGGTCTCGGCCGGATAGGCGTCGCCGAAGCGGTCGATGGCGCAAGCGCCCACATACCCGTAGGTATAGGAAACCTCATGTCCGAAACGGGCGCACACGGCGTCCACGACCTTGACGGCCTGGGCCACGACCTCCGGGCCGATGCCGTCGCCGGGGAGTTTTGCAATCTTGAGTTTCATATCAGGTTGTTTTCGATTAAGTTCAACATCTTGACCGTGGCCTTGATGGCCGCTTCGGCCTGGTCGGAGTCCACGCCCCGGGTCTTGAAGCCCTTGCCCTGCCAATCCCAGGAGATGGTCGTCTCCACGAGGGCGTCGGTCTTGCCCCCGGGCGGGATCTTCACCACGTAGTCCGTCAGGCGGGGATGCTTGCGGCCCAGGCGGTCGTAGATGATCCAGAGCGCCTTCATGAAAGCGTCGTACTGGCCGTCGCCGGCCGCCGCCTCCTCATATTCGATTCCGTCGATGTCGATCCGGATGTTCGCGATGGGACGCATCCCGCGGGCGAGCTGGAGGCTGTAGTTGATGATGTGGATCCGGTCCGGCGCCGTCGTGGACACGTCCCCTTTCAGGACGTCCGCGACGATGAACGGGAGGTCCTCCGGCGTCAGGCTCTCCTTCTTGTCGCCGAGCTCGACGACGCGGGCCGTGACCTGCTTCATCTGCTCGGGCGTGAGGTTGATGCCCAGGGATTCCAGGTTCTTGACGATGTTCGCCTTGCCGCTGGTCTTCCCGAGGGCGTAGTGGCGGTGCCGGCCGAAGCGCTCCGGCAGGAGGGCGTTCTGGTACAGCCCGCCCTTGCGGTCGCCGTCGGCGTGGACCCCGCTCGTCTGCGTGAACACGAACTCGCCCACGAGGGGCTTGTTCGCGGGAATCCGCACGCCGGAAATCGTCTCCACATAGCGGCACACGTGCATCAGGCGGCCTTCTTCCAGGGTGTTCTCCACCTTGAGGTGGTCGTTCAGGATGCCGATGGCGCTGGAGACGGGCAGGTTGCCGGTCCGCTCCCCCAGCCCGTTCACGGTCGTGTGCAGGCCCTTGACACCGGCGCGGACGGCCTCGAAGGCGTTCGCCGCGGCGAAGTCGTAGTCGTTGTGGGGATGGAAGTCGAAATGGATGCCCGGATAGCGCTCCACCATCGTCCGGCAGTAGTCCCACGTGCGAGACGGATCCAGGATGCCCAGGGTGTCGGGCAGCATGATCCGCTTCACGGGCGCGTCCTTCAGGGCGTCCACCAGGAAGAACACGTAGTCCGGCGAGTCGGCCATTCCGTTGGACCAGTCCTCGAGGTACACATTCACCTCCATTCCTTTCGAAACGGCGATGCGGATGTCCCGGAGGATGTCGTCCAGGTGCTCCTGCGGGGTTTTCCGCAGCTGGGCGGTCACGTGGCGGAGGGAGCCCTTCGTCAGCAGGTTCATCACCTGTCCCCCGGCGGAACGGATCCAGTCCACGGACAGGCCGCCGTCCACGAAGCCGAGCGCCTCCACGGCGCCGAGCTTCCCGCAAGTGGAAGCCCAGGCGCAGATCTTGGCGAAAGCCTCCTGCTCGCCGCGGGAGACCCGCGCCGAGGCCACCTCGATCCGGTTGACCTTCAGTTCCTCCAGGAGCAGGCGCGCGATGGCCAGCTTCTCGTCCGGGTTGAACGAGACGCCGGCGGTCTGCTCGCCGTCACGCAGGGTGGTGTCCAGGATTTCGATCATCGCTTCTCGTAGGATTCGATCTTGTCTTTCTGCAGGAGCAGGTAGTCGATGTCGTCCAGCGCGTTCATCAGGCAGTACTTCTTGTACGCGTTCAGCTCGAAGGACTGGCTCCGGCCCGTGGCGAGGTTCGTCACGGTCTGGTTCGGGACGTCCACCCGCACCTTCGTCGCGGGATCCGCCTCGATGGAGGCGAACAGCTCCTCCAGGAAGGACGGGGTGACGACCACCGGCAGGACGAAGTTGTTCAGCTCGTTGTTCTTGTGGATGTCCGCAAAGAAACTGGAAATCACGACTTTGAAGCCGTAGCCGGCGATGGCCCAGGCCGCGTGTTCGCGGCTGGAGCCGGAGCCGAAGTTGCGGCCCGCGACGAGGATCTCGCCGCCATAGCGCGGATCGTTCAGGACGAAGTCCGGATCCGGCGTGCCGTCGGGACGGTAGCGCCAGTCGCGGAACAGGTTGTCGCCGAAGAACTGTTCGTCCCGCGTGGTCGCCTTCAGGAAGCGGGCGGGAATGATCTGGTCCGTGTCCACGTTCTCGAGCGGGAGCGGGACGCAGGTGCTCTCGATGATGTCGAATTTCTGTTTCATAGCAGTACGCGGGGATCGGTGATGAAGCCGGTGACGGCCGCGGCTGCCGCCGTCAGCGGGCTGGCGAGGAGCGTCCGGGAGCCGGGGCCCTGCCGGCCCTCGAAGTTCCGGTTGCTCGTGGAAACGCAGTACTTTCCGGCGGGGACCTTGTCGGGGTTCATCGCCAGGCAGGCGGAACAGCCCGGCTGGCGGATCTCGAAGCCGGCGGCCTCGAGAATCTTGTCCAGGCCCTCCTCCTCGATCTGGCGGCGGACCTTCCAGGAGCCGGGGACGAGCCATGCCACGACGCCGGGCGCCTTCTTGCGGCCGGCGGCGATGGACGCGAACGCACGGAAGTCCTCGATGCGCCCGTTCGTGCAAGCGCCGAGGAAAACGTAGTCGACGGGCTTCCCGAGGAGCATGTCTCCCGGACGGAAGCCCATATATTTCAAGGACTTGCAGAAGGATGCGTGGGCCTCGGCCGGAATCTCGTCCAGCGTGGGCAGATAGCCCGTGATGGCCATGCCCATCCCGGGATTGGTCCCGTAGGTGAGCATCGGCGCGATTTCGGCCGCGTCGAACACGACTTCGCGGTCGAAGACGGCGTCCGCGTCGCTGCGGAGCCGCTTCCAGGCGGCGACGGCCTTGTCCCAGTCCTCCCCCTTCGGCGCGTAGTCGCGGCCCTTCAGGTAGGCGAAGGTGGTCTCGTCCGGGGCGATGAAGCCGCCGCGTGCGCCCATCTCGATGGACAGGTTGCAAAGCGTCAGGCGGCCTTCCATCGACAGGGCCCGGACGGCGGAACCGGCGTACTCCACGAAGTAGCCCGTCGCGCCGCTGGTGGTGAGCTTGCTCATCAGGAAGAGCGCCATGTCCTTGGCGGTCACGCCCTTCCCCAGTTCGCCCTCGATGCGGATCCGCATCGACTTGGGCTTCTGCTGGAGGATGCACTGCGAAGCCAGGACCATCTCCACCTCGGAGGTGCCGATGCCGAACGCGACCGCGCCGACGGCGCCGTGCGTGGACGTGTGCGAGTCACCGCACACGATGGTCATTCCGGGCAGGGACAGGCCCTTCTCCGGCCCCACGACGTGAATGATGCCGTTGTCCGGGTCCATCATCCCGTAGTGCGTGAGCCCGAACTCGGCGGCGTTGGCCGCGAGGGCGTCCACCTGTTTCTTGGACACCGGATCCTCGATGGGCCTTTCCTGGCCCTCCGTCGGGGTGTTGTGGTCCGGCATGCAGAAAATCTTTTCCGGGCGCAGGCAGCGGATGCCCCGCTCGCGCAGGCCGTCGAAAGCCTGCGGGCTGGTCACCTCGTGGCAGTAGAGCCGGTCGATGTACAGCTGGTCGGGCCCGCCTTCCACGTGCTGGACGACGTGCGCGTCCCAGATCTTGTCAAAGAGGGTATTCATACAATCTTGTTGATACAGTCCACATAAGCCTCGATGGAGGCCGTCACAATGTCGGTCGAAGCGCCGAAGCCGTAGTACACCCGTCCCTCGTTCTCCACCTGCATATGGACCTTGCAGCAGTCGTCGGACCCTTTGGAGACGCCCTGGATGGTGTATTCGTTGATGGTGAGATGGCGCTTGACGATCTGGCGCAGCGCGTTGATGGCGGCGTCCACCGGACCGTTGCCGGTCGCGGCCGCCTCGAACTTCTCCCCGGCGATGTCCAGCCCGACGGAGGCCACCGGCTTCACGCCGATGCCGCTCGTCGCCTGGAGCCAGTCCACCTTGATGCGGCGCGCGGAGGCCCGGTCGGCCCCGGCGAGCATCAGGATGTCGTCGTCGTGGATCTCCTTCTTGCTGTCGGCGAGGCGGAGGAACTGCTCGTACACCTCGTCCAGCTTGTTCTCGTCCAGCTTCACGCCGTTCACTTCCAGGCGGTACTTGAGGGCCGCCCGGCCGCTGCGGGCCGTCAGGACGATGGAGTTCGTGTCGATGCCCACGTCCTTCGGGTCGATGATCTCGTAGGTTTCCGCGTTCTTCAGGACGCCGTCCTGGTGGATGCCGGACGAATGGGCGAAGGCGTTCTTGCCGACGATGGCCTTGTTCGGCTGCACCGGCATGTTCATCAGGGACGACACGAGCCGGCTCGTAGGATAGATGCGCTTGGTGTTGATGTTCGTCTCCAGCGGAATCCCGTGATGGGCCTTCAGGATCATCGCGATCTCCTCCAGGGCGGTGTTCCCCGCCCTTTCGCCGATGCCGTTGATCGTGACCTCGCACTGGCGGGCGCCGTTCAGCAGGCCGGCCATCGTGTTGGCCGTCGCCATTCCGAGGTCGTTGTGGCAGTGGGTGGAGAGGATGGCCTTGTGGACGCCGTCCACGTGCTCCATCAGGTACTTGATCTTGGCGCCGAACTCCTCCGGCAGGCAGTAGCCCGTCGTGTCGGGGATGTTCACCACGGTCGCGCCCGCCTTGATCACGGCCTCCACCACGCGGGCGAGGAACTCGTTGTCGGTGCGGCCGGCGTCCTCCGCGTAGAATTCGACGTCCTCGACGTACTTCTTCGCGTACTTGACGGCGCGGACGGCCCGTTCCAGCACTTCCTCCCGGGTGGAGTTGAACTTGTACCGGATGTGCGAGTCGGACGTACCGATCCCGGTGTGGATCCGGCCCCGCTTGGCGTATTTCAGCGCCTCCGCGGCCATGTCGATGTCCTTCTCCACGGCCCGCGACAGCGCGCAGACCGTGGGCCAGGTCACCGCCTTGGAAATCTCCACCACCGAGTTGAAGTCACCCGGCGAGGAGATCGGGAAACCGGCCTCGATGACGTCCACGCCGAGGAGCTCCAGGGCCTTGGCGACCTGGATCTTCTCCACGGTGTTCAGCTGACATCCCGGGACCTGTTCCCCGTCGCGGAGCGTGGTGTCGAATATGAACACCCGGTCGCTCATCGGTCAATCTCTTCGGGACGGAGCTTGCGGACGGCGGCGCCGGTGCGCCAGAGTTCGCTCTCACGGAGCGCCTTCAGTTCCTTCTCCAGGCCCTCGCGGTAGTCCGGCTTGGAGTTCGCGTCGATGGAGACCTGGGCCTCCTCGCCGCTGGCCACCCGCTGGTACAGCTTCTCGAACACGGGCTTGGTGGCGTCGTGGAACGGACCCATCCAGTCCAGCGCGCCGCGCTGGGCGGTGGTGGAGCAGTTCGCGTACATCCAGTCCATGCCCTTCTCGGCGAAGAGCGGCATCAGGGACTGGGTCAGCTCCTCGACGGTCTCGTTGAAGGCCTCGGACGGGCTGTGGCCGTGCTCGCGGAGCACTTCGTACTGGGCGGACAGGATGCCCTGGATCGCGCCCATCAGGGTGCCGCGCTCACCGGTGAGGTCGGAATAGACCTCGCGCTTGAAATCGGTCTCGAACAGGTAGCCGGAGCCCACGCCGATGCCCAGGGCGAGCGTGCGCTCGAGGGCGCGGCCGGTGGCGTCCTGATAGACGGCGTAGGAGGAATTCACGCCGCGGCCCTGCAGGAAGAGCCGGCGCAGGGAGGTGCCGGAGCCCTTCGGGGCCACCATGATCACGTCCACGTCCGCCGGCGGGACGATGCCCGTGCGCTCCTTGTAGGTGATGCCGAAGCCGTGGGAGAAATACAGGGCCTTCCCCGCGGTCAGGTGCTTCTTCACGGTGGGCCAGATCGCGATCTGGGCCGCGTCGGAGACCAGGAACTGGATGATGGTGCCCTTCTCGCAGGCCTCTTCGATCTCGAAGAGGTTCACGCCCGGGACCCAGCCGTCGGCGACGGCCTTGTCGTAGGTCTTGCCCTTGCGCTGGCCGACGATGACATTGAATCCGTTGTCTTTCAGGTTCAGGGACTGTCCGGGGCCCTGCACGCCGTAGCCGATGACGGCGATGACTTCGTCCTTCAGGACTTCGCGTGCGTGTTCCAGGGTGAATTCCTCGCGGGTCACGACGTTCTCGTCGACACCGCCAAAATTGATCTTTGCCATTTTATCTGTTGTTTAATTGTTGATTTCTTTCCCTTTCCCGTTTCTTCAGGAACTTGAAGACGGGCTCCTGCTCGGCGCGGGAGACCGCGATGCGGCCCGAGCGCACGAACTGCAGCACGCCGATGGGCTTGAGGTCGTCGTGCAGGGCGGCCGTCTCGTCGGACAGGCCGGTCTTCTGGATGACCGTGAACACCTTGTTCATCTCCACGATGCGCGCGTGATAGCGGTTCAGCAGGGTTTCGATGTCCCCGTACTCGAGGAGGGCCGGCGTGGGCACCTTGTAGAGGCACAGCTCGCGGTAGACGATCTTGTCGGCCGTGTAGTAGAAAACCTTGATCACGTCCACGCGCTTTTCGATCTGCTGGACGCTCTCGCGCACTTTCTTCTCCGAGCCGGAGGTCACGATGGTGATGTTGTGGACGCCCTCCATCGAGGTGGCGCCCGCGGACAGGCTCCAGATGCTCAGGCCGTGGCGCGTGAACACGTTCGTGATCTGCGCCAGGAGGCCGATCTGGTTCTCGGTGTAGATGGTCACCGTGTATTCTTTCACTTCGCTATCCATTGTACCATTCGTTTTCCGTGATCATAATTTCGTGGATGCCCTTGCCGGGCGGCACCATCGGCATCACCATCCCCTCCTCCAGGACGTGGACGTCCAGCAGGAAAGGCTTGTCGTCGGCGAACATCGCCTCCAAGGCCGCATCCAGCTCCTCGCGCTTCTCCACGGTGACGCAGGGGATACCGTAGGCGCGGGCGATCATCGCGTAGTCGGGATTCAGCATCCGGGTTTCCGAATAGCGGCAGCCGAAGAACAGTTCCTGCCACTGGCGGACGTTGCCCAGCCAGTTGTTGTTCAGGAGGACGATCTTCACGCCCACCTGCTCCTGCATGATGGTGCCGAACTCCTGCATCGTCATCTGGATGCCGCCGTCGCCGACGAAGCAGCACACGGGGCGTCCCGGGTCGGCCACCTTGGCGCCGATGGCGGCGGGCAGGCCGAAGCCCATCGTGCCCAGGCCGCCGGAGGAGATGAAGCTGCGGGAGCGCGTGAAGCGGGAGTAGCGGGCGCCCATCATCTGGTTCTGGCCCACGTCCGTCACGACGACCGCCTTCTCCTCGGAAGCGCGGACCACGCGGTCCACCACCTCGCCCATCCGGAGCATGCCGGAGCCGGGGTGCACTTCCGGGTCGATGACCTTTTCCTTCTCCACGGCGTCGCAGCGCTGGACGCTCGCGTTCCACTCGGGGTGCTTGCGCGCCTTCATCCGCTCCGTCAGGACCTTGAGGACCTTCTTGGCGTCGCCACGGAGGCCCACCTCGACGGGAATGATCTTCCCGATCTCGGAGGTGTCGATGTCGATGTGGACGACCTTCGCCTGGCGGGCGTAGGTGGAGACCGTCCCGGTCACGCGGTCGTCGAACCGCATGCCGACGGCCACCAGCACGTCACAGGTGTTCGTCAGGATGTTCGGGGCCACGTTCCCGTGCATCCCGATCATCCCGCGGTAGAGCGGGAAGTCGGAAGGCAGGGCGCTGAGGCCCAGGAGCGTGGAGCCCGCCGGGATGTCCCCTTTGAGTAGGAATTCCTTGAGCTCCTCCTCGGCGTGGCCCAGGATGACGCCCTGGCCGAACACGACGAAGGGGCGCTCCGCCTCGTTCAGGAGGGCGACCGCCTTGTTCAGGGAGACTTCCGAGACCTTCGGGTCGGGGACGTAGCTCCGGATGAAATTGCATTTCTCGTACTTGAAATCCGTCAGGCCCACCTGCGCGTCCTTGGTGAAATCCAGGACCACGGGGCCGGGACGGCCGCTCCGGGCGATGTAGAAAGCCCGGGCGACGGCCCACGCCACCTCGTCCGCCGAGCGGATCTGGTAGTTCCACTTGCTGATGGGGCCGGTGAGGCCGATGACGTCGGCCTCCTGGAAGGCGTCCGTACCCAGGGCGGCGGACGAAACCTGCCCGGTGATGACCACCACCGGGGTGGAGTCCGTCATCGCGTCGTGGACGCCGGTGATGACATTGGTCGCGCCGGGACCGGAGGTGACGATCACCACGCCGGGATCGCCCTTCACGCGGGCAAAGCCCTGCGCCGCGTGGATAGCTCCCTGCTCGTGCCGCACCAGGATATGGCGGACGCGGTCCCGATAGCTGCACAGGCTGTCGTACACGGGCATGATCTGCCCGCCCGGATACCCGAAGACGGTATCCACGCCCTCCTCGATGAGGGACTGCCACAAGGCTTCCGAACCTGTAATCATATCTATTTGTTATCGTTCGTTCAATCAATGACCCTGACTGCTCCCTTGTCCGCGGAGCTGACCATCCGGGCGTACACCTTCAGGCTCTTGGAGACCTCGCGCACGCGGAACGGCGGCGTGAAGGCCTTGTCGCCGCGGGCGAGTTCCTCCTGCCTCCGGCTCTCCAGCTCCTCGTCGGTCAACAGGACACGGATGGAGCGGGCGGGGATGTTGATTTCGATGAGGTCGCCGTCGCGCACCAGGCCGATGGCGCCGCCGGCCGCCGCCTCGGGCGAGATGTGGCCGATGGACAGGCCGGACGTGCCACCGCTGAAACGGCCGTCGGTCAGGAGGGCGCATTCCTTGCCCAGGTGGACCGACTTCAGGTACGAGGTCGGGTACAGCATCTCCTGCATGCCGGGACCGCCGCGGGGGCCTTCGTAGGTGATGACGACGACGTCGCCGCTCTTCACTTTCCCGCCCAGGATGCCGTCACAGGCCGCTTCCTGGGAGTCGAAGACCTTGGCCGGGCCGGTGAACTTCCAGATGGAAGCGTCCACGCCGGCCGTCTTCACGACGCAGCCGTCGGCCGCGATGTTCCCCTGGAGCACCGCCAGTCCGCCGTCCTTCGTGTAGGCGTGGGCGACGGACCGGATGCAACCGTTCTCCCGGTCGGTGTCCAGTTCCTGGTAATAGGTCTCCTGGGAACCCAGCCGGGTCGAGAACCGTCCTGCGGGGGCGCTGCGGTACAGCCGCAGGGCTTCCTCCGTCACCTGCTCCGACAGGATGGCATAGCGGTCCATCGTCTCCGAAAGGGAGGTTCCATCCACCCGGTAAAGGGTGGTGTCGACAAGACCGGCGACGGCCAGTTCGCGGAGGATGGAGATGACGCCGCCGGCGCGGTTCACATCCTGGACGTGATATTTTGCGGTATTGGGGGCCACCTTGCAGATGCAGGGGACTTTTCGGGAGAGGGCGTCGATGTCGGCCATCGTGAAATCCACGCCGGCTTCCTGCGCCACGGCCAGCAGATGCAGGACCGTGTTCGTGGAGCCGCCCATCGCGATATCCAGCGCCATCGCGTTCAGGAACGCCGGGCGGGTCGCGATGCTGCGCGGCAGGACGCGTTCATCGCCGTCCCTGTAATACTTCCAGGCATTCTCCACGACGAGCGCCGCGGCCTTGCGGAAGAGTTCCTTCCGGTTGGCGTGGGTGGCCAGGACCGACCCGTTGCCGGGGAGCGCCAGGCCGATGGCCTCGGTCAGGCAGTTCATCGAGTTGGCCGTGAACATGCCGGAGCAGCAGCCGCAGCCCGGGCAGGAAGAGGCCTCGATTTTGGCCACTTCGGCGTCGGACAGGGAGGTGTCCGCCGACTGGACCATCGCGTCGATCAGGTCCAGCTTGCGGTCGCCCAGGACGCCGGCCTCCATCGGGCCGCCGGAGACGAAAACCGCCGGGATGTTCAGCCGCATCGCGGCCATGAGCATCCCGGGCGTGATCTTGTCGCAGTTGCTGATGCACACCATCGCGTCGGCCTTGTGGGCGTTGACCATATACTCGACGCTGTCCGCGATGACTTCGCGGGAAGGGAGGGAATACAGCATCCCGTCGTGGCCCATGGCGATGCCGTCGTCCACGGCGATGGTGTCGAATTCGGCGGCATAGCAGCCCAGGCGCTCGATTTCAGCCTTGACCAGCTGGCCGGCCTCGTGCAGGTGCGTATGGCCGGGGACGAACTGGGTGAAGGAATTCACCACCGCGATCACAGGTTTTCCCACCTGTTCCGGTTTCATGCCCGCCGCGGCCCAGAGGGCCCGGGCGCCTGCCATCCTACGTCCCTCGAAGGTGACGCTGCTTCTGAATGGATGTTTCATACACTACTCAAGCTCAGTCACAAATTGTGACAAAAAAAACACCCCTTCCAGTGCGGACTGGAAGGGGTTGAAGTTATCTTTATACCGTCATGCCTTTCCAGTCCGCGTCTATTTGACAAGGAGAATGAGAACAAGGGCAATGACGAGTACGCTGTTCATAAGGGTTTCAAATCGTTACCGAGAGCAAAGATGGGAAATTGGTTTTTAAAAAACAAGAAAAAGTCGTAAAAAATATTAATAATCAGCATCTGCAAGGGCCGGGAACGATTGACGGATTTGATCCAGGACGGGGCGTTTCAGTTCAGATTCAATAATGTCGATACGTCCTTCCTTACAAATTGAAAGCAATTCCCCGCGTGGTCCGTACAAACTGGTATGTCCGGAGTACAGGTTGCCGGGGTCCTTTCCGGCCCGGTTCACGCCCGCCACATAGCAGACATTCTCGATGGCGCGGGCCTTCAGGAGGGCGTCCCAGGCGTCGATCCGCTGCTGCGGCCAGCTGGCGACGTACAGGATCAGGTCGTAATCCGGCTTGCCGTCCACCAGCTTGTTCCGGGCGAAAACGGGAAAGCGGAGGTCGTAACAGACCTGGAGCAGGATCCGGAATCCGGCATGTTCCACGACCACGCGCTCATTCCCGGCGGTATACCGCTTGTCCTCGCCGGCATAAGTGAAGAGGTGATGCTTGTCGTAATACTGGTAATGGCCGTCCGGGAAGACGAAATAGAACCGATTGCGGTAGGTGCCGTCCACGTGGGTGGAGACGCTGCCGGCGATGGCGCAGCCCTTGGAGCGGGCATAGTCCTGCATCCAGCGGAGGCTGTCTCCCTCCCCTTCCTCGGCCACCCCGACGGGGTCCGTGACGAATCCGGTGGAAAACATTTCGGGAAGGACGACGAGGTCCGTCTTCAGGGTGCCCATCAGCATCCGGCGGGCATCCTCCCGGCTCTGCGCGGGATTCCCCCACTCCGGAGCCGTCTGCAACAAGGTGATTCTCATAGTGCGAAGATAAGAAAAATCCTTAACTTTGCCGTATGGCAGACAACTATTTGGAAAAGAAATTCGAGGAGCTCCGGGAAAAACGGCCGGTGATCAAGCGGAACCACCTGTCGCTGGACACGCTCCTGCACCGCAACCGGAGTTATCGCGGCTACGACCCCTCCCGCGCGGTCACGCGCGAAGAATTGAAGAGAATGGTGGAAGCGACCACCCTCGTCCCCTCCGGGAAAAACCAGCAGGCGTTGCGCTACCGGCTCGTCACGGCCGAGGAAAGCGACAAAGTCCTGCCCCTCATCCGGCTCGGCGCGGCCCTGCCGGAACTCCATCTGCCCTTCCCGGGCACGGAGCCCCGCGCCTTCCTGGTCGTCTGCAGCACGGTTCCGGAGAACCCGGTCCTGGACATCGACCTCGGCATCGCCGCGCAGAGCCTGCTGCTGAAGGCCGTGGAAATGGGCCTGAACGGCCTCATCATCCGGGCCTTCGACCCCCGCAAGATGCAGGAGGCCCTGGGCCTGACCCTCGCGCCCCTCCTTGTCATCGCCATCGGCAAGGGGGCGGAGAACATCTACCTGAAACCCGTGGACGCAGGCGAGCCCCTCGACTACTACCGCAAAGACGGCGTCCACTTCGTTCCGAAACTGAAAGCGGACGACCTGATCCTCTAGATTTCTCGACTTCGCTCGAAATGACAAAGAAACTTCGCCCGAAATGACAAGAATAGCGGCGCCCCGAAAGGGACGCCGCTTTGCATTGCGGTGTACGACGATTAGTAGGTCACGACCGGGTCGAGCGCCTTGGCGAGCTCGACGAACTTGGCGACTTCCTTCTCGACCGGGGTGCGACGGCAGAGATGCTTCTCTTCGTTGACCTCGGCGAGCTTGGCGGCGAGATTCGCGGCGTTGCGGTTGCGGAGTTCCTTGACGGTGTCCACACCGGCGGCCTCGAGCAGCTCGGAGAACTGCGGGCCGATGCCCTTGACGCGGAACAGGTCGGCGTGATTGACCCAGGTGAGAACGCGGCCGTGGTCGATGCCGGTGGCGTCTTCGATGGCCTGGCGGCCCTTCGGGTCGGCGCCCTTCTCCAGGAGCTGGTCCACAGTCTCGATGCCGATGCCGATGAGTTTCTCGGCGTACACAGGGCCGATACCCTGAATGTCGATAATCTTGTAAATCATATCAAAATTTGTGTTTAAAGGTTGTTGTTCGTGTTCATTTATCGTTCAAATATACATTTTTTCGTGGAAATAAACAATTTTTTTCCTATATTTGCCATGAATAGGAAAATTTTTCAATGGAAACCTATCCGCTTGACCAGGAAAAAACGTACAATTCCACTGACCTGCTGACACTTGAGTGTGAAGGCGGCCCCCAGACCCGGAAGATTGGCGAATGGCTGAATGTGGACCCTGTCCGCATTCACAAGATGGTCGTGCGCGAAAAAATCCTGAAAGTGGACCAGATGGAGGTGTTCGCCCCCCTGGTTTCCAAGCTCCGCCGGGCGGATTACGAATATTACAAGCGCATCACCGGCCTGAAGATGCTCATCGACTTCCCCGGATACACCTCCGAAATCGAAGCCAAGATCCCCTACGACACCGATCCCATCGCCTTCTACAAGTGGTGGCGCAAGGGCAAGCACGAGCACGTGGTCTACCTCTCCCCCGCCTACCAGTTCAAGCTGTTCCAGAAAGTCTCCGTGATGGAGCCGAAGGTGATGCTCAAGAAAGACATCGAATTCGTCAAGAACTTCTGACCATGACCCTCCAGGAAATCCTCCGCGTCCCTACGGCCGCCAGCCCCGAAGACCGGGCCGATGACGTCTGGGACGACGAGAACCGTTGCTGCTACTCCGCCGACGGGGAGAAACTCCTCGACGCGGAGAACTTTCCGTCCGAAGTGACGGTCCGCGAAGGCTGCCGCATCCTGTGCGACGGGGTGTTCGCCTTCCAGGACTATATGGCCGAGGACCGGAAAATCGGCGAGGAAATCCCCCTGGAAGAGCGCGACTCCTTCCTGGAGAAGATCCATCTCCCCGCCACCCTCACCCATATCGGCAAGGCCGCCTTCAACGAGTGCGGGCTCCTGGAGAGCATCCGGCTCCCGAAGGGGCTCCTGTCCATCGGCGAGGAAGCCTTCTGCGACTGCTGGAACCTGGAGAAGGTCACTTGCCCCGCCTCGCTGCGGGTCATCGGCCCCCGGGCATTCCAGGGCTGCATCAACCTGTACCAGATCCGCCTGAACAAGGGGCTGGAAGCCATCGGCGAAGACGCCTTCGACGACTGCGAGTCGCTCGAGACCATCCTCGTCCCCGCCGGGACGCTGGACCGGTTCCTCGCCCTCATTCCCAAATCCCTCCACGAATTCATCGAAGAACTATGAACACCGCCGGACAAAAGTTCACCGTCTCCCACGACAGTCCCCTCCTGA
Organism: uncultured Bacteroidales bacterium; assembly: GCA_947169405.1. Lineage (GTDB taxonomy): Bacteria > Bacteroidota > Bacteroidia > Bacteroidales > UBA932 > Cryptobacteroides. The sequence goes on from CAMVPS010000016.1 coordinate 22,502, forward strand.
AATACCTCTACGAAATCTTTCCGACCCAGTCCAAGACCGGCGTCAAGAACATGCTTTCCAAGGGCCAGGTCCTGGTGAACGGGGAGCGGAGGACCGCCTTCGACCATCCCCTCCGCACCGGGGATTCCCTCCTGATCCTGGCCAAGGCCGTTTCGATGGCCCGCGAAAGCAGCGAGAACGCCCGCGAGGACGTGGAGAAGACGGGCGTCAAGATCGTCTTCGAGGACGACCATTACATCGTCGTGGACAAACCCGCCGGCCTCCTGACGGTCTCCACCGCCAAGGGCTCCCAGAGCAAGACCGGCAAGAAGGAAGCCACCCTGTACGCGATCCTGAACGCGTATGTGAAGACGAACGCCCGCGCCCGCCGCAAGGAGGACATCGCCAGCGGGCGGACGCCCGACCGGTCCACCGCCAAGATCTGGATCGTCCATCGCCTGGACAAGGGCACGTCCGGCCTGGTGGTCTTCGCCAAGAATGAACAGGCGAAGGACACCCTCCAGAGCCGCTGGAAGGAGCTCGTCATCGAGCGCCGCTACGTCGCCATCCTCGAGAAGAAGCTCGAGAAGGAGTCCGGCGCCATCCAGAGCTGGCTCGTGGAGAATCCCAAGTCCCTGATCGTGTATTCCTACCCCGAGGAAGTCCGCGGCGGCCAGCTCGCCATCACCCACTACAAGGTGCTGGAATACGTCCGCCGGGGCAAGGGCGTATACACCAAGGCCGAATTCTCCCTGGAGAGCGGCCGCAAGAACCAGATCCGCGTCCACGCCGCCGACATCGGCCATCCCGTCGCCGGCGACGCGAAATACGGCGCCGAGACGGACCCGATCCGCCGGCTCGCCCTCCACGCGGCCACCCTCGTGTTCCGCAATCCGATGTCCGGAGAAGTGGTGCGCCTGAAGTCCCCGCTTCCCGCCGCCTTCGACAAATTCGAGAAAATCGAGAAATGATGGAAACGTTCACCGTCCCCGGCGCCGCCGACGGCGTCCAGCTCAGCACCCTCGTCATCACTCCCGAGTCCCCCAAGGCCGTCTTCCAGCTGGTCCACGGCATGGCGGAGCACAAGAAGCGGTACATCCCCTTCATGACCTATCTGTCCGAGATGGGCTACGCCTGCGTGATCTGCGACCTCCGCGGCCACGGCGAGACCGTCACGGACCCGAAGGATCTCGGCTGGATGGGCAAGGGCGGAATGAAAGCCCTGGTGGACGATGTCCACTGCGTCACCGACTGGGCCAAGGCGCAATACCCCGGACTCCCCCTGTTCCTGTTCGGGCACAGCATGGGGTCGATGATCGTCCGCAGCTACCTCAAGCGGTATGACCGGGACATCGACGGGCTCGTCGTGTGCGGCAGCCCGAGCCAGAACCCGGCCGCCGGCCTGGGCGACTTCCTCGCCGGCTGCATCAGCGTCTTCCGGGGGCCCCGCTACCGGTCGCAGTTCCTGGCGAACCTGTGTACGGGGAACAACGACAAGAAATTCAAGGCCGACGGCATCAAGAACGCCTGGCTCTCCACGAACAGGGCCAATGTCCAGGCCTACAACAACGATCCCCTCTGCGGCTTCGTCTTCACGGCCAACGGCTACCGCAACGGTCTTTTCCGCCTGATGAAGGACATCTATTCCCCGGAGGGCTGGAACGTGACGAAACCGGACCTGCCGGTCCACTTCATCGCCGGTTCCGAAGATCCCTGCATCGTCAGCCTGAAGAAATTCTCGAAGGCGGTGAGCTTCCTCCGCAGCCGGGGCTACCGGGAAGTCACCAGCAAGGTCTATCCCGGGATGCGCCACGAAATCCTGAACGAAATCGGCCGGGAGAACGTCTGGAGCGACGTCCGGGCACTCCTGGACGGCTGGCTGGCCCGATGACGCCCCCTTCCAAGGACATTTTCAACCGGGCCGAACTGCTGCTCGGCGCCGACGTGATGGAACGCCTCGCGTCGGTCCGCGTCATTCTCTTCGGCGTGGGCGGCGTCGGCAGCTGGTGCGCAGAAGGGCTCGTGCGGTCGGGCGTCCGCAACCTGACGGTCGTGGACGCCGACGACGTGGTTCCCTCCAACATCAACCGGCAGCGAATGGCCACGGTCTCCACCGTGGGTCGGTCCAAGGTGGACGTGCTGAAGGAAATGCTCCTGGAAATCAATCCGGAGGCCTCGATTCAGGCGGTCAAGGCCCGGTTCACGGAAGCCTCGGCGGCCTCCTTCGACCTGGACTCCTACGATTACATCATCGACGCGATCGACGCCCTCAAGGACAAAGCGTCCCTGATCCTGCACGCGACGGCTACGTCCGCCACCTTCTTTTCGTCGATGGGCGCGGCGTGCAAAATCGACCCTTCCCAGATCCGGGTGGCCTCTTTCTGGGAGGTCCGCGGGTGCCCCCTCGGGGCGATGCTCCGCAAAAAACTCCGCAAGGCCGGCACCCTGCCCGCCAAGGACTTCCTCTGTGTCTACGACGAGGAACTCCTCCCGAACCGCGGCGCCGACACCGCCCTCGAAGAGGAGTTGAAATTCGACAAAGTGAGCCACAACGGTTCGCTGGTGACGGTCACCGCCCCCTTCGGCTTCACGCTCGCGGGGCTGGTGGTCAGCGACCTTTACAATCGGGGCAGATCCCTTTCAGCAGATAATTGACGGTCCGGGGGGCGAACCCTTCCGGAACGGACACCGGAGGCACGGGCGTGTCCTCCAGGCAGAAGGTGCGGTGGCACTTTTCGCAGTAGAAATGGACGTGGACGTCGTCGTCCTCGCCGTCACGATGGCTGTGGCAGAGTTCGTAGCGCACACCGTCGCCGGAGTCGTCCAGCACGTGCACCAGATGCGCCTCGCGGAAGGCCTGCAAGGTTCTGAATACGTTGGATTTGTCGATGGTTTCGACGACGGTTTCCAGTTCGGTCATCGACATCGGGCGGCCCGCCGCCACGAGGGCGCGGGCGATGACGATGCGGTTCGCCGTCGGCTTGACGCCGTGGCGCTCCATCCATTCCGACAAGTGCTTTTCTTCCATACGGTGCAAAGATAGCGTGAATCCCGCGCAAAACCAATCCCCATTTATCGGGATGCGCCGGGAGGAGCTTTTCCGCGAACCGGGTCCTACTTCATCAGGATTGCCGTGAGCCGCGCGGTTTCCAGCAGGAAACCGTCGTGGCCGAAGCGGGAGGAGATTTCGATGTAGTCGGCCCCGGGGATCCAGCGGGCCCAAACGGACGATTCCTGCGGGGGGAAGAGCGCGTCCGTGTCGATGGAGACGACCGTCGTCCGCGCCTTGATCCGCGCGAGGGCGGCATCCACCCCGCCCCGGCCCCGGCCCACGTTGTGGCTGTCCAGCACGTTGCACAAGGTGTAATAGGAATAGGCGTCGAAGCCGCGGCGGACCAGTTTCTCGCCCTGGTAACGCTCATAGGAAGCGGCACGGCCGGCGAACAAAGTGTCGGGATCGGCCTCGAACTGGGTGAGGCCATAGCCGTCGAAGCAGCGATAGGAAATGAGCGCCTGGGCGCGGGCGCACTTGAGGCCGGCGGCGCCACCCTGGAGATCCCGGGCCTCCCGGAACGTCGGGTCCGCCTCCAGCGCCATCCGCTGCGCCTCCACCGTCGCCGACAGGTAGGGCGACACGCGCGGGGCCGTCGCGATGAACATGCAGCGTTTGAACACTTCCGGCTCGGTCACGGCCCATTCAATGGCCTGGAAGCCGCCGATGGAACTGCCAATCAGGAGGTCCACCGAGCTGATTCCCAGCGCCTTGCGCACGACGATGGAAGCCGCCACCATGTCCCGGACCGTCACCTTCGGGAAATCCAGGAGCCAGGGCTTCCCCGTCGCCGGATTCTCGCGGGCCGGACCTTCGGAACCGTAGGCGGAGCCCAGCATGTTTACGCAGGCCACGAAGTTCTTCTCCGTGTCGATGGCCTTGCCCGGGCCCACCATCTCCGGCCACCAATCCTCGGGATCGCTGTTCGCCGTGAGGGCGTGGCAGATCCAGATGACCGGCTTGCGGCCGTCCCAGGCCTCCTGGGAGGTATGGTACACAACATGGGCGCCGGGGAGCGCTCCCCCGGCTTCCAGGGTCAGGTCCGTTATGAGTTCTTTACGGATCATTCGGCAGCGGCGTCAAGGGCTTGCGCGAGGTCGGCGATGATGTCGTCCGGATCTTCCAGGCCGATGGACACGCGCATCAGGCCCGGGTCGATGCCGGCGGCGCGCAGCTGCTCGTCCGACAGCTGCCGGTGCGTATGCGAGGCCGGGTGCAGGATGCAGGAATAGCAGTCCGCCACGTGCGTCTCGATGGTGATCAGCTTCAGGGCGTCCATGAAGCGGTTGTCGAAGGCGCGGCCGCCTTTGAGGCCGATGCACATCACGCCGCAGGAGCCTTCCGGCAGGTATTTGAGCTGCTTCTCGTGCTCGGGGTCGTCCGGCAGGTCCGGGAAGCGGACCCAGGCGACCGCCGGGTGGTTCTTCAGGAAGGTGGCCACCTTCAGGGCGCTCTCGGTGACGCGGCGGATCCGCAGATGCAGCGTCTGGAGGCCCAGGTTCAGATAGAAGGCGTTCTGCGGGCTCTGCATCGAGCCGAGGTCGCGCATCAGGTGCGTCGTGGCCTTGGTGATATAGGCCGCACGGCCGAACTTCTTCGTATAGGTGAGTCCGTGGTAGGACGCATCCGGCGTGGTCAGGCCCGGGAACTTGTCCGCATGGGCGTCCCAGTCGAAGTTGCCGCTGTCCACCACGCAGCCACCGACCGTGGCGCCGTGGCCGTCGATGTACTTGGTCGTGGAATGGGTGACGATGTCCGCGCCCCACTCGAAGGGACGGCAATGGACGGGCGTCGCGAAGGTGTTGTCGATGACCAGCGGCACACCGTGCGCGTGCGCGATCTTCGCGAAGCGCTCAATATCCAGCACTTCCACGCCCGGGTTGGAAAGCGTTTCTCCGAAGAGAAGCTTGGTTTCCGGGCGGAAGCAGGCATTCACCTCTTCATCCGTGGCCTTGTGGTCCACGAACGTGACGTCAATGCCCATCTGCTTCAGGGAAACGCCCAGCAGGTTGAAGGTGCCGCCGTAGATGTTGTTCAGGCTCACGATGTGATCCCCCGCCCTGCAGATGTTCAGGCAGGCGAAGAGGTTCGCCGCCTGGCCGGAGGAGGTCAGGATGGCGCCCACGCCGCCTTCGAGGGCGTTGATGCGGGCCGCGACCATGTCGCAGGTCGGGTTCGCCAGCCGCGTATAGAAATAGCCCGGGTCTTCCAAGTCGAAGAGCCGGCCCATCTGGTCGGAGGTCTCGTATTTGAACGTCGTGCTCTGCACGATGGGCATCTGCCGGGGTTCGCCGCGTCCGGGCTCGTAGCCCGCGTGGACGCACAGGGTGTCGATCTTGCTCATTCCAGTTCGTTAAATCCACACAAAGATAGGCGGTTTGGAATTTCCTTCCAACATTCTACATTAATTTGGAAAATATTTCTAAATTTGCAAGAAAATGGGCAACCAATAGAAAAAGTGCCCACTCAACAGCCGTCCACAAAGAAAATTATTCTGCGATATGAACGAATTCGTCCTCGACGCCGTCGATCTGGACATCCTGCGCTGCCTGCAGGAGAACGCCCGCCTCACCACCAAGGAACTGGCCGCCCGCGTGAACCTCTCCACCACCCCGGTCTTCGAACGCCTCAAGCGCCTCGAGCGCAACGGCTTCATCAAGAAATATGTCGCCGTCCTCGACGCCGAAAAGCTCCACCTGGGCTTCGTCGTCTTCTGTTCCGTGAAGCTGAAGCAGATGAACCGCAACGCCGCCCGCGCCTTCGTCTCCATCATCAAGGACATCCCCCAGGTGGCCGAATGCTACAACATCTCCGGCGAGTACGACTACCTCCTGAAGATCCACGCCCCCGACATGAAGTACTACAACGAATTCATCATCAACGTCCTCGGCACCATCGACTCCATCGGCTCCATCCTCTCCTCCTTCGTGATGGACGAAATCAAGAACACCCACGCGCTGTCGTTGTAGCGCGTGGGTGCAATCCTTATGCGATCGTTGACGTCCGCTATTTCGCGGAAAGGTACTCGTGGATGGCGGCGGCGGCCTTGCGGCCGGCGCCCATCGCGAGGATCACGGTCGCGGCACCGGTGACGGCGTCGCCGCCGGCGAAGATGCCGGGACGGGTCGTCGCACCGTGCTCATCGGCGACGAGGCAGCCGCGGCGGTTCGTCTCCAGGCCGCCGGTCGTCTGGGCGATCAGCGGGTTCGGGGACGTGCCGAGGGCCATGATGACGGTGTCGCAGGGAATCTCGAACTCGGAGCCCTCGATCGGAATCGGGGAACGGCGGCCGCTGGCGTCGGGCTCGCCGAGCTCCATCTTGATGCACTTGATGGCCCGGACCCAGCCTTTCTCGTCGGCCAGGACTTCGACGGGGTTCGTAAGCATCTTGAATTCAACGCCTTCCTCGTGCGCGTGATGGACTTCCTCCTTACGGGCGGGGAGCTCCACCTCGGTACGGCGGTAGACGATGGTGGTCTCGGCGCCAAGGCGCAGCGCGGTACGCGCGGCGTCCATCGCGACGTTGCCGCCGCCGACCACGACGCACTGCTTGCCGGCGTGGATCGGGGTGAGGTAATCGGGGCGGAAAGCCTTCATCAGGTTGTTGCGGGTGAGGAACTCGTTGGCGGAGAAGACGCCGTTGGCGTTCTCGCCCGGGATGCCCATGAAGCGGGGCAGACCGGCGCCGGAGCCCACGAACACGGCCTCGTAGCCTTCCTTGTCCATCAGAGAGTCGATGGTGACGGTCCGGCCGATGATCACGTCCAGCTCAATCTTGACGCCGAGGGCCTTGACGGCCTCGATCTCGGCGGCCACGACCTTGTCCTTCGGAAGACGGAACTCGGGGATGCCGTACTCGAGCACGCCGCCCGGACGGTGCAGCGCCTCGAAGATGGTCACGTCGTAGCCGAGCTTCGCGAGGTCCGCGGCGCAGGCCAGGCCGGAAGGACCGGAGCCGATGATCGCCACTTTCTTGCCGTTGGAGGGCGCGATGGCGGCGGCAGGAGCCTTGCCCTGCTCGCGCGTCCAGTCGGCCACGAAGCGCTCGAGCTTGCCGATCGCGACGCTCTCGCCCTTGATGCCCAGGATGCAGCTGCCTTCGCACTGGGTTTCCTGCGGGCACACGCGGCCGCAGATGGCCGGCAGCGAGCTGTCCTCGGCGATGACTGTCGCGGCGGCGGCGAAATCGCCGTCCTTGACCTTCTCGATGAACTCGGGAATCTTGATGCCCACGGGGCAGGCGCCCACGCAGCGCGGATTCTTGCAATGCAGGCAGCGGGTCGCCTCGAGCATCGCCTCATCGACATTATATCCGTAGCAGACCTCTTCGAAATTGGTCGCCCTCACTTTCGGGTCCTGTTCCCGCACGGGAACTCTTCCAATCTTATTCGCCATAGCCTATTTTCCTCTTCCAATTCGACATACATGATTCTCCCGGGCCTCGGTCTCTTCCGTGCGGTACTGGCCCTGCCGGCGCATCGCCTCGTCGAAGTCGACGTCGTAGCCGTTGAATTCGGGGCCTTCCACGCAGGCGAAGCGGGTCTTGCCGGCCACGGTGACGCGGCAGGCGCCGCACATGCCGGTGCCGTCCACCATCAGGGTGTTCAGGCTCACGACGATGGGCAGGCCGAGCTTCTTCGCGGTCAGCGTGGTGAACTTCATCATGATCATCGGGCCGATGGCAACGGCCTGGGTGTACTGGTTGCCGTCGTTCACAAGCTTCTCCAGAAGGGCGGTGACCATGCCGTGGAAACCCTCGGAGCCGTCATCGGTGCAGAGGTGGAGATGGTCGCAGACGGCGGCCATTTCCTCCTTGTAGATGAGCAGGGAGGCGGTCTTGGCGCCGATGATCACATCGACCTTGGCGCCGTGCGCGTGCAGCCACTTGGCCTGCGGGTAGACCGGGGCGGTACCGACACCGCCGGCGATGAAGATGAAATGGCTCGCCGCGAGCTGCTCGGGGCTCATCTCGATGAATTCGGACGGGTTTCCGAGGGGGCCGACCACGTCGGCGAAGGACTCCCCTTCCTCGAAGGCCACGATGTCCTGCGTCGAAGCGCCGATGGGCTGGGTGACGATGGTGACGGTGCCCTTCTCGACATCGAAATCACTGATGGTCAGCGGAATGCGCTCTCCTTTCTCGTCAGCCCTGACAATCAGGAACTGGCCGGGCTTGGCGGCGGCCGCCAGCCTCGGTGCTTCCACGACCATCCGGCAGATGTTCGGGGTCAGCATTTCCTTCTGGATAATCTTGTACATTTGTTTTTAACAGTCGGTTTAAATTGGCCCAAATTTAGGAAATTATTCTTATATTTGAAAAATATAAACAAGGAATGAAAGCAATCCTCATCTATTCCGGCGGACTGGACAGCACGACGCTCCTGTACGAGTACAAGGACAGCATCGCGCTGGCCGTGACCTTCGACTACGGCTCCAAGCACAACGCCCGGGAGATCGCCTGCGCGGTGGAAAACTGCCGCCGTCTCGGCATCCCGCACCGGGTGATTCCGCTGGAGTTCATCGGCAAATACTTCCGCAGCGACCTCCTCCTGTCCGGCGGGGACATCCCGGAAGGCAGCTACGCCGACGACAACATGAAATCCACCGTCGTTCCCTTCCGGAACGGCATCATGCTCGCCGTGGCCGTGGGCCTGGCGGAAAGCAACGACCTCGACACCGTCCTCCTGGCAAACCACAGCGGCGACCACGCCATCTACCCGGACTGCCGTCCGGAATTCGTGGACGCCTTCGACCGGGCGGCCGAAGCGGGCACCTACAACGGCGTCCGCATCGTCTCCCCCTACTGCGACATCACCAAGCGCGACATCGCCCTCCGCGGCCAGGCGCTTGGCATCGACTATTCCCTCACCTATTCCTGCTACAAAGGCGGCGAGAAGCACTGCGGCCGCTGCGGGACCTGCACCGAACGGAAAGAAGCCCTCGAAGGTTTCGACCCCACCGAATACGAAGCATAGAACCATGTACTACGTTTGCAAAAGACTTGAAATATCGGCCGCGCACAGCCTGATGCTCTCCTACGAAAGCAAGTGCGAGGACCTGCACGGCCACAACTGGATCGTCAAGATCTACTGCAAGTCCGAAACCCTCAACCAGGACGGGATGGTAACGGACTTCACCCTCATCAAGCGGGACATCGAGAAGGCCCTGGACCACAAGAACCTGAACGACGTCCTCCCGGTGAACCCGACGGCCGAGAACATCGCCCGCTGGATCTGCGACCGCACCCCCAACGCCTACAAAGTCGAGGTCTGGGAGTCCGAGATGAACATGGCCGCGTACGAAAGGGACTAGTGTACCGGGTCAACGAAATATTCTATTCCCTGCAGGGAGAAGGCTACTGGACGGGGACGCCGATGGTGTTCCTGCGCTTTTCCGGCTGCAACCTGAAGTGCCCGTTCTGCGACACCGACCACGGCGGCTACCGGGAGATGGGTGCCGAAGAAATCGTGGCGGAGATGCTCCTGGCCGGCGGAGAGTGCCGGCGAGCCTGCGTCACCGGCGGCGAGCCTTCGCTGCAACTGGACGAGGCGCTTGTCGAGGCCCTGCACGAGGCCGGATTCCGGATCCACGTCGAGACCAACGGAACCCGGGTCCTGCCGGCAGGCGTGGACTGGGTGACCCTGAGCCCGAAGTCCGACGTGAAGGGCCTGAAGGGCGACGGAACTGTCGTGCTGGAAAGGGCCGACGAGGTGAAAGTCGTCTACGAGGGCTTCCCTGTCGACAAGTGGGCGGCTTTCCCTGCAGACTGGCATTTCCTGCAGCCCTGCGATACCGGTGACGAAGCGAAAAACAAGGCCCTATTGGCCGAAACGATGAACCACATACAGCGGCATCCCCTGTGGCGGCTGTCGCTACAGACACATAAACTACTGAAAATCAGATGAAAAGGAACGAGTACGACGTCATCATCGTCGGCGGCGGCATCACCGGTGCCGGCACGGCGAGGGACTGTGCGATGCGCGGACTGAAGGTCCTCCTCATCGAGCGGCATGACATCGCCACCGGAGCGACGGGCCGGAACCACGGCCTGCTGCACTCCGGCGCCCGCTATGCCGTCACCGACCAGGAGTCCGCGAACGAGTGCATCCGCGAGAACATGATCCTCCGGCGGATCGCGTCCCACTGCGTGGACGAGACCGACGGCTTCTTCATCACCCTCCCGGAGGACGACCTGAACTACCAGGCCAAGTTCGTCGAATCCTGCCTCGCCGCGGGCATCAACGCGGAGATCGTGGACCCGAAGGAGGCCCTCCGGATGGAACCTTCGATGAACCCGGACATCATCGGCGCCGTCAAGGTGCCGGACGGCAGCGTGGACCCGTTCCGCCTGTGCGCCGCCAACATGGTGGACGCGAAGCTCCACGGCGCCCAGGTCCTGCTCTATACCGAAGTCACCGGCTTCATCAAGGACGGCGACCGCATTGTGGGCGTGAAAACATACAACCACCAGACCCATAAATCCGGCCAGTATTACGCGACCATCACGGTCAATGCCGCCGGCATCTGGGGTCAGCGCATCGCGGACCTCGCCGGCGTGAAGATCGGGATGTTCCCGGCGAAGGGCGCCCTGCTCATCTTCGCGCACCGCGTGAACGGCATCGTCATCAACCGCTGCCGCAAGCCCGCGAACGCGGACATCCTCGTTCCCGGCGACACCGTGTGCATCATCGGCACGACCTCCACCAAGATTCCCTTCGAGGAATGCGACGGCGTGCGCGTCACGCCCGAGGAGGTGAACCTCCTCATCGAGGAAGGCGCCAAGCTCGCGCCCGCCCTCGCAAGTACCCGTATCTTAAGGGCTTACGCCGGCGTCCGTCCGCTCGTCAGCGCGGACAACGATCCCTCCGGCCGCAACATCAGCCGCGGCATCGTCTGCCTGGACCACGAGACGCGCGACGGCGTGAAGGGCTTCATCTCCATCACCGGCGGCAAGCTGATGACCTACCGGCTGATGGCCGAAATGGCCACGGACCTGGTGTGCAAGAAACTCTCCGTCGACAAGGCCTGCGAGACGGCCTCTACTCCCCTGCCGGGATCCGGCGGCAAGAGCTTCCGCGAGGTGGCGGAGAAAATCTGGGAGAATCCGACGACCGTGCAGAAGGCGGCCGTGGGCCGGTTGGGCACCGTCGCCGCCCGCATCCAGTCGGCCGACTCGCTGGACCAGTCCCTCATCTGCGAATGCGAGGAAGTGTCCGTGGGCGAGATCAATT
>CAMVPS010000017.1:0-32613 GCA_947169405.1 uncultured Bacteroidales bacterium
CCGTGAAAGAGAAAACAGACTAAAAACTGTAAACAAAAATCAGGACGGGTCATGCTGCTTCGTCTAACCATACCGGAGGAAGACCCCCGGACCCCCTCCGTCGGCTTCGCCTCCGAGGCACATATCCTGCCCTTTCCCCAGCCTATGGCCCGTTGTCTCCGGTCCCCTGACCACCTGTGCTTGCCGCGTTTACAGGAAATCTCCACTCTACGCATTCCAAGTGTAAACGCGGCGCGAAAAATGCCCCTTTCGGCCCAAAACCCTTCCGTGTTTACAACATATCGCCCCTCCACGGCCCTCCAAGTGTAAACGCGGTGCCCCCCCTAGACACGACCCCCTACCGTGTCCAAAGGTCCATTCGCTGTACCTATGGGCAAGAAAAACCCGCGAAAACGTGCCCATCGGCCCCTCTCCTGGACCTACGGCCACGCTCGGTGCCCGTACCCCCTCCCCCGAGGGGGCAACAGACGGTCAGTGCCCGTGCCGTGCCATCGATACAGGCTCCGCCTCCTCTTCATCGCGGGTTTGACCCGCGATCTCCTCCTTCCGCGGCCCCATTCCGCCAAACAGCCGCACATAGACCCCCATTAGAAGCCACCAGAAGGCCTCTTCCTGTGCGCCAGGGGCCGATATCGGCATGTGGCGCACCGCAGCCCTTCGCATACGGCACAGAATCGCCTTCCTGGTGCGGCTAATTGGCGAAAACCCTTAACTGCCGGGAATAGGGCCCTGTTCTCAACCCGATAATCGCGAAGCATCGCCACCCCCACTGCAAGGGCCCCAGTGGTACATTGACATGCTCCGCGCGACATTTTGGGCTGGCAAAGCATCGGGATGTGCCTCCCAGACGCGCCACGGGCACATACGTATGCTTTGCGAATTTCGGGTTGGTGTAAGTTGCTCTGCGCAATCTGGTTGCTCGGTGAGGCAAGAGCAAAAGTCAAAAAATCGCCAAAACAACGATTCTTTTTGCCAAGTTTATTTGGCATTTTGAAAAATTTACTTACCTTTGCAACAGAACAACAAAACGACTGTCATGCAAAAGAAAAGCATCCTCATGCCGCACGGCTGCCACAAGGTCGGCTGGTGGCTCCTGGTTTTGATTCCTCTGGTATGGGGGTTCTATGAGATTCTCTACCGATTCTTCCGCGAGACGAACCTCTTCGCGGTGGTCAATAACAATAGCCGGTTCATCACGATGGTCTTTTATCTCGTGGTCATCGCGGCGGCTTTCCTGATCTGCCTGTCCAAGGAAAAGGTCGAGGACGAGATGGTTTCGCAGTATCGGCTCAGGGCCATCGGCATATCGGCCTATGTCAATTTCCTCCTTTTCCTGGTGTTTTGGCTTTTCGGCGCCCTGGACCATGGTCTCCGATTCGGTCACGGGGAATCCTGGTGGGGAATCGTGTACGGGACGATGCAGTTGTTCTTCGACCTGATTCCCTTCACGACGGCCGGCCTATACTACCTCGTTTTCAAGTGGATGCTCTGGCGTTCCAGGAAGGAGGAGGCCCTATGAAGAACACCGTGCGCGTAGAAAGGGCGATTGTCGACATCACCCAGCAGCAGCTGGCCGATGCCATCGGCGTCAGCCGCAACACCATCAATTCCATCGAATCGGGCAAGTACGTCCCCTCCACCGTCCTCGCCCTCAAGATCGCCCGCCACTTCAACAAGCCCGTCGACAGTATCTTCCAGCTGGACGAGAACGATTGACGGTCAAACGAGCGTCTTGCTTTCTTCCGCCACCCGGGCCTCGCAATCCCGCATGGCGTAAATCGTCTTCTGCAGGAGGTCGTCCAGCGGCCAGCCCAGCATCTCCGCCCCCTGCTCGATCACCTCACGCGAGCAGCCGGCGGCGAAGGTCTTCACCTTGTATTTCTTCTTGAGCGATTTCAGTTCCATGCCCTGGACGCTCTTGGACGGACGCATCAGGGCGGTCGCCCCGATCAGTCCGGTCAATTCGTCGGTGGCGAAAAGGACCTTCTCCATCAAGTGCTCCGGCTTCACGTCCACGTGCAATCCATATGCGTGGCTGCAGATGGCGTGGATCATCTCCTCGGCCCCGCCGCCATATCCCGCTCCCGCCAGCAGCTGCTTCGCCCCGCCCCTTGCCGCGTTTACAGGAAAACGCCACTCTACGCATTCTATGTGTAAACGCGGCACGGAAAACGGGCCAAAAACGGCCAAAAGGGCGCCGCGTTTACAAAAAATCGGCCCACCACGGGGCTCCAAGTGTAAACGCGGCAAACGGGGCGGGCCCGAGAAGACAGTGCGCCGCACGCGACACGGATTCGGACATAGGTCCGAGCAAACAGCGAGAAAAAACCACCCTATCGATCATTCCGCGGCGGGAGGAACCGCGGGAGGGAGGGGCGGGTGGCGACGCGGGCCCATTTGCGGGCCAGGATGAAGCTCTTGAAGCGCTGGACGCCAGGGATTTCCTCTTGGGCGAGGTCGGGGCGGTGGAGGCAGTAAGGGATGAGGCCGACGATCCGGTCCACGGCTTCGGCCGCGACGGGGATCTGGAGGAAGTACTCGCCCACGACCTGGACAGTGAGGATGTTCCGGTCGAAGACGGTTTCGAGGAGGTAAGGGATGCCTTTCTTGGCAAGCCCGTCGCCGATGCGGACCTGCAGCATCGGGAATTCGATGAGGGCGACCGTGCGCCTTTGTTTGTGGAGGAGTTCCGGATTCATCGTCATTTCGGGTTGGTTCATACTAGCATACCCGAAAAGACGAGGGTTCTTGCAGCCGGACTAGATCAAATTCAAGAAAAGCGTGATAATGCCCGTGTTGATGAGGTCCGCGAACATCGCGCCGATGATGGGGACGATGATGAAGGGGTTCACCGTGTAGCGGTATTTGTAGCAGACGGCGGACATATTGGCCATCGCGTTGGGCGTGGCGCCGAGGCCGAAGCCGCAGAGGCCGCTCACGAGGACGGCGCCGTCGTAGGTCTTGCCCAGCAGCGGGAAGGCGACGAAGGAGCCGTACAGGGCCATGAAGGTCACCTGGGCCACCAGGATGAGGCAGAGCGGCAGGGCCAGGGAGGCCAGCTCCCACAGTCGCAGGCTGGCCATGGCCATGCCCAGGAACAGCTGCAGGCAGATGTCGCCGATGAAGACGAGACGGCCGAGACACATGCGGGAAGCGATCCGCGGCGACAGGCCCAGCAGGTTCCGCATCAGGCAGGCGGCGATCAGGGCGCCGAAATAGGTCGGGAAGGTGATGCCGGTCCAGGCCAGGAGCTTGCTGACGCCCGTTCCCAGCGCCATCGCGATGAAGAGTTCGCAGGCCGCGATGACCATCTCGCGGAAGGCCGATTCCTCGGAGAGGGAGACCGTTTCCCGCGCGGCGGGCGCGGCTTCCGAGGCCTCGATGCCCGTCATCACGCTGGTCGGGGCCGACGGTTCGGCGAGATGGTGCCGGCGGATGAGGGACTCGCCCAGCGGGCCGCCCAGCAGCGAGCCGGCCACGAGGCCGAAGGTCGCGGCCGCCATCGCGATGGAGGACGCGCCCGTGAGGCCCAGCTCCTCCAGGAGCGGCGAGAAGCCGCCGGCGGTGCCGTGGCCGCCGCTCATCGGGATGGACCCGGCTGCCATGCCGAACAGCGGCGACAGCCCCAGCCCGCGGGCGATGCCCACGGAAATCAGGTTCTGCGCCGCGATGAGCACGGCCACGAGGCCGATCATCACGAGCAGCGGCTTCCCGCCCTGCTTGAGCGCCTTCATATCTGACTGGAAGCCCACGGAAGTGAAGAACAGCAGCATGCACAAGTCCTTCACGGACCCGTCGAAGGTGCATTCCACGCCCAGGGCGTACAGGAGGAGCGTCAGGAGGGAGACAACGAGGCCGCCGGAGACCGGCGCGGGGATACAAAAGCGCTTGAGGAACGGGATCTGCCGCGTAAACAGCATACCCAGGAGCAGGGCGATGACGCCCACGCCCGCGCTTTGAAACAGGTCCAGATGCAGTGCCATACCATACGAATATACGGATTTTCGTCCGAAGCGGGAAAGAATCCGCCGAAAAAACGTCCGAAAATCGTATATTTGTCCCAATGACCAAGTCATCGACCCGATGAAAAGACTTCTCCTAACCACTTTCGCCGCAACGCTTTGCTTCGCGGCCGGCGCCCAGGACGCCCTTCCTGGCTACTACAAGGACATCTTCATGGACAGCGGCATCATGCTCACGTCCCGGACCGACCTCCCCGTGACGGAGCTCCTGGGCCTGTCGATGGAAGCGTTCGTGTCCACCAAGCACAGCTACACGCTCCCCTACCAGTTCACGCCGA
Organism: uncultured Bacteroidales bacterium; assembly: GCA_947169405.1. Lineage (GTDB taxonomy): Bacteria > Bacteroidota > Bacteroidia > Bacteroidales > UBA932 > Cryptobacteroides. The sequence goes on from CAMVPS010000017.1 coordinate 4,301, forward strand.
CGGACACCCTGCGGCAGCGGGAACTCATCGCCGGCTCCCCCATCGACGAGAACGGCATCCTCCTCTATCCCGACGGGGCGCCACGCTTCCGGATGGTCTATATGAACGGCGGGCGCGCCGGCAGCCACGGGAAGTCGCTGGAGGACGGCGGACGCCAGGCCTACCGCGACTTCGTGAAGGCCGGCGGCAGCTACCTGGGCTCCTGCGCCGGCGCCTTCGTCGCCAGCCTGGGCTCCCGCAACGCGGAAGGCAAGATCAGCAATACGAAAACCTACCTCGGCCTCTGGCCCGGCCACACGATGAGCACTAAACTGGAGAAATCGTACACCGCCGTGGACATCGTCCCGGACGGTCCGCTCGCGCAGTGCTTCGACTTCGACGGCCGGATGCACATCGACAGCGTGCGCCACAACGGCGGCTGCTTCGCCTGGATGGACGACGCCCCGGCCGGGACCGAAATCCTCGCCAAGTACAGCACCAAGGGCCGCGAGCTGGAGCGGGACATCGACGGCCTCCCCGTCGTCTGGGCCCATAAGGAATCCCCCGCGACCGGCCGCGTCGTCCTGTGCGGCTCGCACCCGGAGGGCGCCTATGACGCGGAGAACCTCGGCCTGATGACCGCGATGGTCCGCTACGCCCTCGCGGGCAACGCCGGCCCCGTGGTCAAGGCCGCGCTCGCCCCCGGTGAGCCTCGCGAGATGGCCGACCGCAAGGATCCCGCCTTCGCCCCCATCGGCGACCGCCAGTACCACCACTTCACCATCGACGTGCCGAAGGGTGTCAAGGTGATGACCGTCGACCTCAAGGGCTTCCTGGACAAGGAGGACTTCGACCTCCACCTGCGCGCGAGCCGCACCGGCTTCGCCTTCGCGGGCGACGCCGCCTGGGCCCACGTGGGCACGAAAGTGTCCAAGTCCCTGGAAATCAAGGACCCGAAGCCCGGAAAATACTACATTTCGGTCTTCTGCGCCACCACGGTCACCTCGACGATGGGCAAATACGGCGTGGAGTATTCCGGCCGCACGGACGTCCTGAACGGCGTCCCTTACACGATCCAAGTCAATTTCGAATAGCTATGAAACTCCGACTCGCATTGACGGCCGCATGCGCCCTGCTGCTCGCGGCCTGCGGCCCCAAATGGCAGGAAACCGAGGCCGACGGCTTCAAGCTCGTCACCCAGAAAGGCGGCGCGACGCTAGGCTATACCAGCGCTCCCCTCCTCACCGTGGACCGCTTCGCTTTCAAGGACCTGAACCGCAACGGCGCGCTGGACCTGTACGAGGACTGGCGGCTCCCCGCCGACACCCGCGCGAAGGACCTCGCCGCGCAGCTTTCCATCGAGGAAATCGCCGGCCTGATGCTCTACAGCGGCCACCAGGCCGTCCGCGGGCCGGAAATCACCGACCCGCAGAAGAAGTTCCTGGAGGAAGACAACTTGCGGGCGGTCCTCGTGACCACCGTGGAGAGCCCTGAGACGGCGGCGCGCTGGAACAACAACGTGCAGGCCTTCGTGGAGGCGCTCGGCCACGGCATCCCGGCCAACAACTCCTCCGACCCGCGCAACGAGACCGCGGCGACGGCCGAGTTCAACCTGGGCTCCGGCGGCAAGATCTCCCTCTGGCCCACCACCCTCGGCCTCGCCGCCACCTTCGATCCGGCCATCGTGGAGAAGTTCGGCCAGATTGCCTCGGAAGAATACCGCGCGCTGGGCATCGCCACGGCGCTGAGCCCGCAGATCGACCTCGCCACCGAACCCCGCTGGAGCCGCTTCAACGGCACGTTCGGCGAGGATCCGGACCTGGACACCGACATGGCCCGCGCCTATGTGGACGGCTTCCAGACCACCCCGGGCGCGAAGGACGGCTGGGGTGCGAAGAGTGTCAATGCGATGGTCAAACACTGGCCCTCCGGCGGTCCGGAGGAGGCCGGCCGCGACGCGCACTTCAACTACGGCAAATACGCCGTCTATCCGGGCGGCGCCTTCGAGACGCACCTGAAGGCTTTCGTCGACGGCGCGTTCAAGCTGAACGGCGGCACGCAGAAAGCCACCGCCGTGATGCCCTATTATACGATTTCCTACGGCATCGACCCGTCCGGCGACAACGTGGGCAACAACTTCAGCAAGTACATCATCACGGACCTGCTCCGCGAGAAATACGGCTATGACGGGGTCGTCTGCACCGACTGGGGCGTGACGAACGACAACCGCGCCATCGAATCCTTCGACGGCAAGTGCTGGGGTGTCGAGGGCCTCTCCGTGGCCGAGCGCCACTTCGAGGTCATCAAGGCTGGCGGCGACCAGTTCGGCGGCAACAACGACAAGGGTCCCGTCCTGAAGGCCTACCAGATGTGGGTCAAGCAGTTCGGCGAGGAATCGGCCCGCGCCCGCTTCGAGGCCTCGGCCGTGCGCCTGCTGCTGAACTCCTTCCGCACGGGCCTCTTCGAGAACCCGTACCTGGACCCGGCCGTCACCGCCGCCACCGTCGGCAAGCCCGAGTTCATGCAGGCCGGCTACGAGGCGCAGCTGAAGTCCGTCGTGATGGTGAAGAACCACGGGAAGGCGCTTCCCGAGATTCCCGGTCAAGCCGGGAATGACGGGAAAAAGAAAGTCTTCGTCCCCGAGCGCTACTTCCCGCAGATGCCCGGGATGTTCGGGCTGTCGATGGGCGCGCCCGGACACTGGGACTATCCCGTCGACAAGGCGCTGGTGGAGAAATACTTCGACTGGGCCGTGGAGCCCGAGGAGGCCGATTTCGCCCTCGTGGTCATCGAGGAGCCCAAGGCGGGCAGCGGCTACGACGTGAACGACCGCAAGAAGGGCGGCAACGGTTACGTGCCCATCAGCCTCCAGTATCGGCCCTACAAGGCGGTATACGCCCGGAAGGAGTCCATCGCCGGCGGCGACCCGAAGGAGGATTTCACGAACCGCTCCTACCAGGGTAAGACCGTCACGACCTATAACGAGAAGGATCTGGACCTGGTGATGCTGACGAAGAAGCAGATGGGCGACAAGCCCGTCGTCGTCGTGGTCAGAGCCACGCGCCCGGTGGTCCTCTCCGAGCTGGAGCCTTACGCCGACGCCGTCCTCATCGCCTTCGGCGTGCAGAACCAGGCCGTGCTGGACATCGTGTCCGGCGCCGTCGAACCTTCCGGCCTCCTGCCGATGCAGCTCCCGGCCGACATGCGCGCCGTGGAAGAGCAGCAGGAGGACGTCCCGCACGATATGCGTACCCTCGTGGACGCCGACGGGAATGCCTGGGACTTTGCCTACGGGCTTAACTGGTCCGGGGTCATCGACGACGCCCGGACCGCGAAATACCGGAAATAGGGTTTACAATTCCACCCACTCGGGGAGTTCCTTTTCCGGAACGCAACGCAAGGAGGAGCGCTGGATCACATCCCGCGCTTCTTCCGTCTTATCGGTCCGGATGAAGAGGAGGCCCTTCCCGTGGATGAAGAGGGAATACATGTACACGATGCCGATCTCGGCCTCGCTCAGGCCGCGGACGATCTCCGCGATCTGGCCGGGACGCTCGTCCAGCTCGATGGCGAACACGTCGGACAGGGCCACGGCCAGGCCGTTGCGCTCCAGTTCGAGATAGGCGCGCTGCGGCTCCGAGCAGATGATCCGGACCAGACCGTACTGGGCTGTGTCCGCGATGGAGGAGGCGATGATGTGGAGACCGGCCTCCTTGAAGATGTCGAGCACCTTCGTCAGGGTTCCGGCGCGGTTCTCGAGGAAGATGGAAAGCTGATTGAGGGTCATGGTTCGGGGTGTTATTGCAGTTTGCGGTTGTCGATGACACGGACGCTCTTGCCCTGGCTGCGCTCGATGGCGTTCGGGGCCTTGAGCTGGACCTTCGCGCTGATGGACAGGACGCTGCGGAGCTTGTCGGCGAGCTTCTTCCTGAGTTCGTCGATGGCGGCCGGGGTGTCGAGGGTGGCGGTGAAGTACTCCTGCCGGAGCTCGACCTGCACCTCCAGGGTATCGAGGTTGTTGATGCGGTCCACGACGAGGAGGTAGCGCGGGGCGAACTCCTTCATGCTCAGGACGACGCTCTCCACCTGCGAAGGGAACACGTTGATACCGCGGATGATGAGCATGTCGTCGCTGCGGCCCGCAATCGGGGTCATCCGGACATTGGTGCGCCCGCAGGAGCACTCGCCCGGCATCAGGGAGCACAGGTCGCGCGTCCGGTAGCGGATGACCGGCATGCCCTCCTTGGTGAGGGTCGTGAACACCAGTTCGCCGGGCTGGCCCTTCGGCAGCGGCTCCAGGGTGACCGGGTTGATGATTTCGGGATAGAAGTGGTCCTCGTTGATGTGGGAGCCGTGCTGCGCCTGGCATTCGTAGCTGACACTCGGGCCCATCACCTCGCTGAGGCCGTAGATGTTGAAGCCCTTCAGGCCCAGGCGCTCCTCGATTTCCTCGCGCATTTTCTCGGTCCAGGGTTCGGCGCCGAAAGCGCCCACCCGGAGTTTGATCTGGTCCTTGGTGATGCCAATCTGCTCCATCGTCTCCGCCAGGTAGAGGGCATAGGACGGGGTGCAGGCGATGCCGGTGATGCCGAGGTCGCGGATCAGCCGCGCGTGCTTTTCCGTATTGCCGGTGGAAGCCGGGACCACGGAAGCGCCGACCATCTCCACGCCGTTATGCGCACCCAGGCCGCCGGTGAACAGGCCATAGCCGTAGGCGACGGAGAAAATGTCGTCGCGGCCGACGCCGTAGGCGGTGAGGCAGCGGGCCATGCACTCGCTCCACACGCCGATGTCCTTGCGGGTGTAGCCCACGATGGTGGGGTTGCCCGTCGTGCCGGAGGAAGCGTGGATGCGGATGATTTCGCTCTGGGGAGCGGCCTGCAGGCCGAACGGATAGTTGTCCCGGAGGTCCTTCTTGGTCGTGTAGGGGAGTTTCACGATGTCCTCGATGGTGCGGATGTCATCCGGGGTCAGGTCCAGCTCCTGCAGTTTGTGGCGGTAGAAGGGGACGTTGTGGTATACGTACTCCACAATCTTGTGCAGGCGTTTACCCTGGAGCGCGGACATTTCGTCGCGGCTCATGCATTCTTTGTTGGGGTTCCAGATCATATTTGTCGGGTTCGTTTTTCCGTCAATGGTCCTCGCGGAACGCCTTCATGCGTTCCTCCAGGACGGGATATAATTCGTCGCGCATGCGGCTCGTGCAGCCCCGGACGCCGTTCTGCAGGCTTCCGGTGGTGGACAGGGAGATGCAGCTCACGCCGTAGTAGAGGAGCTCGCGGAGCAGTTCCCCGCCCGTGAGGCCCTCGTAACCGAGGGTGAAGAAGAAACCGTCGCCCACCGGACGCGTCACGTCGTGGTCATACACCACGTGGAAGCCGTTCCGGCAGAAGATGTCCTTCATCTTGGCCGCGCGGCGCTCGTACTCGCGCGTGTCCTCCACGAAATCGATCACGCCGTCGCAGGAGAGCTCCAGCATCCGTGCATAGGCATACTGCGTGGAGGCGGTGCAGCCGCTGGTGATCATATAGAGGATGGAGGCGGTGAGCGTCTGGCCGAAGACGCCGGCGTCGTGGTAGCGCTCCGCCAGGGCGGGATAATGCCGCTTGAACAGGTTGTCGCTGATGCCGATGAGCGCCATCCGCTGCCCCGCGTAGCTGAAGATCTTGGACGAGGACAGCATCAGGATGTAATTGTCCGTATAATGGGCGACCGTGGGGACGAAGGGCGGCACGAAGGGCTTTCCCAGTTCGCGGCGGTAGTCCATGCAGAAGTACGCCAGGTCCTCCATGACGATGGCGTCGTACTTCGTCGCCAGTTCGCCGATCACCTGCAACTCGCTTTCTTCCAGGCAGATCCAGGCGGGATTGTTGGGGTTCGAGTACACGATGGCGGCGATGTCGCCGGCCGCCAGCTCTTCCTCCAGCTTCGCGCGGAGACCTTCGCCGCGGTAGGGATAGATGTCGAATTCCTTCCAGCGGATGCCGAGCACCCGGAGCTGGGATTTCTGGATCGGGAAGCCCGGGTCGATGAACAGGACCTTGTCCTTCCCCGGAATGCGCTGGGTGCAGGCGATGAACGAGCCGAAGGAGCCGGCCACGGACCCCGTCGTCGGGATGCAGCCGAGCGGGTCGATGTCGATGTCGATGAACGCCTTGATGAACCGGGAGGCGGCCTTTTTGAGCTCCGGCACGCCGTCGGCGGGCGGATACTGGGAGCCGACGCCCCGTTCCAGGGCCTCTTTCTCGGCCTCTACGCCATAGCGGTTCGCCGGCAGGCCCGGGGAGCCCTGGTCCATGCGGATGAAGGGAATGCCTGTCTTCCGCTCCAGGTACTGGGCCACGAGCAGGACTTCACCGATGGTAGCCTGCGAGAGGTCCGCGACGCGGGAGGCCACCCGCGCCTCTTCCACAAGGGCTTCACTAAAGACCTTCATAACCGGCGTCGAATGCTTTGAGGTTGTCTTCCACGACTTTCTCGCCCTTGCGGCCGAACACGGTGCGGATGGCCGCACGGAGGTTGTCCGGAGAGAGGATGGCGAGATGGCGGGCGGCCATTCCGAGGAGCACCATATTCGCGCTCCGGGGAGCCAGGAGCTCCTTCGCGACCGCGTCGATGTCCATCTTCGTCATCCGCGGCAGGGCGTCCAGCTCGGCCTGGAGGGCGGTCTCGTCCGGATAGTCGGGAATGTTCACGAACGGCTTGGAGGAGGTGACGACCGTCCCTTCCGGGCCCAGATAAGGCAGGTAGCGGAGCGCTTCCATCGGCTCCATCGAGAGGATGAGGTCGGCCCCGCCCAGGGGAATCAGGTCGCTGTGGATGGGGTCGGTGGACAGGCGGAGGTCGCTCTGCACGTCCCCGCCCCGCTGGCTCATCCCGTGGACTTCCGCCTGCTTGAGGTGCAGGCCGGCGGCCGTGGCGGCCTCGCCGATGACCGTGGCGATGGACAGGATCCCCTGTCCGCCCACGCCTGCGAGTTTGATATCTGTCTTCATAATCTTGTCATTTCGAGCTTGTCGAGAAATCTCCTTCCGCAGCCGCTTTCTTTTGACGGTTCTTGCGGGCGAGCGTCTGCATGCACTCGCGCTGCGGGATGATGACGGAAACCCCCTGGTAGTCAAGTTCTTCGCGAATGATGCAGGTAATTTCCTCCATATTCTTCGGGAGCGGGACGACCACGTGCAGGTGCTCGCGCTCCACGCCCAGGGCGAGGCAGATGGCCTCGAACTTGTGCGTGCCCGCGGAGTCCTGCCCGCCGGTCATCGCGGTGGTGAGGTTGTCCGACAGGATGACGGTGATGGCGGCGTTGTCATTGACGGCGTCCAGCAGGCTGGTCATGCCGGAATGCGTGAAGGTGGAGTCGCCGATCACCGCGACGGCGGGATGGACGCCCGCGTCCGCGGCGCCTTTCGCCATCGTGATGGAAGCGCCCATGTCCACGCAGGAGTCGATCGCCCGGAACGGCGGCAAGGCGCCCAGGGTGTAGCAGCCGATGTCGCCGAACACGCGGGCCGTCGGGTAGTCCGCCAGCACCTGGTTCAGCGCGGTGTAGACGTCGCGGTGGCCGCATCCCTGGCACAGCTGCGGGGGACGCGGGGCGAGGTTGTGCGCGGGGGCGTGGACGGCGCCGGCGGGCTCGCCGAGGGCCGTCGCGACGCTCTCGGGATTGAGCTCGCCCGTGCGGGGAAGGCGGCCGTCCAGGCGGCCGGAGACCGGATACTCCGGTCCCAGCAGGCCGCGGACCTGCTCCTCCGCGAAGGGCTGACCGTCCTCCACGACGAGGATTTCCCGGGAAGCGGCGGCCAGTTCGCGGACCAGGCCCTCAGGAATGGGGTACTGGGACACCTTCAGGACGGAGACCTCCTCCGGAAGGGCTTCGCGCACATAATTGTAAGCGATGCCGCAGGCGATGACGCCCAGCGGAGAGCCTTTGTCTTCATAAACGTTGTAGCGGGAGTCCTGCGAGCGCGCGAGCAGCTCGGGCTGCTTGGCCACGAGGGCGGCGTACTGCCGCTTGGCGTTGCCGGGCAGGAGGACCCAACGGGTCCGCTCGGAATCCGGGGCCAGGCCGTTCTGCGGGCCGGGCTCCCCGACCTCCACGGCCGCCCGGGAGTGGGCCAGCCGCGTGACGATGCGCACGAGCACCGGGAGCCGCACTTCCTCCGACAAGCGGAAGGCATCGGCCATCATATCGTAGCATTCCTGCTGGTCGGAGGGTTCCAGGATGGGGATGAGGGCGAACTTCCCGTAAAAGCGGGAATCCTGCTCGTTCTGGGAGGAGTGCATCGACGGATCGTCCGCCGCAACCACCACGAGACCGCCCTTCACGCCGGTGATGCCGGCGTTCACGAAGGCGTCGGCACACACGTTCATACCCACGTGCTTCATGCACACAAGCGCCCGCTTGCCCGCATAGGACATGCCCAGGGCCGCCTCCATGGCCGTTTTCTCATTGGTGCACCAACGGCTCCGCACCCCGCGCTCCCGCGCGAAGGCGTCCCCCTGGATATACTCTGTGATTTCGGTGCTGGGCGTTCCGGGATAGGCGTACACGCCGGAGAGTCCGGCATGCAAGGCGCCCAAGGCAATCGCCTCGTCACCGAGCAGCAATCGTTTACCTTTCATGGTTCGAATACAATCTAATAACTATAACCACGCAAATATAACGAATTCTCGGCTCATCTGCAAAACTCCGCCCCACAACCGACAAACTCGTCCGAAAAAAGGCGGGGTGGCAAGGTTTATGCAGAATTATTGTTACCTTTGCAACGGTTAAAAAACAGTAGTTATGAAATTCTTCAAAACGCTTGCGGCCTCCCTTTTGGCCTGCGCTGCGCTCCTGTTCACTTCCTGCGAGAAGGGGGTGACCAACACCGGTGACCTGACCGGCAACATCTATGGAATCTGGCAGCTCGACTCGAAGACGGTCAACCGCGAAACGGAAAAGGTGACCGACTTCACCAGCGAGCACTTCTATCTGTGCCTGAATTCGATCCGCATGGCCTTCGGCAAGACGGGTTCGCTCACCGGACTCGACCTGGACCATGTCGACGTGGACTTCTCCTGGTATTCCTACAACGACCAGAAGCACCAGATCTCCTTCGACAAATCCATCGTCCTCATGCAGGGGCTCAAGGAGGTCATGAGTGTGTCCGGGACGTATGACGTCACGGAACTCTCCAAGGACAAGCTGGTGATCACCAAGGAGGTCGGCAGCAAGATCACGACCTACGCCTTCCACAAGATCCAGCAGCAACAGCAGAGCAACTAGCATGGACAGATGACTGCCTTTCAGGAACAGCTCCGGCGGGCCGTCCTTCGGTTGGACGGTGCCACCGGGACCGAGATTCAGCGATACACCCTGGCGGAAGAGGACTTCCGACGGGGTGTATTCTTGGATACGGCCGTCCCCCTGAAGGGCAATAACGAGTGCCTGAACCTGACGCGGCCGGACGTCATCACGGCCGTGCACGAGGCCTATATCGCTGCCGGGGCCGACATCATCGAGACCAATACCTTCAGTGCGAACCGGATCTCCCAGAAAGAGTACGGGCTGGAGGCCCATGCGCGGGAGATGGCCCTCGCCGGGGCGCGGATCGCGCGGGCCGCGGCCGACAAAGCCCCCCGGAAGGTCTGGGTGGCGGGCAGCATCGGCCCGACGTCCAAGTCGCTGACGCTGGCGCCGGACATCGCCCGGCCCGCCGAGCGGCCGTACAGTTTCGACGAGATGGCGGCGAGCTACCGCGAGCAGGTCGAGGCCCTCATCGAGGGCGGCGTGGACCTGCTGCTCATCGAGACGGCGTTCGACGCGCTGAATGTCAAGGCGGCGCTGTATGCGGTGGAAACGAGATTTCTCGACTCCGCCTGCGGCTCCGCTCGGAATGACAAGAATAAAACCGCCCGGAACGACAGGGAACCCTTCCCGGTAATCGTGTCGGTGAGCGTGGGGGACAAGAGCGGGAGGACGCTGACGGGGCAGACGCTGGAGGCGTTCTATACTGCCGTGCGGCATTACCCGCTGGCGGCGTTCGGGGTGAACTGTTCGCTCGGGGCCGACGGGCTCCTGCCGCTGGTGAAGGACATCGCGTCCTTCAGCGACGTGCCGGTGATCTGCTACCCGAACGCCGGCCTGCCCAACGAGTTGGGCGGGTACGACCAGACACCAGCCCAGATGGCTGCCGGGATGGCCCGGTTCGACGGGCTCCTGAACATCGCGGGCGGCTGCTGCGGCACCACCCCGGACCATATCCGGGCCATTCCGGCCCTCTCCCCAGCCCCGCTGAAACCCGTTCGCAACGAGCTGAAAGTCAGCGGCCTGGAAGCCTATCTCATCGACACCAAGAAGCGGAACTTCACCCTCATCGGCGAACGGACGAACGTCGCCGGCAGCCGGAAGTTCGCGCGCCTGGTCGCCGCCGGCGACTATGACGCCGCGCTGGAAGTGGCCGCGGGCCAGATCGAGGGCGGGGCCGACATCATCGACATCAACATGGACGATGCGATGCTGGACGGGCCGGTGGCGATGGAGACCTTCGTCCGCACCCTGCAGAACGATCCGGCCGTGGCGAAAGCGGCCCTGATGATCGACTCGTCCCACTGGGAGTGCATCCTGGCGGGCCTGAAGAACGCCCAGGGCAAGTGCATTGTCAATTCCATCAGCCTCAAGGACGGCGAGGAAGGCTTCCTCGCGAAGGCCCGGGAAATCCACCGGCTGGGCGCTGCGATGGTCGTGATGGCCTTCGACGAAGCGGGCCAGGCGACCACCTACGAGAAGAAAATCGCTGTCTGCGAGCGCGCGTACCGCCTCCTGACCGGCTTCGGCATTCCGGCGGAAGATATCATTTTCGACGTCAATGTCCTGTCCATCGGCACGGGCATCCCGGAGCACGACCGCTACGGGATCGACTTCATCGAGGCCGTCCGCTGGATCAAGCAAAACCTGCCCGGAGCCTACACTTCCGGTGGCATCTCCAACCTTTCCTTCGCCTTCCGGGGCAACAATCCGGTGCGCAGCGCGATGCACGCCGTGTTCCTGTACCACGCCATCCGCGCGGGCCTGGACATGGCCATCGTCAATCCCGGGATGATCCTCCAGTACGACGACATCGAGCCGGAACTGCGGACGGCGGTCGAGGACCTCATCCTCTGCCGGGATCCGCACGCGACGGAAAGGCTGATGAACATCATTCAGGAACAAGCTGCTGTCATTCCGAGCGAAGCGAAGGAATCTTCAGATCCTCACGTCGGCCAGAGGCCTCCTCAGGATGACAGTGAAAATGGCCAGAGGCCTCCTCAGGATGAAAGTGGAAATGGCCAAAGGCCTCCTCAGGATGACAAGGGTATTGTCATTTCGAGCGGAGCCGCAGGCGGAGTCGAGAAATCTCTTGAAACGTTCTTGCTCACCGGCAGGGAGGAGGGACTTGCGGAGGCCGTGAATGCCGCGAGGGAGCGGCTGGGGTCGGCCGTGCAGGTGATCGAGGGGCCGCTGATGGCGGGGATGGAGGAAGTCGGCCGGCGCTTCGGCGAAGGGAAGATGTTCCTCCCGCAGGTCGTGAAATCGGCCAAGGTGATGAAGGATGCGGTGGCGCTCCTGGAACCGTATATGGAAGCCGGCGAGCAGGCCGCGCAGCGGCCGGTCGTCATCCACGCGACGGTGAAAGGCGACGTCCACGACATCGGCAAGAACATCGCGGGCATCGTCCTGCGGTGCAACGGCTTCGAGGTGGTGGACCTGGGCGTGATGGTCGACAAGGAAACCATCCTGGAGGCCGCAGAAAAGCACCACGCCGCCCTGATCGGCGTGAGCGGGCTCATCACCCCGTCCCTGTTCCAGATGGAGGAGCTGTGTCGCGAAATGGCGGCCCGCGGGCTGGACACGCCGCTTTTCATCGGCGGCGCCACCACGTCCGCCCTGCATACCGCGGTGAAGCTCGCCCCGCTGTACGACCACGTCTTCTACGCGCCGGATGCGTCCGCCGGCGCCGTGCTGGCGAAGAAGTGCCTGCGCGACCGCGCGGCCTTCGAAGCCGCCCAGCACGCGGAGCAGGCGCGCATCCGCGACCTGCACGAAGGGCGCAAAGCTGCGCCTGCGACTGTGCAAACAGGCTTTGAGCCAGAGAGTTATCTCCGGAGCGTCCCCGCCGACATTCCGCTCACGGAAGTCCCGCTCGCGGAGCTTGTTCCCCTCTTCGACTGGTCGATGTTCCGCGCCGTCTGGGGCGTGAAGGAGAACGCGGAGCTCACGGCGGAAGGACGCGCCGTGCTGGACCGGATGGTCCGCACCGGCGGCGTCTCCGTCCGCCTCGCCGCCCGCTTCTTCGCGGCCCGGCGCGACGGCGAAGCCATCAACCTGGGGCCCTGCCGCCTCCCGATGCTTCGGCAGGAAGAGGCCCCCGGCCGCTCCCTCGCGGACTTCGTCCCCGCGGAGGGCGCCGGCCCCTTCGGCCTCTTCGCCATCAGCGTCCACGCCGTTCAACCGGCCCTTCGACAGGCGCAGGGACCGGTTGACCGTCAAGCTCAGGGACCGCAACTGCACCCCGTCGGCTGCACCTGCGAAGCGTGCCGGAACGACTACGACTCGATGATGGAGCGCGCCGTGCGCGTCACTTTGGCCGAGGCCGCGTCCACCTGGCTGGACAAGCGCCTTGCGCAAGGCCTTCCCGAAGGCGCGAAGGTCGCCAAACCGGCCGCCGGCTACGCCTCCTGCCCGGACCACAGCCTCAAGCGCGACATCCTGGGGATGCTGCCCGAAGGACTCGACATCACCCTCACCGAAAGTTGCGCGATGATTCCCGACGCCGCCATCTGCGGCTTCGTCGTCCTCCACCCCGAGGCCGGCTATCCGGAAATCCGCCACATCGGCGAGCGACAATACGAACTGTACAAATCTGCCCGCGGCTTCTCCCCCGACGAAGCCCGGGCCTTCCTGTCCCATCTGCTATGAGAATCACCGATTTCCTGGATGCCCGCCATCCTTTCCCCTCCCTGGAAATCATCCCGCCCCAGAGCGGCATCGTCAAGGACGAGCTGCTGGACAACATCGCTCCCTTGATGGAGTTCAAGCCCCGCTACATCAATGTCACGACGCACCGGGACGAGGTCCGGTACACCCCGAAAGGCGACGGCTCCTTCCTCCGCGAGGTCGTCCGCAGCCGCGTCTCCCCCGTCGCCGTCTGCGGCAGCATCCAGAGCCGGTACGACGTGGAAGTGGTCCCGCACATCATCTGCGCCGGGAACACCGCCGCCGAGATCGAATGGCTGGTGCAGGACTTCCATTTCCTGGGCATCGACAATGTGATGGCCCTCCGGGGCGATTCCCTCGCCGGAGAGAAGCGGTTCACGCCCGTTCCCGGCGGGTACGCCCACGCCGGCGAGCTCGTCCGCGCCATCCGCCGGATGGAAGGCGGCGCGAACCTCTGCATCGGCGTCGGCGGCTACCCCGAGAAGCATTTCGAGGCCGCGAACCTTGAAACCGACATCCAGTACCTCAAGGGCAAGGTCGATGCGGGGGCGGACTGCATCATCACCCAGATGTTCTTCGACAATGCGGTCTTCTACCGCTTCGTCGACCGCTGCCGCGCCGCCGGCATCACCGTGCCCGTCATCCCGGGCCTCAAGCCCCTCACCACCGCCCGCCAGGTGAACCTCCTGCCGGAATCCTTCTCCATCGACATCCCCGTGGAACTGACCGACGCCGTCAAGGACGCCGGCGACGACAAGGAAGCCGTCCGCCGGCTGGGCGTCGAATGGTGCACCGCCCAGTGCCGCGACCTCCTGCAGCACGGGGTTCCCGCCGTCCATTTCTACACGATGGGCAAGTCGTCGAATGTGGTGGAAGTCCTGCGGAACTGCTTCTAGATTTCTCGACTGCGCTCGAAATGACAAGTCGTGCGCGTACGCACGCACGCAAATTTTCTTTTCTCGTTAATTAGCCTTATCTTTGAAGGATTTTTAGGCTAAACAACGGGCATGCATCGGATATTCCTACCGCTTTATCGCTATTTCCAGAAGCACAAGACCGCCTTGTATCTGCTGCTGGCAGGCAGTTTCCTGCTGTTCCTCGCGTTCGGCGTCCGGCTGCGGTACGAGGAGGACATCGTCAAGCTCCTCCCCCGCTCCAGCACGGACAGCGAACTGGCTTTCAGCGACATCGGCCTGAAGGACAAGGTGTTCATCCAGATCACCTCCGCCGATCCGGCCCGCCCGCTGGACCCCGCCACCTTGGGCGCCTATATGGACGAATACTGCGAGTCCCTGCTGCAGCGGGACTCCGCGTCGCATCACATCACCGGCATCCTGTGCCAGCTCGACATGGGCACGATGCTGGGAGCCGTGGACTACGCCTTCGAGCATCTGCCCTGCTTCATCGACACCTCCCTCTACGCCGCATTTGAAGCGGCCCTGGAGCCGGAAGCCGTGGAAGCGGCGATGCAGGAGAACCTGGCCCTGCTGGAGGCCGACGAGACCGGCGAGGCCTCCCAGTTCGTCACGATGGACCCGCTGGGCCTGCGGAACATCCTCCTGGAGCAGATCATGCCTTCCGACGGCAGCTCCGTGGGCGGATACACCATCGAGGATGGGCATTTCTTCTGCCCGGACAAGACGGTGGCCCTGGCTTTCCTGTCGCCGGGATTCAATTCGATGGATTCCGGCGCCGGCACGAAATTCTACCGGCTGATGAGCCGGACCCGCAAGGACTTCGAGGCGGCCCATCCGGACGCCCGGGTCCTCGCGCACGGCACCCCGCTGGGCAGCGTGTCCAACGCCAGCACCATCAAGGGCGACCTCCTGATGACGGTGGGCGTGTCCCTCCTCGTCATCCTCGTGATCCTGCTCCTGAGCTTCCATAGCTGGACTTTCATCTGGCAGCAGGTCGTCCCCATCCTGTACGGGTCGGTCTTCGCCCTCGCCTGCATGTACTGGGTCAAGGGCTTCATGTCCCTGATGGCCCTGGGCCTCGGCGCAATCGTGCTGGGCGTCGCCATCAGCTACTGCCTGCACGTGCTCATCCACCACTACTACGTGGGGGACGTGGAGCAGATGCTGCGGGAGGAGTCCACGCCCGTCACCCTGGGCTGCATCACCACGGTGGGCGCCTTCCTGGGCCTGCTGTTCACGGAAAGCGACCTGCTGCGGGACTTCGGCCTGTTCGCGACCTTCGCCCTGGTGGGCAACACCTTCTTCGCCCTGTTCTTCCTGCCCCACTTCATGAAGCCGGAGCAGGTCAAGTTCAAGCGGTACAAGGGGTTCCACATCATCGACAAGATCAACGACATCCCCTGGGACCGCAACAAGTGGATCCTGGGCAGCCTGCTCGTGGTCATCGTCGTGGGCGTGTCGCTGAGCCATCGTGTCAAGTTCGACAGCGACCTCCGGAACCTGGACTTCGACAACCCCCTCCTGAGCGCCAGCCAGGAACTCTACAGCCAGAAGAACGCCAGCGGCCATATGGACCTGTACTTCGCCGCCTCCGACGACGACCTGGACCAGGCGCTGGAATACAATTCCCTCCTGCAGCAGCGGCTGGATTCCCTCGCGGAGCTCGGCCTCGTGAAGGGCTATTCCCCGCTCTCGTTCCTCCTGTTCCGGTCCGAACAGGACCAGCAGGCGCGGATCGACGCCTGGAAGGCCTTCTGGACGCCGGAACGGAAGACGCAGGCGTGGCGCGAAATCGCCGCGGCAGCCCGGCACAACGGGCTGGAAGCGTCCCTGTTCAATCCCTTCGAGGCCCTGATCGACGCCGATTACGAGCCTGGAAACCTCTTTGAAGCGGAGGTCTTCCCGCCGGAACTGGTGTCCAACTACCTCGAGCGGCAGGCCAGCGGCCGGTATATGGTGTTCACCTCCGTGGGCTTCCGCCCGGAGGACGCCGACACCGTCACCGCCGCCCTCGTGGCCGGGCCCAACACCCTGGTCCTGGAGCCGTTCTACTATTGCCGCGACATGGTCGAGATCGTCCACGACGACTTCAACACCACGCAGTGGATCTCCTCCCTGCTGGTACTCATCGTGCTCCTCATCGCCTTCCGGAACCCGATCACGGCCCTCCTGGCCTTCCTGCCGATGTTCCTGAGCTGGTACGTCCTGCAGGGCCTGATGGCCCTCCTGGGCCTGGAGTTCAACCTGATCAACATCGTCATCTCCACCTTCATCTTCGGCATCGGGGTGGATTACAGCATATTCGTGATGGAGGGCCTTCTGAAGGAGGCGCGCACCGGGCAGCGGGAAATGCTCGACTTCCACAAGGTGGCGATCGTGTTCTCCGCCCTCGTGCTCGCCATCGTGGTGCTGTCGCTCATCTTCGCGCGGCATCCGTCCATCCGGTCCATCGGCATCATCACCCTGATCGGCATGGCCACCACCATCCTCCTCACCTATTCCCTGGAACCCTTCCTCTTCCGGCAGTGCCTCAAATGGGGCTGGTACCGGAAAAGCATCAAAGCACTGGAACCTTAAATGGACCGGATCGACGCGAATCTTTACCTGAACCTCATCCGCGGCGGCGCCGCACGCCTGGGTCTCCACCGCCAGGAAATCAACGACCTCAATGTCTTCCCCATCCCCGACGGGGACACGGGCGACAACATGTATATGACCATCCAGGCCGGCTGCGACCCTTCGACAGGCTCAGGGACCGGCCCGACCCTGCCCGAAGTGGCGAAAGCCGTCTCCGCCGGGATGCTGATGGGCGCCCGGGGCAATTCCGGCGTCATTCTCTCCCGGATGTTCGCCGGGCTCGCTAAAGGCCTGGCCGATGTCCGAGAGGCCGATGTGGACGCCTTCTCCCGCGCCATGCTGGCCGGGGTCGAGGAGTCCTACCACGCCGTCTCCGAGCCCGTGGAAGGCACGATCCTGACCGTGTTCCGGGAGGGAGCCCAAGCCGCCGCGGGCAGCAAGGACCTCGATGAATACTTCGACCTCCTGATCTCCGCGATGGACCTGTCCCTGCAGCACACGCCCGAACTGCTGGACGTCCTGAAGAAGGCGGGCGTGGTGGACAGCGGCGGCGCGGGCCTGCTGTACATCGCCGAGGGCATGCGCGCCGCCCTGCACGGGGAGACCGCCGAAGTCCTGGACGAGGCCGTCCCCGCGGCGCAGCACGTGGACCTGGACGCCTTCACCGAGGACAGCGTCCTCGAATTCGGCTACTGCACGGAGTTCCTGCTGCGGCTGCAGCGTTGCAAAGTGGACCTGGACACCTTCGACGAGACCGTCCTCTCCGAATGGCTCGCCTCCCACGGCGAATCGCTCGTGTTCTTCCGCGACGGCTCCATCATCAAGGTCCACGTCCATACCCGTACTCCGGGCGAAATCCTCAATCACTGCCAGCAGTACGGCGAGTTCCTCACCGTCAAGGTGGAGAACATGACCCTGCAACACCACGAGAACCATATGGACGAACGGTTCAAGAAGGGCCGCAAGGCCTTCGGCGTCGTGGCTGTGGCATCCGGCGCCGGGCTTGTGGACACCTTCAAGGAACTCGGGGCCGACATCGTCATCGAGGGCGGCCAGACGATGAATCCCCCGGTCAAGCGGTTCATCGACGCCTTCAACGCCCTGGACGCCGAGACCGTCTTCGTGTTCCCCAACAACGGAAACATCCTCCTGACGGCCCGCCAGGCCGCGGACATCTATGACAAGGCCGATATCCGCGTCATCCCCGCCAAGACCTTGGGCGAAGGCTACTACGCCCTCGCGAACCTGGACACGGAGGCGGGCGACGCCGACGCCATCGAGGCCGCGCTCACCGAAGCCGCCGGCGAGGTGACGACGGGCCTCGTGTCCCGCGCCATCCGCGACAGCGGAAACGTCCGCGAGGGCGAATACGTGGGCATCGCCGGCAAGGAAATCCTTGCCGCAGGCCCGGCGCCGGAGGAAGCCCTCCTCGCCCTTGCCGACGCCCTGGATGCCGGCTCCCGCGACGTCATCCTCGTCTTCGCCGGTGAAGGCGGCACCCGGTCGGAAAAGGTCCGGGAAGCGCTGGAGAAGCGTTACCCCCGCGCCGAAGTCATCCTCCAGTCCGGCGGCCAGCCGGTCTACGAATATATCCTGGTCCTCTTTTAATCCACTAAACTATGCTTAAACTCTTCACCGACACCGACACCGACATCACCCCCGCCGTCGCGGCGGAATATGGATACAGCCTCATCAGCATGCCGTACAGCGTGGACGCCAAGACCGTCTACCCGTACGTGGACTTCGACGAGTTCGATTCCCGCGCGTTCTACGACCAGCTCCGCAGCGGCGTGCTGCCCACCACGAGCGCCATTTCCAAGGAACGCTACATCGAGTACTTCGAGCCGGAATTCGCCGCCGGGAACGACATCCTGTATGTCCATTTCTCCCGCGCGATGACCGTCACCTTCAACGCGATGGACGAGGCCGTGGCCGAGCTCAAGGCCAAGTATCCGGAGCGCAGCTTCCACGAGATCGACACCAAGGGCATCACCACCATCAGCTACACCATCGTCCGCGAGGTCGGCGACCTTCTCAAGGCCGGCAAGCGCCTGGAGGAAGTGCTGGAATGGGCGAAGACCGAGGTGGACAAGTTCGCGATGTACTTCTTCGCCGACGACCTGAAGTTCTTCCGCCGCAGCGGCCGCGTAAGCGGGCTCGCCGCGACGATGGGCACGCTCATCGGCATCCGCCCGATCATCTATATGAGCCAGGAAGGCAAGATGGTCTCCTGCGGCAAGGAAAAAGGCCGTCTCAAAGCGATGGAGCGCCTCGTGCAGCAAGTCGCGGACCTGGGTGAGGACTTCAAGTCCCACCGCTTCGTCATCGGCCACACCGACGCGCCGGAACTGGCGCAGGAGGTGGGCAAGATGATCCAGGAGCGGTTCGGAACCGATTTCCCGATTGAATATGTCGTCTGCAACCCGACGGCCGGCAGCCACGCCGGGCCGAACGGGGTGGGCGTCTGCTTCCACGCAAAACACCGGTAAAATGATCACTGTCAAGCAAGTAGAGACCAAGAAGGAGCAGAAAGCGTTCCTGGATTTCCCGCTGGACCTGTACGCGGGGAACCCGAACTTCGTTCCGCCGCTGTATATGGACGAGAAGAAGATCTTCCGCCCGGACTATGTGTACAGCGACTGCTGCAACTTTGTCTGCTTCCTTGCGTACAAGGACGGCGCCGTCGCCGGCCGCATCATGGCCATCGTCCAGAAGGCGGCGAACGAGAAGAACGGGGAGAAGCGCGCCCGCTTCTGCCGGTTCGACGCCGTCGATGACTTCGAGGTGTCGAAAGCCCTTTTCGAGGCGGCCGAGAAATGGGCGGTCGAGAAAGGGATGGACACCGTGTGCGGTCCGCTGAACTTCTCCGACCTGGAGCGGGAGGGCCTTCTCATCGAGGGCTTCGACCAGCAGGCTACCTTCGAGGAGAACTACAACGCGCCCTACTACGGCGAGCACATCGAACGCCTGGGATACGAGAAGGAAGTGGACTGGGTCGGATTCCGCCTGTACGGGGCCGAAAGCCCGGAGGCGATGGAGGAGCTGGAGCAGCTCTCCGACTTCATCTTCCGCCGCTACAAACTGCATCTGGGGCCGTCCAAGAGCGGTTCCGACTTCCTGAAGCGCTATGCCGACGGCATCTTTGAGCTCATCGACAAGTCCTATGAGGGCCTGTACGGGACCGTTCCCTTCACCGAGGGAATGCGGAAGCTGATGCTGGACAATTTCAAGCTGGTCGTGGACCCCAAGTACGTGGCCGTGGTCCTGGACGAGAACGACAAGATGGTGTGCTTCGGCATCACCTTCCCCGCCCTCGCCGGCGCGCTGGCCGGGGGCCGGGGCAAGCTCACGCCGGGCACCACCCTCCGCCTCCTGAAGGCCCTGAAGAAGCCCGACGCCCTCGACCTGTGCCTCGTGGGCGTGGATCCCGAATATGCGAACCGGGGCGTCTCCGCGGTCTTTTCCGTCGCCATCATGAAGATGCTGCGGGACAACCCGAACCTCCGCTTTGCGGACACGAACCTCAACCTGGAGGACAACTACGCCATCCTGAACCAATGGAAGCGCTTCCGCAAGGAACAGGTCAAGCGCTACCGCTCCTATGTGAAGCGCCTGTCATTCTGAACGAAGTGTCTGTCATTCTGAACGAAGTGAAAGAATCTCTATGATCAAACTCCTTGTCGACTGTTTCGGCGGCGACCATTCGCCCCAGGCGCCCGTCGCGGGCGCCCTCGCCGCCCTTGCGAAAAATCCGGACCTGCACCTCATCCTCACCGGGGACGAGGCCATCCTCCGGAAGGAGCTGGAAGGAAAGGCCTATGACGCCGCCCGCCTGGAGATCGTCCACGCGCCCGAAGTCATCGGCTGCGACGAAAAGCCCACCGACGTGGTGCGCCTCAAGCGGAACAGCTCGATGATGAAGGCCATCATCCTGCTCCGGGACGAGGACGACATCGCCGGGATGGTGTCCACCGGCTCCACGGGCGCCCTCGTGACCGGCGCCCTGGTGCGCCTGGGCCGCATCAAAGGCGTCATCCGCCCGGCCTTCTGCCCCATCCTCCCGACGATGGACGGCGGCATCGTGGGCATCTGCGACAGCGGGGCCAACGTGGAAGTGACGCCCGCCCACCTGCGCCAGTTCGCCATCATGGCGAGCCTCTATATGCAGGAGGTGTACGGGATCCGGAATCCCCGGACGGCCCTCCTGAATGTGGGCAAGGAAGCCGAGAAGGGCGACGACATCCGGAAGGAGACCTACGCGCTCCTGCAGGACACCGACTGCGTGAACTTCGTGGGCAACATGGAAAGCCGCGACCTGCTGTCGGGTTCCTACGACGTGGTCGTGGCCGACGGTTTCTCCGGGAACGTCCTCGTCAAGACGACGGAAGGGACGGCCCTGGAGCTCCTCAAGAAACTCAAGAAAGATATCTACTCCCGCACCCTGTACAAGCTGGGCGCCCTCCTGATGAAACGGATGTTCCTGGAGGAGAAGGAGTTCATGAATTACCAGAACTATGGCGGGAGCGTTCTCCTGGGCACCTCCAAGGTGGTGGTGAAGGGACACGGCAGCAGCAAGGCCGTGGCCGTGGAGAAATGCATCGAGCAGGCCTACCGGATGGAGGTGAGCCACCTCTCCGGCAAGATCGAAGAGGCCGTCGCCCGCTACGAACACTACGAAGACTGATGGAAACGATGTACGAGAAAGTCCGGGCCATCCTGGCCAAGCAACTGCGGGTGGACGCCGCGATCGTCACGCTGGACGCGCAGATAAAAAAAGACCTCGGCGCCGATTCGCTGGACATCCTCCAGCTCCTCATGCGTCTCGAGGACCAATATGGGATCACCATTCCCGACAAGGCGCTGGCGACGTTCAACACCGTGGGCGACGTCGTCACCTACCTCGAGCAGGAAGGCACTTCCGTGTCATTCTGAGCGAAGCGAAGAATCTAGTACTTGAAGGTATACTCGGTCTCGATGCCGGTGAACTCGTCCAGGACCATCCGGACGGGCAGGCCTTTCTTGTTGTAGTCCAGGATGATGCGCGCGTAGCCGGTGGGCAGCTGCTTGCGGGCCATCATCGACACGGTCTTGATGTCGCCCTTCTGTTCAACGATGAGGGTGGCGTCGTTCTCCTCGGCCGCCTTCTCGTAGTTGCCCATGATGCAGTCCAGCAGGGTGTTGCGCATCTTGCGCATCCGCGGGTTCTTGGAGGTGTCGATGTTGATGACCTTTCCCTTCACGCAGTTCTTCAGCTGCATGCCCTCGATGAGGAGGTACTCCCCTTCCGGGACGTCGTAGGTCATATTGAGGTAGTCGGGGGCCTTGAAAGTGATCTTTCCCTCGCCGGGGATGACTTTGTTCACGGCCTTGAGGGTCTTTTTCTGGACGAAGGTGCAGCTCAGCTCCTGCGCGGAGGCCGTCAGGCCGCAGGCCAGGACGGCGATAAGAATCAGCAGTCTTTTCATTTCGTTTCAATCAATCGGCTGCAAAGTTACAAAGATTGTTCCGAAAATGTATATCTTTGCAGGGATAAGGCTATTTTTCCACACCCATGAACAAGACTGGAGACAAGATATTCAAATATGCCCTGGACAAGGGCCGCAGCGTCAAGAACACCCTCTGGATCGCCGGCTGCTTCCTGCTGGTGGCCGCCAATATCGCTTTCTTCCTGCTCTTTCCGCGGATCGTATCGGGCCTCGCGATCGTCCTCTCGAATGCCGTCACCCTCATCCTCACCTTCCTGGCTTTCAAGCCGCTGAACAGCTGGCTGCAGGACAGCCTGATGGAGCGCCAGCAGGCCCTCATCGAGAAGATGGAGAAGGACCGCGAGTTGGAGCGGAAAGTCGAAGTCCTGGAGCTGGAGAACCGCACCCTCGCCGACAAGCTGGACACCCGCGTGCAGACGGGCGCCCTCCCTGTCAAGCTGGACTACACCTTCAAGGTGGAGCAGATGGAATACGCGAAGCAGGGCTACGTCGTGAAGGAAGAGGAAGTGGACGCCCTGGACCGCGAACAGTTCAACATCCCCGACCGGAAGTTCTTCGAGACCATCCTCGAGGACTCCCTCCTCAAGGAAGCCTCCATCCGCAAGATCCTGTACATCCACAAGTTCTACTACAAGGTTTCCCTCGGCATCGACTTCAGCAAGATCATGTACGCCCTCGAGGACGGGAAGGTCCTTTTCTACGGCGTCCGTTTCCAGAAACTGCACGACATCACCAGCGAGATGGAGCCCGAGCACGGCGACATCGACCGGGTGGAGATCCTGAAGATTTCCGGCGACAAGACCGAAATCCGGCAGGACAAGGAATACGAGCCTCTGAAGGAGCAATATCGCAATGTACGCGCGCAGGAAGTCAAGGTGGGGATGGAAGAGGAGGTCACGGCCCTGTGCAACCAGTACACCGGCGCCCTGCACGACAGCATCCGGGGCCGCTTCGGCGACCGCGTGGACTTTGTCGATACCATCGAGGACTACCGCGACAAGAACTGGTACTCCCTCAAAGCCAGCGAGGACGCCACCGTGCAGGAAATCGCCGCCAACATGCTGATGCTCACCACCGTGATGAACCGCACCCAGGCCATCGGCGAGCAGGCCGGCGTCCGACTGCTGGAAGAGGCGTAATCACATTGAACAATCGGGGAAACAATTGTACGGACGGGATAAGGTTTCCCGCCCGAAAGCCGTACCTTTGCTTCGAACAATCACATTCGATATGAAACGCTTCCTGATTCTCCTCGCAGCCGTTTGCTGCACCTTGCCGATGGCCGCCCAGTGGGGCCGCCGTCCCACCCCCAACGACACGCTCAAGTCCACCCGCGTCCTCCCCGACGGGAAGGTCCTCTTCCAGATCTATGCGCCGGAAGCCAAGACGGTGTCCGTCTCCGGCGACCTGCCCTGGAACGCGCCCGTCAAGTTCGAGAAGGCCGAGAACGGCGTCTGGAAGGGCGTCTGCGAAGGCCTGGGCGACGGCGTGTTCCGCTACAACTTCACTGTGGACGGCGTGCGGGTGCAGGACCCGAAGGCTCCCCTCTCCGCCGAGCAGGCCTCGCTTCTGACCGTGGGCGAAAGCTATGTCAAGGATGTCCCTCACGGAGCGGTTGCGCAGCGGTTCTACTTCTCCAAGACCCTGGGCGAGATGCGCCGCCTGCACGTTTGGACGCCGGCCGGCTATGAGAAGTCCGCGGACAAGCTGCCCGTGCTGTACCTCATCCACGGCGGCGGCGACAACGACGCCTCCTGGCCCGGCGTGGGCGCCGCCGGCTGGATCCTGGACAACCTGCTCGCCGCGGGCAAGATGGTCCCGATGATCGTCGTGATGCCCAACGGTACCATCAACGTGCCCAACGAGGTGCCCCCGTTCGCCGAGGACATGTTCACCTCCATCATTCCCTTCGTCGAGGCCAACTACAACGTGAAGACCGACGCCGGCAGCCGCGCCGTCGCGGGTCTGTCGATGGGCGGTATGGAGACGATGGAAGTATGCTTCACCCATCCGGAGATGTTCAAGTATGTCTGGGTCCTGAGCTCCTCCTTCCAGCCCGGCCAAGATCCCGCCGCGGAATCCGCCCGCCTGAAGGTCAAGGAGAACGCCGCGATGATGAACAAGCAGTTCAAGCGCCTGGTGTTCACCCAGGGCGGTCCCACCGACATCGCCTACCAGAACTGCAAGAACACCCGCGCGCAGCTGGACAAGGACGGCCTCAAGTACGAGTACATGGAGAACGCCCAGGCCGGCCATAGCTGGGCCACTTGGCGCGCCGACCTCCAGACCCTCGCCCCCACTCTTTTCAAATAGATTTCTCGACTCCGCCTCCGGCTCCGCTCGAAATGACAATGGTCTGTCATTTCGACCAAGCGAAGCGCGTGGAGAAATCTTTGAATTCATGCTTTTTTTTTCGTAAGTTTGGAAGACTTTTTTAAGTCTTCCAAACCTGTGAAGAAAAAGCACATCATCTGGGGAGCCGTCCTGGGCGGCCTGGCATTGGGCGTCGCGCTGATGCTGGCCCTCGTCACCGTGGACACCTATTCGTCCACAAACGACTCCTGCATGCGTTGCCACTACCACGAAGAGGCGGACCGTCTCTGGAAACAATCGGACCATTACCTGAATGAAAGCGGCGTAGTCACCGACTGCGCCGCCTGTCATTTGCCTCCCAAGGAGGACGGCGTCGTCCGCTACTACATGGTCAAGCTCCGGATGGGCGCCAAGGACATCTGGGCGAAAATGGTGAAGGAAAAGGAGGACATCGACTGGGCGGCCAAACGCCAGGTGGACTACGCCCCGCGCATCGTCTACAACGCCTCCTGCGTGAAGTGCCACGAGAACCTGTACCCGGAAGGCATCAGCGACGACGGCATCGCCGCGCACCTCTACTACGACGAGAACCATGAAAAGCTCAAGCTCAACTGCGTGAGCTGCCACCTCAACGCCGGCCACTACATCGAGGGCTATACGCACCAGAAGCTGCAAGGCAAGGTGGACACCGGCGCCGGAGAGATTTATGAGGCGCCCGCCACCCCGGAACGCTTCGAATCCTTTACCGAGACCGTTCCCGGCACGAACGCCGCCATCCGGATGGTGGCCGTCCCGGGCGGCGAGTTCCTCCTCGGCAGTCCCGCGGACGAGCCCCGGCGCGGCGCCGACGAAGGCCCGCAGAAGCGGGTCCGCATCTCCCGCTTCTTCATGGCGGAGACCGAAATCACTTGGCGGCAGTTCTGGAGTTTCTACAACGAAACGATGTCCGAAGGCCGCACGCCGCCCTCCGTCATCTATGAGGCGAACAGCCGGCCCGGGCTGGACGCCGTCAGCGGCCCCACTCCGCCGTTCGGCTTCCCCGACCAGGGCTGGGGCATGGGCGAACGGCCCGCCATCACGATGACGCACTACGCGGCGGAGACCTTCTGCCTATGGCTCTCGCTCAAGACCGGCAAGACCTATCGTCTCCCCACTGAGGCGGAATGGGAATATGCGGCCCGTGGCGGCACGGATACGCCGTATTTCTTCGAAGGCGATCCCAAGAAGCTTGATCCCAAGGGCCTCCGCAGCCTCTTCGGCGCGGACACGACGATGATCGCCCGCTACGTGATCTACAGCGGCAACTCCCCGTCCCGGACGCAGGAGCCCCGGGAGGTCAAGGCCAATCCCTTCGGCCTCAAGAACATGCTCGGCAACGTGATGGAATACTGCGCCGACCGCTATGCGGAGGACGCCTACGCGCAAATCCCCGACGGCGCCCTGAACCCGAAGGGCCCGGCCGAGGGCGAGGAGTTCGTCGTCCGCGGCGGCTCGTATGCCGATGACGCCGGCGCCGTGCGCTGCGCCGCGCGCAGCCACACCCGCCACGACGACTGGCTGCGGACAGACCCGCAGAACCCCAAGAGCATCTGGTGGTACTCCGACGTCAAGGCCATCGGCTTCCGCATCGTGTGCGAAGTTCCGGACAATATCGAATAATCAACATAAAACACTGAAACCATGAGCGCAAAAATGAACAGAAGGTCCTTCCTCACGACCACCGCCGTCGTCGGCGCGGCCGGCCTGGTGGGCGGACAGCTTCTCACCGCCTGCTCCGGCGGGAAAAAGGGCGACAAACTCACCCCGCTGAAGGAACCCGGTTCCTACTACATCCCCGAACTGCCGGACAAGGCCATCGACGGCCGTCCCCTCAAGTGCGGCCTCATCGGTTGCGGCGGCCGCGGCAACGGCGCCGTGGGCGACCTCCTCACCGCCGCGAACGGCATCACCATCACCGCCCTCGGCGACGTCTTCCCCGACCGGATCCGGGATACGCGCGAAGCCATCGAACGGGAATTCGGCCAGGTGGTGCCTGCCGAGAACTGCTTCACGGGCTTCGACGCCTACCAGAAGGTCATCGACTCCGGCGTGGACATGGTCATCGTGGCCACCCCGCCCGTGTTCCGCCCCGTCCATTTCCAATACGCCACCTCCAAGGGAGTCCATTCCTTCCTGGAGAAACCTATCTGCGTGGACGCCAAGGGCTACCGGACCATCATGGCGACGGCCAAGCAGGCCGAGGCCAAGGGCCTGAGCGTCGTTACGGGCACCCAGCGCCACCACCAGCGCGCCTACGTGGAATCCTACAAGAAGATCCAGGAAGGCCTCATCGGCGAGATCACCGGCGGCAACGTCTACTGGAACCAGGGCATGCTCTGGTACCGCGAGCGCCAGAAGGGCTGGAGCGACATGGAATGGATGATTCGCGACTGGGTGAACTGGAAGTGGCTCTCCGGCGACCACATCGTCGAGCAGCACGTCCACAACATCGACGTGTTCACCTGGATGCTGGGCGCACATCCCGTCAAGGCGACGGGCGTCGGCAGCCGCCAACGCCGCATCACCGGCGACCAGTACGACAACTTCAGCATCGACTTCGAGTTCGAGAACGGCATCCACATGCACAGCTTCTGCCGCCAGATCGACGGCTGCTCCACTAATGTGAGCGAGTTCGTCCAGGGCACCAAGGGTTCCTGGAATTCCGCCGATTTCGCTATCCGCGACCTGCAGGGCAACATCCTCTGGCAGTATGACGAGGAAGCCGCGAAGGCGCAGTTCGCGCAGCACAACCCCTATGTCCTCGAGCACGTGGACTGGGTGAACCACATCCGCAAGGGCGAGGCCCATGTCGAGGCCGCCGAGACGGGCCAGTCCTCGCTCGCCGGCACGATGGGCCGCGAGGCCGCCTACACCGGCAACACCGTCACCTGGGACGAGATCAGCGCCTCCGACCTCGATTACATGCCGGAGAAGCTGGAACTGGGCAAGATGGAGATGGGCAAGTACACCGTTCCGGTCCCTGGCACGGGTAAATAAGGCTCGCGTATGGACAGGAAAACCTTTCTGAGAACCACCGTCGCCGGCGCGGCCGCCCTCGTGGCCGCCCCCGGCGCCCTCGTCTCCTGCGCCTCCCCCAAGGAGAAGAAGCAGCCTTCCGTTCCCCTCCGCCTCTCCTTCCAGGAGGGCGTCACTCCGGGCGAAACCCTCGCCGAGAAGCTGGACTTCATGGAAAAGCTCGGCATCGTGGGCTTCGAGCCCGGCGGCAAGGGCCTCGCCGGCCGCGTCCAGGAAATCCGCGAAGCCCTGCAGGGCCGCGACATCCAAGTCTCGGCCATCTGCGCCGGCTTCGACGGCTTCATCCTGGCCGAGGACCCGGCCGTGAAAGCGCAGTTCGACACCTCGATGCGGGAAATCGTCCGCGCCGCGGGCGAACTCGGTTCCACCGGCGTCATCATGGTCCCGGTGTTCAACTGGCAGAATCCCGCCCGCCCCCACACGCTGGAGACGCGCGACTACCTCTGCCAGCAGATGCACGACCTGGGCGAATTCGCCCTCAGTTGCGGAACGACCGTGATCCTGGAGCCCCTCAACCGCCAGGAAGCCTTCTACCTGCGCCTGGTGGGTGACGCCGCCGCCATCTGCCGCGACGCCGGCAGCGCGGGCGTCAAATGCATGGGCGACTTCTGGCACATGCAGGAAGAAACCTCCGACTACGCCGCCTTCATGGCAGCCGGCCCCTACCTGCAGCACGTCCACATCGCCAGCCGCGGAAACCGCGTGATGCCCGGCGAAGACGGGGACAAGGACTGCTACACCGACGGCTTCCGCGCCCTCAAGGAGCTCGCCTATCCGCACTACGTCAGCTTCGAATGCGGCTGCCGCTCCGACGACCGCGCCGCCACCCTAACCGCCGCGGTGGAACTCCTCCGCAAGCAGTGGGACGAAGCGTAAGATTCCAGGAGGGGTATAGGGTGTCCGGGGGCTTGTCCACCCCCGGACACCCTATACCCCTCCAAACAAAATTAACAATAAAGGAGCCGGCTCAGATGAGTCGGCTCCTTTTCTTTTGATACACAGCGT
>CAMVPS010000018.1:0-32101 GCA_947169405.1 uncultured Bacteroidales bacterium
TCTCATCACCGATTTGGATGTCTTCGTTTTCGAGGATGGCGTGCTCCATCATCATTATTCCAATACGGAGTCCTACATCATCTCCACATACGTCCGTCCTGCAGGCACGGTCATTCCTTTATCGGACCTTCCTTGAGATAGAATAATGACTGCGGGTAACGTCCCTGTTTCGGGGACGTTACCTTCGTTTTTGCCCATTTTTGCGGGTGTCGTCCCTATTTTCGGGACGTTACCCGCACCACCGCCAAACCGTCGCACAGGAAGTGGCAGGGTGGCTGGGCTCCGTCACGAAAGTTTGCACGGGTGGCAAAAAGGCCGTAACTTTGGGCTGCGTATGAAAGTGTGTGTCATCGGCGGGGCGAATGTGGACATTACGGCCACGTCGGCCCAGGCGTTCCGGGTGGGGGATTCGAATCCCGGCAAAGTGCACGTTTCCTGGGGAGGCGTGGGCAGGAACATTGCCCATAACCTGGTGCTGCTGGGGGACGAGGTAGAACTGCTGACCATTTTCGGGGGCGGGGTTTTCGGCCCCGTCATCGAAAAGGCCTGCCGGGAAATCGGCATCGGCACGGACCATTGCGACATTGCGGACGAGCATACGCACTCGTTCTTCGTATCCGTCAACAATGCCGATGGCGAGCTCGTCGGAGGTATCGCGGACATGGATGCCGTCGAGGGGATGGACACGGCCTGGATTGCCGCCAGGCTGGATGTCATCAACGCCGCCGATGCGGTTGTGGCCGATTCCAACTTGATTCCCGAAACGCTTGCCTTCCTGATCGACCATTGCGAGAAGCCGCTCTATCTGGATGCCGTTTCGGTCGCGAAGGCCGGAAGGATTCGGGAGGCGATGGCGCTTTCCCGTCGGAAGTCTGTCTTTGCCTTGAAATCGAATGCCCTTGAATATGAATCACTGGCCGGTATCGAAGGCATAACCCGCTTCTATGAAAGCGCGGGTGCCGAAGGGCTTCGAGTCCATGCCGATGGCCAATTGTACGAATACCCTGCGCTGCCGTGCATCGTGCGGAGCGTCACGGGTGGCGGAGACGCGCTGCTGGCCGGCATCGTGCATGCCGGGCCGCAGGCGAGCGTCGCCGAAAGCGCCCGCGTCGGCCTCCTCTGCGCCCGCTGCGCCGTGGAAAGCCCGGCTGCCGTCAATCCTGAAATGAAAAATCTACAGCTATGAACAAATACCTGGACCTGTCACCGGAGGTGGCGGCCGCGAAGGCCGCCGGGAAGCCTGTGGTGGCACTGGAATCGACCATCATTTCCCACGGGATGCCGTATCCGCAGAATGTGGAGACGGCCCTGCGGGTGGAACAGACCATCCGCGAGAACGGCGCCGTGCCGGCGACCATCGCCGTCATCGGCGGCCGCCTGAAGGCCGGCCTGACGCCGGATGAAATAGAATACCTGGGCAAGAAGGGGAGGGACGTGGCGAAAGCGTCGCGCCGCGACCTGCCCGTGCTCGTCGCCCGGGGCGCGGACGGCGCGACCACCGTCACCACGACGATGATCATCGCCGCGCTCGCCGGCATCAAGGTCTTCGCCACCGGCGGCGTCGGCGGCGTGCACCGCGGCGCGGAAACCACGATGGACATCTCCGCGGACCTGGAGGAACTGGCCAAGACGCCGGTGATGGTCATCTGCGCCGGCGCCAAGTCCATCCTGGACCTCGGTCTCACGCTGGAGTACCTGGAGACCAAGGGCGTCCCCGTCATCGGCTATGGCACGGAGGAGCTTCCGGCCTTTTACACCCGCAAGAGCGGGTTCAAGGTCGACTACCGCATCGACACCCCCGAGGAACTGGCGGCGGCTTTCCGCGCCAAACTCGAGATGGGGCTCGAGGGCGGCATGCTCGTCACGAACCCCATTCCGGAGGAGTATTCGATGGACCCGGACCGGATCAACGCCGCCATCGACGAAGCCGTCGCCGAGGCGAACCGCCTGGGTATCAGGGGAAAAGAGACTACGCCCTTCCTCCTTGCCAAGATCAAGGACATCACCGGTGGCGACTCCCTCGCCTCCAACATCCAGCTGGTCCTGAACAACGCCCGACTCGCCGCCAAAGTGGCGGCCTTGCTATGAAGAATACCATCAACGAAGAAAAGAAGTGGAAGATACTCAGCACCGAGTATCTGGTCCAAAGGCCGTGGCTGACGGCCCGGCGCGATGTCGCCGAGCTGCCGGACGGCCGCATCAACAAAGAGTATTATGTCCTGGAGTATCCGGACTGGGTCAATATCATCGCCATCACGAAGGATGGCCAGATGGTCCTGGAACGGCAGTACCGGCACGCCCTCGGAAAGACCTGTTACGAACTCCCGTGCGGCGTCATCGAAAAGGGTGAAACACCCCTGGAGGCCGCGAAACGCGAACTTTTGGAAGAAACCGGCTTCGCAGGCGGGGAGTGGCAGGAATGGATGACGCTCTCGCCTAACCCGGCCACGAGCACCAACCTCGCGCACAGTTTCCTCGCCGTCGGCGTGGAAAAAGTCTCCGGCCAGCACCTGGACGCCACGGAGGACATCGACGTGTACATCCTGGAACAGGACTATGTCCGGGAACTTCTACAAAACAACCAAATCCTGCAGGCCCTGATGGCCGCCCCGCTCTGGAAATACTTCTACGACAAAGACGTATGAACACCATCTGGATCGTACTCCCCATCCTGACCCTCCTGATGTTCGACCTGGGACTCGCGCTCCGGTTCGAGGATTTCGGGAAAGTCTTCCGCCGTCCCTGGCCCATCGTCGTGGCCCTCGTAGGCCAATTGGTCTTCCTCCCGGCCATCGCGCTGGGGCTGGCCTACCTGCTGAAACTGCCGCCGGTCTTCTTCATCGGCCTAGTGCTCATCGCCTGCTGCCCGGGCGGCAGCTCGTCCAATGTCTTCTCGAAATTGGCCAATGGAGATGTCGCTCTGTCCGTGACACTTACGGCGCTCAGCAGCATCATCACTTTATTTACGATTCCGGTCGTCATGGGCTGGGCCACCCGGCTGGTGGGGGAGAGCGTGGGCATCACTTTGCCCGTGGGAAACCTCATCAAGCAGAATCTTGTCCTGATGCTCCTGCCGGTGCTTCTGGGCATCGGCCTGCACTATGCCTGGCCCAAGACGGCGGAGAAGGTGGACAAGGTCCTCACGAAGCTGGCGTTCCCGCTGCTCCTCGTGCTGATCACCGTCTTCTACATCCAGCACCGGCACACGATCATGGACAACATCGGCGTCCTGGGCCTCTGCGTGACGGTCCTCATCCTGCTAGCCATCGGCCTGTCCTCGCTGCTGTCCCGCCTGGTCCGGAACGACGCCCGCCAGCGCCGCACCGTGGTCATCGAAGTGGGCATGCAGAACGCTGCGCAGGCGATTTCCATCGCCTCCAGCCCGTTCATCTTCGCGAACGAGGAAATGGCCATCCCGGCCATCCTGTATTCCCTGATGATGAACATCGTGCTGCTCACTTATGTCGGCATCGTGAAGAAAAAGAAGGAATTGTAATTAAAAATTCTTAAATTTGTACGATTTAGCAAAACAACGAACAAACTCTTATATCACCATGAAAGATTCCATCATCATCCTCTGCGGAGGCGGCCCGGCTCCGGGTATGAACACTGTCGTCATGTCTGTCGCGAAGACGTTCCTTTCCAACGGTTACCGTGTCATCGGCCTGCACGGCGGTTACAGCGGCCTTTTCAGCCAGAACCCGCGCACCGAGGACATCGACTTCTTCAAGGCGGACGCCTACTTCAACCGGGGCGGCAGCTACCTGCAGATGAGCCGTTTCAAGCCCACCGACAAGGATTTCGAGGAGAACTTCAACCTGGGCCTGTTCCAGGACAACAACATCAAGCTGCTCGTGACCGTGGGCGGTGACGACACCGCTTCCACCGCGAACCGCATCGCCAAGTTCCTGGCCGCGAAGCAGTATCCGATCGCGAACATCCACGTGCCCAAGACCATCGACAACGACCTTCCGCTGCCGAACAACGCCCCGACCTTCGGCTTCAACTCCGCCAAGGACGAGGGCGCGCACCTGGCCCGCACCGTGTACGAGGATGCCCGCACCAGCGGCAACTGGCTCATCATCAGCGCCATGGGCCGCAGCGCCGGCCACCTCGCCCTGGGTATCGGCGAGGCCACGCACTGCCCGATGACCATCATCCCCGAGATGTTCAACAAGACCGGCATCAGCCTGGACAAGATCGTCAAGCTCGCCCTCTCCACCATCCTGAAGCGCAAGCTCCTGGGCATCGGCTACGGCACCGTCGTCGTCGCCGAGGGCGTCTTCCACGACCTGGATCCGCAGGAAATCAAGAACGCGGGCGTGTCCATGACCTATGACGAGCACGGCCATCCGGAGCTCGGCAAGATCTCCAAGGCGGTCCTGTTCAACGACATCCTCGAGAAGGAGTTCAAGAAGATCGGCCTGAAGGTCAAGACCCGTCCGGTGGAGATCGGCTACGACGTCCGCTGCCAGGACCCGATCGGTTACGACCTGACCTACTGCACCGAGCTGGCTATGGGCGCCTACGAGCTCTTCGCCAAGGGCGAGACCGGCTGCATGGTGTATGTCGACGCCGACGGCGAGTCCCACCCGCTGTACCTCAAGGACCTGCAGAACGCCGAGGGCAAGATCCCGCCGCGCCGCGTGAACATCGAGGGCGGTACCTCCCAGAACTATTTCAACCACATCTGCCACTTCATCACCCCGGCCGACTACGAGGCCGCGAAGAAGTACGTCGCCGACCCGGAGACCTACGACTTCAAGAAGATCCTGAACTGGTAGTACTTGGAGTCCGTAGGACGATAGTAAGTCCCTTCCCCGAGGGAAGGGATTTAGGGAAGGGGTAACGTGAATGAAAGAAAAGTGCGCGAGGTGTAGCGAATGAAACAGGTCCTATACCAGATGCTTCCCCGCCTGTGGGGGAGCGGTAAGTTTGAAAGTGTCGACGCCGCGTCCTTGGAGTACATCCGGGGACTCGGCGTCGATTACATCTGGTACACGGGCCTCATCCGCCACGCCACGCGGAAGAAGGACGAAGGCTGCCGGCCGTCCCATCCCCAGATTGTGAAAGGGGAGGCCGGTTCGCCCTACGCCATCACAGATTACTACGACGTAAATCCTTATCTGGCAACGAATCCCGATGCCAGGATGGAAGAATTCCTTCAGCTGGTGAAACGCACCCATCGGCACGGAATGAAGGTCATTATGGACTTCGTCCCGAACCACGTGGCGCGGGATTACCGGAGCCACGTTCCGGGCGTCCATTCCCTCGGGGCCGACGACGACACTTCCGTGCACTGGTCGCCCGAGAACGACTTCTTCTATTATCCCGGCGAGCCCCTCCGGCTGCCGGAACCTTACAACGGCCCCGGCTATTTCGAGTTTCCGGCCAAGGCCTCCGGCAACTGCTTCTCCCCGGCGCCGGGCATCAACGACTGGTACGATACCATCAAGATCAACTACTGCGACTTCCACACCCGCACCTGGGACAAGATGTACAACATCGTCCATTACTGGGCCCTCAAGGGCGTGGACGGCTTCCGCTGCGACATGGTGGAGTTGGTGCCTCCGGCCTTCATGCAGTGGCTGATCGCGAAGATCAAGCTGGAGTTCCCGGACATCGTCTTCATCGCCGAGGTCTATGAGAAGGAAAAGTACCGGATGTATGTGGAGGAAGTCGGATTCGATTTCCTCTATGACAAGTCCGGCCTGTACGACACGGTCCGCGCCGTCACTTGCGACGGGCTCACGGCCAAGGCCTTGACCTGGAACTGGCAGTTCCTCGGCGATCTCCAGCCCCGGATGCTGGACTTCCTGGAGAACCACGACGAGCAGCGCGTGGCCTCCGACTTCTTCGCCGGCAGCGCCGAGGCCGGCTACGCCGCCCTGGGCGTGTCCCTGCTCCTGAACACCGCCCCCTTCATGCTCTACTTCGGGCAGGAGATCGGGGAGCGGGGGATGGACGACGAGCCTTTCAGCGGCGTCAACGGCCGCACCTCCATCTTCGACTGGTGGACCGTGGAGAGCCTCCAGGCCCTCCGCCAGTACATCGACAACAAGCGCAAAGGATTGAATGCCAAGCAGAAAGCGATCTTGAAGCGTTACCGCGAAGCGCTGGAGCTCGCCAAGCGGCCGGCCTTCGCGGAAGGACGGACCTTCGACCTTTGCTACTGCCAGGGAGAGGGTTTCGACCCCGACCGTCACTTCGCATTCCTCCGCGCCGACGAAGCCGAAACCTGGCTCGTCGTCTCCAACTTCGGCCCTTCCGCCGACATCACGGTCCGCATCCCGGCCGAAGCCGGCGCGGAACCGTGCACCGCCACGCTTCCCGTGCCGGAAAAGGATTTCGTGGCAATACAGATTTAGCGCCGACGGAACTCGGCGACGGTGATGGCCGTCGCAATGGCGGCGTTCAGGGACTCGGAGCCCGGGTCGTCCGCCGGGTAGGGCGGGATGAAGAGCCGGTCACTCACGCAGGCGGCCACGGCCGGCGAAATGCCATTGGACTCGTTTCCGATCACGATCACCGAAGGTGCCTCCAGGCCGCAGTCCAAGGCCTTGGAATACATGTTTTCCCCATCCAGGAACGTCCCGTACACGTGCCCGCCGCCGGAAACGACCTTCCGGCAGAGTTCGGCGATGTCCATCCGCAAGAAGGGGACGCGGAAGATGGCGCCCATCGTGGCCTGGACCACCTTGGGATTGTACAGTTCCACGGTGTCGACCGAGGCGACGACCCCGTCGACGCCGAACCAGTCCGCCACCCGGAGGATGGTGCCCAGGTTGCCGGGGTCGCGGATGCCGTCCAGGGCCAGGAAAAGCCCTTTCGAAGGATGGAAGGCCGCGGGGGCGGGCTGCCGGACGACCGCGAGGACCGGAGAAGGGGAGGACAGCATCGACAGCCGCGCCATCGTCTCTTCGCCGATCTCGTCCCGGCGGTAGACGGACACGACCTCGAATCCCGACGCCAACGCCTCGGAAACCATCTTTTCGCCCTCGACCACGAAGAGTCCGGACTCGTCCCGGAACTTCTTCTGCGCGAGGGAGCGGACCTGCCGCAGTTCGTTCTTGGAAATGCTCATACCCTGCAAAGTTATATATTATTCTTGTCGATTAATAGCGGAAAAGTGTTAATTTTGTAGGAGTGAACTGCAAAAACCTCATCCTTCCAGTCCTTGCCGGCCTTCTTGTCGCGAGCTGCGCCACACAGCGCCTCGCGGAAGGGGAGTACCGTCTCGCCGGCAACAAGATCAAGGTGGAAGGCAAGCAGGTGAGCCATTCGGAACTTACGTCCTACCTTGCGCAGAAGCCCAGCGCCTCGTTCCTGGGCATCCGCCGGCCCGGCGCCCCGCTGGTGATCCTCGACGACTCCCAGGTGAATACCAGTGCCGACAACATCGTGAACCACCTCGAATACATCGGCTACTACGGGTCTAAGGTCCGCAGCGAAGTGGAGTACAAGAGGAAACGGGCCTACGTGACCTATTACGTCACCCCTGGCAATCGGTATACGATCCGGTCGATCGATTTCGAACTCCCCGAGGACGAGGAGTTCCGGAAGGAGTTCGAGACGGACAAGCCGAACATCACCATCAAGGAAGGCCAGTACCTGGCCGAGTCAACCCTCGAAGCCGAAACCGTCCGCTCGGCCGAGTTCTTCCGCAACCGCGGCTACTACGGCTTCGACAAGAGTTTCTATTTCTGTGAGGCGGACACCCTCTCGCACGACGGGACGGCGGCCCTGACGATGGCCATCCGGGACTATCCCCGCAACGGCTCCCCGGACGAGGCGAAGCCGCACCGGAAGTTCACCATCGGCAACGTGACCCTGTCCTACCCGAAGGAAATCCCCATCCGGACCTACGTCCTGGAGGAGCTGAACGTCCTGCATCCCGGGATGCCCTACAGCGAACGGGCGGTCAACGCCACCTATTCCCGGCTGTCGAACCTCTCCGTCTTCAACAGCGTGAACGTCACGATGAACCCGGTGACGGACAACGTCGTGGACTGTGACATCAACCTCCTGAACGGCGGCGTCCAGGGCTTCAAGGCGAACTTGGAGGCCTCGGTGAACTCCACCGGCCTGTTCGGGATCTCCCCGCAGCTCAATTACTTCCACAAGAATTTCTTCCACGGCGGCGAACTGTTCAACCTGGGCCTGAAGGGCAACTTCCAGTTCAAGACCAAGGACAAGATCCGCTCCACGGAGTTCAGCGTCTCCAGTTCCCTCCGCATCCCCAAGCTCATCGGCCTGCCGAACTCCCTCTTCCGGGGGCCGAACCTCCCGCATACGGACCTCACCCTGGGATTCAGCTACCAGGACCGTCCGGAGTACAAGCGGATGATGATCTCCACGAGCTTCGGCTACACGGGCACCTTCCGCCGGAACTTCACCTACCAGTTCTTCCCTTTCCAGGCCAATATCGTCCGCCTCGGCAACATTTCGGAGAGTTTCGCAGAACGGTTGGTGGCGGACCTCTTCCTCCTGAACGCTTACTCGGACCACTTTGACATGGGCATGGGCGGCATGCTCTATTACACGACGGATCCGACCCCGATTCCCAAGCGCACCTTTACCTACGGCCGGCTGTCGTTCGACCTGGCGGGCAATGTCCTCAGCCTGTTCAACTCCGCGATGCCCACGAACCAGGTCAACCAGCATACCATCTGGCAGATCCCCTACGCCCAGTATGTGCGCGGCGAACTGCAGCTGGGCCAGACCTTCCGCTTCGGCGACGGAGACACCCAGGCGGTGGCGCTCCGCTTCCTGGTGGGCGCCGGCTACGGCTATGGCAACTCCACCACCGTCCCGTTCGAGAAACAGTTCTACGCCGGCGGCGCGAACAGCATGCGCGGCTGGCAGGCCCGCGCCCTGGGCCCGGGCCGCGTGCAGCCCTGGACCGAATACTTCCTCATTCCGAGCCAGACGGGCGACTTCAAGATGGAGGCCAATGTCGAATACCGCTTCCCGGTCGTCTGGAAGCTGGAAGGCGCCCTCTTTGCGGACGTCGGCAACGTATGGAACCTCCGCATGGCCGATTACATGGAAGGCTCCAATTTCTCCTTCGACACCATCGCCGCCGACTGGGGCATGGGCGTCCGCGTGAACCTGGAATTCATCCTCGTCCGCATCGACCTGGGCCTCAAGGTGTACGAACCCTGCCGGCCCGCCGGCGAATGCCTCATCGGACCGGAGCAATGGCTCCAGTCCGGCAACTTCGCCCTCCACTTCGGTGTGGGCTACCCGTTCTAATGTCATTCTGAGGAGGTCCTTCGGACTACCTTTCCACTGTCATTCTGAGGAGGTCCTTCGGACTACCTTTCCACTGTCATTCTGAGGAGGTCCTTTGGACTACCTTTCCACTGTCATTCTGAGGAGGTCCTTTGGACCGACGTGAGAATCTATTTCTTCCCGTAATACTTCGGCCAGCAGGCCTCGAGATAGGCACGGAGGACGTTCTCGTGCTTGTTGGGCTGCGGCTCGTAGAAGACGGTGCCCTGGATTTCCTCGGGCAGGAATTCCATGTCGGCGAAGTGCCCGGGATAGTCGTGGGCGTACTTGTAGCCGTCGCTGTAATTGAGGTCCTTCATCAGCTGCGTAGGCGCGTTCCGGATCGGGAGAGGCACCGAAAGGTTCCCTGTTTCCTTCACGAGGGCCAACGCCTTCTCGATGGCCATATAGGAGCCGTTGCTCTTGGGGGAGGAGGCCAGGTAGACCGTCGTCTCGGCGAGCGGAATCCGGCCCTCGGGCATCCCGATCTTGGAAACGACCTCGAAGCAGGCGTTCGCCAGCAGGAGCGCGTTCGGATTCGCCAGGCCCACGTCCTCGGAGGCCGACAGGCACAGCCGGCGGGCGATGAAGAGGGGATCCTCGCCGCCTTCGATCATCCGGGCCAGGTAGTAGATGGCCGCGTTCGGGTCCGACCCGCGGATGCTCTTGATGAAGGCCGAGATGATGTCGTAGTGCATCTCCCCGTCCTTGTCGTAGATGGCCATGTTCTCCTGGATGCTCTCCGTGACCGACTTGTTGTCGATGACGATGGGGGAGCGACCCGCGAAGGAGTCCACCACGATCTCCAGGACGTTCAGCAGCTTGCGGGCGTCGCCGCCGCTGTAGCGCATCAGGGCCTCGGTCTCCACGACCTGGATGTCCTGGTCCTTCAGGAGGACGTCCTCCTTCAGCGCCCGGTCCAGAAGTATCTGTAAATCATCCTTTTCCAAGGATTTCAGAACGAAAACCTGGCAGCGGGACAGGAGGGGAGTGATGACCTCGAAAGAGGGGTTCTCGGTGGTGGCGCCGATCAGGACGATGGTACCCGTCTCCACGGCCCCGAGGAGCGCGTCCTGCTGGGCCTTGTTGAAGCGGTGGATTTCGTCGATGAACAGCACCGGCGCGCCGCGCTGGTTGAACAGGCTGTTCGAGCGGGCCTTGTCGAAGACCTCGCGGACGTCCTTGACGCCGGAGGTGACGGCGGACAGGGTGTAGAACTCCCGGTCCATCGTCTGCGCGATGATATGGGCCAAGGTCGTCTTGCCCACGCCCGGAGGCCCCCAGAGGATGAAGGACGAGAGATTGCCGCTCTCGATCATCTTCCGCAGGACGCAGCCTTCGCCCACCAGGTGCCGCTGGCCCACATACTGGTCCAGGGACTGCGGACGCATCCGTTCCGGCAGGGGAGGGAGCAGGGTACTCGACGCGGACATCGGCTCAGATTTCTTTGCTGTACACGCGCCGGCGGCGCTTGAATTCCTTCTGGTACAGGTTCCAGAGGTTCTGGACGCTGTTGTTGGTCTCCATCTCGGCGTTGGACTCGCCGTACTTGAAACCGCCCTCGATGAGCATCGGGATCAGGTCGTTGAAGATGATGGAATGGACGCCCCGGTTCCGGTAGTCCGGATCCACGGCGATCATCAGCAGCTCCAGGCCGTCTTCGTGCTTCCAGTAGGTGGACTTGAGGAGGTGCCACCAGCCGAACGGGAAGAGGTAACCGCGGCATTTCTGCGCGGCCCGGGCGATGGAAGGCATCGTCAGGGAAACGCCCACGAGCTTTCCTTCCGCATCCTCGATGAGGGTGATGTACTTGAGGTCGATCATCCCCAGGTAGGTGTTCACGTAACTGTCGATGACGTCGTCCGGAAGCACCGTGAAATCAAAGAGTTGGCTATAGGCGCGGTTGATCAGGTCGAAGATCTTCCGGCCGTAGCCCTCCTTGCGCACCTCGCGCTTGGTGATCCTGCGGATATGGAGGTTATACCGTTCCTGCACAAGGGCGGCGGCGCGGGAAACCTTCTCGGGGACCTGTTCGGGAACGAAGATGCGGTATTCCAGCCAGTCATTGACCTTGGCGAGTCCCAGGGCCTCGAAATGGTCCTGGTAGTACGGGAAATTGTATTTCAGGTTGAAGGAGCTGATGTCGTCGAAACCTTCCACGACGCAGCCTTCATTGTCGAAGTCCGTGAATCCGAGCGGGCCGGAAACCTGCGTCATTCCGTGCTTTTTTCCGAAAGCGACGACGGCATCGACCAGGGCCTTGGAAACCTCCTTGTCGTCGATGAAATCGATCCAGCCGAAGCGGACTTCGCGGTGGTCCCAGTCGCGGTTCGCGATGTCGTTGATGATGGCGGCCACGCGCCCGACGATTTCGCCTTTCTCGTTGTAAGCCAGGAACTTCTCGCACTTGGCATATTTTCCCATCGGGTTCTTGTCCATATCCAGCGAGGACATCTCGTCCATGAACAGGCTGGGCACATAGTGCGGACAATCCTTGTACAGTTTCAGCGGGAATTTCACGAAGGCGCGCAGGTCCTTGCGGCTCTCGACGGTCTTGACGGTTACAGGCATAGGTCTCAGTTTCACGTATTTTAATCGTACAAATATAGTCATTTATTTTAAACTGACCGCAGTAGTGCCCCTCGCCTATTATTTGTTACACAATTTATATTATGTTAACTAATGCAAAGGAAAAAACTCCCCTGCAGCCACGGATTTCCAGAAGACGCGAAAATTGAGTATATTTGTAAGCTATAAGAGAAACTGAAATGAGCAGAAAAAAAGTCGACCTGAAACTGGAGAACGTCACCATCGAAGCCGTCGCCGCCGAAGGCAAGGCTTTGACCCACGTGGACGGAATGGTCGTCTTCGTCGATTTCGCCGTCCCCGGCGACGTCGTGGACATCCAGGTGTTCAGGAAGAAGAAAAACTATATGGAGGGATTCATCTCGCGGATGATCCAGCCCTCTCCGCACCGGCTCGAGGCGTTCTGCGAGCATTTCGGCGTCTGCGGCGGCTGCCGGTGGCAGCCTTTGCCGTACGAGATGCAGCTCGAAGCCAAGCGGCAGCAAGTGTACGACCAGCTGGTCCGCATCGGCCACCTGGAGGTGCCGGAAATCCGTCCGACTCTCCCCTCCCAACGCACGCAGTTTTACCGTAACAAGTTGGAATTCAGCGCTTCCAGCAAGCGCTGGGTGCTTCACGGCGAGAATCCCGATGCGATTCCCGAGAACGACCGGATGGGCCTGGG
The DNA here is from genome assembly GCA_947169405.1 of uncultured Bacteroidales bacterium. GTDB lineage: Bacteria > Bacteroidota > Bacteroidia > Bacteroidales > UBA932 > Cryptobacteroides. Next base: position 12,524 of record CAMVPS010000018.1, read on the forward strand.
CTTCCACGTGGGCAAGTTCTTCGACAAGGTCCTGGACATCAAGAAATGCTGGCTCCAGCCAGGACCGTCCAATGCTATCCGCTTGTTTATCAAGCAGTTCTGCATCGACCACGGCTACGAATTCTATAACATCCGCGACAACGAAGGCTATTTCCGCAACATGTTCGTCCGGACCACGGAAGCGGGCGCCGTGATGCTCATCCTGTGCTTCGCCTACGAGGATTCTGCGAAGAGAATCGCCCTTCTGGACGCCCTGGTGGCCGAATTCCCGCAGATTACCTCCCTCTGGTACGTCATCAACGAGAAGCTGAACGACTCCATCGGCGACCAGTCCCCCATCCTGTACAAGGGCGACGACGCCATCTATGAGGAAATGGAAGGCCTGCGGTTCAAGATCGGCCCGAAATCCTTCTATCAGACGAATTCCCTGCAGGCCTACCGCCTGTACAGTGTCGCGCGCGATTTCGCCGCCCTGACCGGCCATGAGGTGGTCTACGACCTGTACACCGGCACCGGCACCATCGCCCAGTTCGTCTCCCGCCAGGCTTCCAAGGTCGTCGGCATCGAATACGTCCCCGAGGCCATCGAGGACGCGAAGGCCAATGCGGAGGCGAACGGCATCACGAACTGCCGGTTCTTCGCGGGCGACATGAAGGACGTCCTGAATGCGAAGTTCATCGCCAAGCACGGCCGGCCCGACGTCATCATCCTGGACCCGCCCCGCGCGGGCATCCACCCCGACGTGGCGAAGGTCATCCTGGAGGCGGCCCCCGACCGGATGGTCTACGTGAGCTGCAATCCGGCCTCCCAGGCCCGCGACCTGGCCATCCTCTGCGAAGACTATGAGATTACGGCGGTCCAGCCCGTCGATATGTTCCCGCACACGATGCATGTGGAGAACGTGTGCGCACTTAAAAGGAAAGAGAAATGATCTGGCTGCAAGTCCTTCTGCTTATCGGCGGTCTCGCCCTCATCGTATTCGGGGCGGACTGGCTCGTGGACGGCGCCTCGGGCATCGCCCGGCGCTTCGGTCTGAGCGAATTCGTCATCGGCCTCACCATCGTCGGGATGGGCACTTCCGCCCCGGAGATGGTCGTCAGTTTCATCGGCGCCTTCCAGGGCAACGCCGATATCGCCATCGGCAACGTGGTGGGCTCGAACATCATGAACACCCTCCTGATCCTGGGTGTCACGGCCCTCATCCTTCCGATGACCATCACCCCGTCCAACTGGAAGCGGGACATCCCGATGAACATCCTAACCACGATGCTCCTGATCTTCCTGGGGCTGGAGTACACGATCCTCCATATCGGCACGAACGGCCTGAGCCGCTGGGACGGAGGCATCCTCATCGCCTTCTTCATCGGCTATATGATCCTGAGTTTCAAGGGGAACCAGCCCGACGAAGAGGAATCCCCCGCCAAGCAGCGCAGCATCTGGATGTGCATCCTGCTGATCGTAGCCGGCATTGCGGGACTCGCTTTTGGCGGCAACCTGTTCGTGAACAACGCGACGGAACTGGCGCGCGCCCTCGGGGTCAGCGACAAGTTCATCGCCATCACCATCCTGGCCGGCGGCACGTCGATGCCGGAGCTGGCCACCTGCGTGGTGGCCGCCGCCAAGAAGAAAGGCCAGCTGGCCCTCGGCAACATCATCGGCTCCAATGTCTTCAACATCCTGCTGATCCTCGGCGGATCGGCCCTCATCTCCCCCCTGTCCTTCGACCACATCACGTATGTGGACCTCGGCGTCCTCCTTGTCAGTTCCCTCGTGCTCCTGACCGCAGGCTTCGTAGGCCGCAAGAAGGAGATCGACCGGCTGGACGGCGGGCTGTTCCTGGTCATCTGGGCCGCCTACATGGCCTATCTCATCTATAACCTGTAACTTATGCTTTTCCATATCCTGCAGACCGTCACCCCGGAGGCCGAGAAGATCGCCCAGCGCTTCTCCACGGACTCCCTCCAGACCAAGGGCGCCCAGATCGCCGAAATCCTGCGGAACACCCCGCCCAAGGAGCTGATCGAGGAGATGGTCACTTCCCTCATCAAGTTCGGCATCAAGCTCGTTTTCGCGCTGGTCCTGTACGTGGTTGGCGCCTGGCTCATCCGCAAGTCCAAGAAGTTCATCGCCCGGGTGTTCACCCGCCGCGGGGCCGACGCCACCCTGACCTCTTTCATGCAAAGTCTCGTGACGGCCGTCCTCTGGATCCTCCTGATCATGTTCATGATCGGCACGCTGGGGATCAACACCACCTCGCTCGCCGCGCTGCTGGCCGCGGGCGGCATGGCCATCGGCATGGCGATGAGCGGCACGGTCCAGAACTTCGCCGGCGGCCTGATGCTGCTGGCGTTCAAGCCCTTCAAGGCCGGCGACTACATCGAGGCGCAGGGCTTCGCGGGCGTGGTGAAGAGCATCAACATCGTGTCGACGAAGATCGTCACCCTGGACAACCGGGAGGTCATCCTGCCCAACGGCGCCCTCTCGAACGGCACCATCAACAACTACAGCGCGAATCCGCTGCGGCGCATCGACCTCACGGTCGGCGTCTCCTACGGCAGCGACGCCGAGGCGGTCAAGGCCGAACTGATGCGGATCATCGGCGAGAACGAGAAGATCCTGAATGCGGAAACTCCGGGCGCGCAGGATCCGAACGTGGTCCTGAGCGAGCTGAAAGACAGTTCCGTGGAGTTTCTCCTCCGCGTATGGGTGCGTTCCTCCGACATCCGGGAAGTGCGCTACGCGCTCACCGAGGCCATCTACACGGGCCTCCCGGCGCACGGAATCTCCTTCCCGTTCCCGCAGCTGGACATTCACTTGAAACACAATTAGATTCTCACGTCGGTCTGCGACCTCCTCAGAATGACAGGAAAGCAGGTCTGCGACCTCCTCAGAATGACAACAAAGGTCGGCCCTTTCCGGGTCGACCTTTGTCATTTCGAGCGCAGCGAGAAATCTATCCTTCAGCTTCGAACTTTTCCTTCATCATCACGGGATTGCCGTAGATGCGGAGGAAGATGTCGCGGAGTTCCGCGCGGTTCAGCGTCGGCTCCACCTGGTCGAGCTGGTGCTCGGTGAATTCCGTGAAGGCTTCCGCCTCCTCGTGTGAGTAGCGGTCCGCGTACTTGAACGTGTGGTTCGCGAGGTCGTATGCGATGTAGTTCGTGTTCCAGAGCTTGTAGCCGTTGATGACGCGGACGTCCACGGCGTGGCGGATGAGCTGGTAGCGGTCGTTCTTGTCGCAGACGGAGGCCGCGCGGATCTCGTCCTCGGTGAGCGGGTCGCCGAAGTTCAGGTGCACGTTGCCCTTCCACTGCTTGATGCCCAGCATGATGCTCTGCAGGTCCTCGTTCTCCGTCTTGACGTACTTCTGCGTGCGGGAGATGAGGATTTCGCGGGCCTTCAGGATGTCGCAGGGCTCGTATTCGTAGGAGATCGAGAGCGGGATGATGTTCAGTTCCAGGAAGTTCTGCACGAAATCCTTCGTGCCGCTCATATCGAACATCTTCAAGAGACCCTGCTCGGTGATGTCGACCCCGTCCTTCGTCCTTCCCTGCCGCTGGGCGATCCACACGGAGCTCTTGCCGGTGGTGATGCTCTCGCGGATATACTTGGAAAGGACCTGGGAAGACAGGTAGAGCTCGCGGGCGGAGATGCCGCGGATGACCTTGATCATCCGGTTGGAGCGGATCAGGCGCTCGATGGTCTTGCTCTTGAGGAGGTTGTCGCCCACGCAGATCTCGGTAAGGGGCACCTGGTTCCGGAACAGGATCAGCTGCGTGAAGGCCGGGTCCAGGATGATGTCGCGGTGGTTGGACATCGCCAGGAACTTGCCGTCGATGGACTGCAGCTTGTTGATGCCGTCGTAGGAGAAGTTGCGGACCGATTTCTCGATGACCCACTCCGTGGCCTTGGACATCACCAGTTTCTGGAAGTCGTCCACGGTGCTGATGCTGCGGAGGATGTCCCGCAGGTAAGTCTCGGGCTGGTTGGAGAAGATGTACTTGGAGATCCAGGGTACGTTGGGATGGTCGGCCAGTTTCGACAGGGCGGCAGCCGCTTCTTCGTCATTATAGGGAGCTATGTCCTCGAATGGATTAAGTTCGTCCATGGCAGTCGGTTTTGTACGGCGCAAAGGTACAGAAATTAAGCCAATTAATCAAGCGCGGACCAGCAGCGAGCTGTCCCCGTAGCTGAGGAAGCGGAAGCCGTGCGCGAGCGCGTAATCATAGATGGTGCGCCAATCCCCGCCCACGAAAGCGGAGACCAGCAGGATGAGCGTGCTCTCGGGCTGGTGGAAGTTCGTCACCATCAGGTCCACCAGGCGGAACCGGAAGCCCGGCACGATGATGATCCGCGTGCCGATCTTGAGTTCCGACAGGCCGTTCGCTTCGAGATAGGTGATGATGGCTTCCAAGGCTTCCTTCGTGCTGTACGGGTATTCCCGTTCATACGGAGCCCACTGCGGTACATCCTCTGGAGCGCCCTTCTCGATGCAGCTCACCCCCACGTAATAAAGGGATTCCAGCGTCCGGACGGAAGTAGTTCCAACGGCAATCAACTTCCTGTCCATCCGGCAGATATCCTTCAGGAGCTGAAGCTTCACTACAAATGGCTCCCGGTGCATCGGATGCTCGGATACCAAGGAGCTCTTGACCGGCAGGAAGGTGCCGGCGCCGACATGGAGGCAGACGGTTTCCGTGTCGATTCCCTTCGCCCGGATCCGCCCCAGGACATCCTCCGTGAAATGCAAGCCGGCCGTCGGAGCGGCCACAGAGCCCCGGATATGGGCATAGAGCGTCTGGTAGCGTTCGATGTCGATCTTCTCCGATTCGCGGTTCAGGTACGGCGGGATCGGGACGGTGCCGCATACCTCGAGCACCCGGGAGAAAGGAGAGCCGTCCGTCCAGCGGAACTCCACAACTCCGGTCTGTCCTTCCCGACTCACGAGACGGGCCTCCAGGCCCATATCCGGGGTTTCAGCGGTGCGGAACAAGGTCAGGACATCGTCTTTCCATTTCTTGGCATTGCCGATGACGCACTTCCAGGTGCACGTGTCCGTGGCCGCGAAGGCCGTGGCATATTCGACAGGTTTCACCGGCTCCAGGCAGAAAATCTCGATATGGGCGCCGGTGGCGCGCTGGAAATGCATCCGAGCCGGAACGACCTTCGTGTCGTTGAAGACCATCAACGCGTTTTCGGGAAGCAGGTCAGGCAACTGGCGGAAAACAAATTCGTCCACGTGTCCGCCCGCATAATGGAGCAATTTGGACGAGTCCCGTTCGGGCAGCGGGTATTTGGCGATCCGCTCGTCCGGGAGCGGATAATTGTAATCCTCGATATGGATTTCAGGTATCATGCGCACAATTCAAAAATCTCTGCGAAGTTACACAATTCTACACGATTTCCGAAATCTCACGCTGGCGTTTGTGAGAGCGCTTCGGACACCGGAAATAAGCCTTTTTCTTGTTTACAAATGTTAACAATCATCATTTCTCCCCCGAGTTATCAACGCAAGGCACAAAATCAAGGATAAGTATTTGTTATTCTTGTTTTGCTACTACTCTAACTTGCTAATATTCAGTAATTTATAACACTTAACCTAAAATAGAAATAAAACAAAAGTTATGAACAATACCCTTGCAGGCGGCAACTCTCGAACAAATATGTTATAATAATCATATTAAATCACTTATAATCAGTACTTTAATTATATTCAAAAAACATATAGCTTTAAGTATTTTTCGGGGCGTTCACTCCCATCTTGACACCAGATTATGCCCGTTTTAACACTTGTATTTCTACTTTAGATTCGTTACTTTTGTAACACAAAGGAATACACAATGGACAAACGCCTTCAACAGTTTCTGGACGCGGAAAATATCTCGCAGGCACAGCTGGCCGACACGCTCGGCGTCGCTCGTGCCGGCATTTCCCACATCCTGTCCGGCCGGAACAAGCCGGGATTCGATTTCCTGGAAGCGATGGCCGTGCACTATCCGCAGATCAGCATGGACTGGCTCCTGACCGGCAAAGGACGGATGTATAAAGACGGTCCCGCTGAGAATCCCGTATTTGCGCCCGCACAGGCTCCTCGTCGCGTTTCCAAGATTCTCGTCTTCTATGACGACAACACCTTTGAGGAGTTCCAATAAGATTTATTATCTTTGTAAGACGAAGCGAACGAGATTATGGCCAGTCTGCAACAAAGCGCCCGCGGAATGCTCTGGAAGCGTCGCCTTCCCGGTTATCTGTTCTGGAACCGCCTGAGATTCAGGCGGGAATATCCGGCGCTGGTCCGGGAGCTCTTCGGCATCCGGTTCCGCCACCCCATCGGCCTGGCCCCGGTGTTGGAACGGCAGGAGGAACTGCTGGACGTGTGCGACAGTTTCGGCTTCAGCTTCACCGGCATCATTCCCGGCGAAACGCCCCTGCAGCTCGTTGCAGAGCGTCTTCAAGCGCGGAAATCGCCCATCGTGGCCGCGATCGAGCTGCGGGCGGACGGCGCTTCGGAAGAGGAGGCGAAACAACGGATGATCCGCCAATTCTCGCTCCTGTACGACTTCGCCGACTATTTTGTCATCGACATCAACCGCGAAAGCGGCCTTTCCTCCCTGGACGACTTCTCCGACTGGACCGAACTCCTGGACGAACTGCTCAGCCTCCGGCTCTGCTATGAACGCTACAAGCCCATCCTCCTGCGGATCGCCCCCGGGCACGACGAGGAGCAGATGCGCCGGATCCTGGATTTCGTGCTGATGTCCGGTTTCGACGGCGTCATCGCACCCGGCCTCGCGAAAGTCCGTTTCTGCGTCGAATACACCCGGAACCGCCTTCCTGTCATCGGTTCCGGCGCCATTACCGCGCCTGACGAGGCCCTTTCGCTACTCCAGGCCGGGGCTTCCCTGGTCGAAGTGGCCCAGGGCATCCCGGGAAAGCCGCGCCAGACCGCCAAAAGACTCCTGAAGGCCATCGAACAATCCACCCAACCCCCAAAATGATCCAAGCTTCCATCTGCACCATCGGCGATGAGATTCTCATCGGCCAGGTCGTGGACACCAATTCTTCCCGCCTCGCCGTCGCGCTCGAAGAGGCCGGAATCCGTGTCACCCGCATGCTCTCCATCGGAGACGACCGCGACGAAATCCTGAACAACCTCCGTCACGAATTGACAGTCAATGACATCGTCATCACCACGGGCGGCCTCGGCCCCACCAAGGACGACATCACGAAAGGGGTTTTGGCCGAGCTCTCGGGAAGCAGCGGCTATGTGGAGCACGCCGGCCAGCTGGCCATCATCCAGGAGATCCTCCGCAGCCGCGGCCTGGATATGCTGGCCATCAACCGGGCCCAAGCCCTGGTCCCCGACCGGTGCGACGTGATTGAAAACCGTCTGGGAACCGCTCCCATTATGGTTTTTCGTTTTCCCGAAGTGCAGTTCGGCGCCACCTTGTACGCCTTGCCGGGCGTTCCCTTCGAAGCCGTCGGGGCCATTCCCGCGGTCATGGAGGACATCCGGGGGCATTTCCCCCTGGACCATATCCTGCACCGCAGCGTGATGGTGTTCGGGATGGCGGAATCGGCCCTGTCCGAGTTCATTGCGCCCTGGGAGGACGCCCTGCCGGCCGATATGCACCTCGCCTACCTGCCGAATCCCCTCACGGGCATCCGGCTCCGCCTGTCCATCTACGGCGGGGACGAGGAAGAGCAGAAAGCGCGCGTAGATGCGCAAATTTCGCGACTGAAGGAGCTGTTGGGGGACAAGGTGTACTCGGATGAGGACGACACCCTGGAAGCCACTGTAGGGCGTTTATTGAAGGCCTCCGGCCGGACGCTCAGCGCCGCGGAGTCCTGCACGGGCGGCGAAATCTCTCACCTTATCACTTCCGTTCCCGGATCTTCCGCCTATTACCTGGGATCGGTCACCTCGTATGCGATATCTGTCAAGGAGAAGGTGCTCGGCGTGCCGGCGGAGACCATCGAGAAGTGCGGTGTCGTGAGCGGCGAGGTCGCGGCGGCGATGGCCGAAGGCGTCCGCCGCGTGACCGGCAGCGACTACGCCGTCTCCACGACCGGCCTGGCCGGACCGGACGGCGATCCGTTCAATCCGGTGGGCACGGTATGGATCGGCGTGGCCGGTCCGAGGGGGACGAAGACCGTCAAAAAGAACTTTCGGAACGACCGAAAGCGCAATATCGAGCGTTTTGCGGCCGCCGCGCTCGATTTTCTGCGCCTGACCCTCATTGAAGATGTAACACGCTGAAATTAAAGAAAGAAAACAAAAAAGTTAAACATTATAACTTTTTTGTTAGAACTGTAAAAGGGCCTCAAAAGGGCCCTTTTACAGTTCGATATCGGCCCTGTCGGCGATGCGGCGCATCACGGCGAGCAGGTTCTCCCCCGCCACTTTGTCGATGTCCTTTTCGGCATACCCGCGACGACGCATCTCGTCGAAAACCTGTCCAATACGGGACACATTTTCCAGCCCGGCCGGCGGCACCAGGATGCCGTCGAAGTCGCTGCCGATTCCGACGTGGTCGATGCCCACGATGGACACGGCGTGGTCGATGTGGTCCACGATCTCCCGGACGCCGGGACGCCAGATCGTCTCGAGTTTGTCCTGCATCGCTTCCCAGGCTTTCACCCGTACGGGGTCGGCCGGGTCGGCGATGAAGGCGGCTTCCACCCGTTCGCCCTCGTCGAACAGGGCGGCGTCGGCCGGATCGGACAGAAAGCGCTCCGACAGGAACGCCGGATAGAAGTTGATGCCGACATACCCGTCTTTCTCGCCGAGAGCCTGCAGCATCTCGTCAGTCAGGTTGCGCCGGTGGTTGCACAGCGCCCGGCAGCAGGAGTGCGTGGCGATGACCGGGGCTTCCGACACGCGGATGCAGTCCCAGAAGGTCTCGTCCGAGGCGTGGGACAGGTCGACCATCATCCCGAGCGCGTTCATCTCGGCGACCACCTGCTTCCCGAACGGACTCAGGCCGTGCCAGCGCTTACCTTCTGCCGCGCTGTCGGCGATGGCGTTGTCGCCGTTGTGGGTGAGCGTCACATAGCTGACCCCCAGTCGGTAAAAGGTCCGGAGCATCGACAAGGACTGCTGGATGGGCGCTCCGTTCTCCATTCCGAGAAAGACGGAGATCAACCCGCTTTTCGCATTCTCCGCCGCCTCATCGGGCGAGAAGGCCAGGGCCGCATAGTCCGGGTTCGCGTCGACGGCGTCGTAGACGGCGGAAATCATTTCCAGCGCATAGCGCGTGGCGGCGTCCGGCGCCATCTCCGCAGGGGTGTACAGGGCGAAAAAGGAGCCGCCGACTCCCCCGCGCCTGAGTTTGGGGAAGTCGACGTGCCCATAGCGGTTGTCGATGCCGAGGTTCCGAAGCCGGATCAGCTGCGAAGGGGTGTCGACGTGGCTGTCAAAGACTTGCATTATTTCGTTCCGTAAGGGGCCAGGGTGGATTTCACGATCTTCTCGATCTTGAACTCCGGGGATCCGCTGTAATACAGGGCGCTGCCGCCGACCAGGTTCACGGAGACCTTCTTGGAAACGGAGACGGTCACGCTGGACGAGTTGGACAGGTCGGCCTCGACTTCCTCCAGAGGCATCGCGAAAGCGTCCACGGTGGAGCTGCGGGAGCCCTTGACCTCCATCTCGAAAGCCTTGCCGGTGAGCGTCAGCTTGGAACTGCCCTCGGCGGTCACATCCACGTTCTCGGTGTTGGAGGTGACGCTGACCTGGGAAGAGCCGCCTGTCGCGAGGTTCAGGCTCTTGGTGGGACCGTCGGCCACGACCACGGAGGATCCGTCGGAGGTCAGGGCCAGCTCGCGGCCGGTGAAAGTGAGTTTGAGGTTGGCGTTGTTGTCGGTGTTGACCTCGACACCCCGGTCGGTCTTGAGGTTCAGGTTGGCGATGGCGTTCTTCTTCATGCTGACACGCGCGGAGGCGGCGGCGATCGACAGGTTGCGCACCTGGGACTTGCCGGCCATCGTCAGTTCGAAATCGCTGGCCGCGAACTCTTCGACCCCGGTCAGAATGGCGTTGTCGGAAAGGGTGACGGCCTGCAGTTCGGGGGTGTAGGCCACGACCCGGAAGGTAGGCGTCAAACCGCCTTTGCCGCGATACACTTTCCGCAGTTCCTTCGGAACCGCCTTCTCGTCATAGGAGATGTAGAGGACCTTCGAACGGACATATACTTCCACGTAGGGGGCCAGTTCCTTGTCCACGGTCAGGCGCACGCCATAGGTGCCGCGGGAAACGGTCACGTCAAAGTCGTCAGACACGTTGACCGCATTGAACTCGGAGACCATGATGTCCTTGTCCGTCAGCTGGGCGGAGAGGGACTGGGCCGCGGCGCGCTGGGGTGCAAACACCAGCACGGCGGCGAAAGCGATCATTCCGATGATTGCCTTCAATGAGTTGTCTTTCAACATTTTCATATCGTCAGTAATTAGTTATCCAATTTCTCCATCTGTTCGCTCCACTCCTCGGTGAACGCGTCCAGACTGCGCTTGTTCTCCAGGTATTCCCGAGTCAACTCCATCACGTCGTCCTTCGGGCCGGGCGCGGCCAGGACCTTCTCGATGGCGGCCTGCCGCTTCTCCAGTTTCCCGATCTCCTTCTCCAGATAGTCCACCCGGCTGCGGATCTTCCGGATTTCCTTGGAGACGGTCTTCCGCGCCTGGAAGGTTTCCTGGGCCTGGACCTTGCGGTCGTCCACCGGCTTCGTCTCCCGGGGCAGCCGGCGCTCCAGTTCCTGGAGGCTTTCGAGCTTCCGCTTCCGGAGGAAGTCGGCGACGCCGCCCAGGTGCTCCTTCACCTTCCCGTCCCGGAACTCGTAGAGCTTGTCCACCAGCCCGTCCAGGAAATCCCGGTCGTGGGAAACTACAATGAGCGTGCCGTCAAAGGCCTGCAGCGCCTGCTTGAGCCGGTCCTTGGAGCGGATGTCCATATGGTTCGTAGGTTCGTCCAGGGCCAGCACGTTGTACGGAGAAAGCATCAGCTTGGCCATACCGAGGCGGGCGCGCTCGCCGCCGCTGAGGACGGACACTTTCTTGTCGATGTCCTCGCCTTTGAACAGGAAGGCCCCGAGCAGGTCGCGCAGCTTCGTGCGGATCTCACCCACGGCGATGCGGTCCAAGGTGCCGAACACCGTTTCGTTCCGGTCCAGGATATCTTCCTGATTCTGCGCGTAATAGCCGATATGGACATTGTGTCCCACCTTCGCCTCGCCGGAGAAAGGTTCCAGTTCGCCCATGATGACGCGCATCAGGGTGGTCTTGCCTTCGCCGTTCCGGCCGATGAGGGCGACCTTCTCGCCGCGCTTGATCTCGATCTCCGCATTCCGGAAGACGACCTTCTGCGGATAGCCCACGGTCAGGTCGGTTCCCTTGAAGACCACGTCGCCCGAACGGGCGGCTGGCGGGAAGCGGAGGTTCAGCTTCGCATCGTCCGTCTCGTCGATCTCGATGCGGTCGAGCTTCTCCAGCGCCTTGATGCGGGACTGGACCTGGTTGGACTTGGTGGGCTTGTAGCGGAAGCGGTTGATGAAATCCTCCGTCTTCTCGATCATCCGCTGCTGGTTCTCGTAGGCGGCCGTCTGCTGGGCAAGGCGTTCCGCCCGCAGCGTGACATACTGGCTGTAAGGTACTTTATAATCGTGAATATGTCCCAGGAGGATCTCGACGGTCCGGGTGGTGACATTGTCCAGGAACTTTCGGTCGTGGGAGACCAGCAGCAGCGAGCCCCGGAAGGATTTCAGGTAATCCTCGAACCATTCGATGGACTCGATGTCCAGGTGGTTCGTGGGCTCGTCCAGCAGCAGGACGTCGGGATGCGCGAGCAGCACCTTGGCCAGCTCGATGCGCATGTTCCAGCCCTGGCTGAAGGTTTCCGTGTGGCGGCCCAGTTCATCCTCCTTGAAGCCCAGGCCGAAGAGGGTGCGTTCCGCCTGCACCCGGGGCGACTCCCCCGTCTCCAGGGCCAGCCGGTCGTTGATCTCGTTCAGCCGGTCGATCAGGCGCGCGTAATCGGCTGATTCATAATCGGTCCGATCCCCCAGCTCCACATTGATCCGCTCCAGCTCCCGCTCCATTTCGTGCAGGTGGTCGAACACCGTCATCACTTCGTCGATGACGCTGCGGCCGCGGTGGTGCTCCATGATCTGGGGCAGGTAGCCGATCCGGAGGTCGGCCGGCATGTCGATGTGGCCCGTGGTCGGGCTCTGCTCCCCCGTGATCAGCTTCATCAGCGTGGACTTCCCGGCCCCGTTCTTGCCGACGAGACCGATCTTGTCGTTCTCGCTGATGTGGACGCTGATGTCGTCCAGCAGCGTAAAACTGCCGTAGGCTACGGTGACGTTATTCAGCGAGATCATCGTCGGACGGAGTTTCGGGTTTGCAAACCAGGATGGAGAGTTCGTACAGCCCGTACAGCGGGATGGCCAGCACGAACATCGAGAAAGGATCGCTCGGGGTGATGAACGCGGCCAGGATCAGGATCACGACAAAGGCCGGTTTCCGGAATCCCTTCAGCTGTTGCCGAGTCAGGATGCCCAGGCTGGACAGGACCAGCACGACGGTCGGGAACTCGAACAGCAGGCCGATCAGGAACACCATCGAGGTGAACAGGGATATGTACGAACTCAGGGAAATCGTGTTCTGCACCGCGTCGCTGACCGTATAGTTCATAAAGAACATCAGGCACACCGGCAGGACGATGAAATAGCCCACCGCGACGCCCAGGTAGAACAGGAACGAAGACATCCCGAACGCCTTCCGCACCGCTTTCTTCTCGTTGTCGTAGAGGGCGGGGGCGATGAATTTCCAGATTTCCCAGATGACGTACGGGAAGGCGACGATGGCCGCCACGAGGATCGAGATCTTCAGGTGCACGAAGAACTGGGCCGACACCTCGATGTTGATCAAGGTCATCGAAAAATCCAGTCCCAGCCACTTGTAGAGGATGAAATCAGGCGTAGTCGGCCAGAGCACGGCCTTGAACAGCCGCTCCGGGATCGCCAGGAAGACGATGGAAACGAGGACAATAGCGCCGATTGAGCGGAACAAAGTCCCCCTCAATACGTCGAGATGGTCCCAGAAGGACATTTCACCGTCCTGGGCCACTACTTCTTCTCGTCCTTTTTATAACCTTCCTCGTCGAGTTCCTTGATCTCCTTCTCCACCTCGTTCATACCCTGCTTGAAGCTCTTGACACCCTTGCCAAGGCCTTTCATCAGCTCGGGAATCTTCTTGCCGCCGAACAGCAGAAGGACGACCAGGACGATTGCGACAATCTCCCAGGTTCCTAACATCAGGGGGTAAATGATCAGCATATTACTTGTCGTTTAGATGGTTTTCGATAATCTGGGCCAGGAGCTCGGGGCACCTGACGGGACGGAAAGTCTTCGAGTCGATGAAGCCGAGGGTCACGGCCCCGTCGGCGCAAACTTCCCCGTCCTGGTTGAGGACGGCCTGCCGGACGACGAGTTTCGCCAGGGGCGCCTTGTCGATCTCGGCGACCGCCGTCAGGACATCCCCCATCCGGGCCGGATGCTTGAAGCGGCACTCGACGGAGACGATCGGGATCATCACCCCGTACTCGTTTTCGCACCGCTCGATCGGAAATCCCCACTCCACCATCATCCTGTTCCGGGCGATCTCGAAATAGCGGATGTAATTGGAGTGATGGACCACCGCCATTTGGTCGGTTTCGTAGTACCGGACGGGGAATGATACCTCAAAATGCGTCATAACAAAAATGTTAACATATTAAACAATTTTGTTTTATTAGCTATTTTTCAGCGCTTTCAGCTGAGACTCCAGGCTTTCGATCTTGGAGAGCGAATCCGCCTCCTTTTTGCGTTCGTTCTCAATGACGGCCGCCGGCGCGTTGGCCACGAAGCGCTCGTTGGCGAGCTTTCCGCGGACGCCGGCGAGGAATTTCTGCTGGTAAGCGAGGTCTTTTTCGAGCTTCGCGATCTCTTCGGCGACGTTCACCAGACCGCTCAAGGCGACGAACATTTCGTGGGTGCGGACCATGAATCCGACCCCCTGCCCGGAGCCGAGATCGGCCACGGTTTCGACCGTCACATTGCCCATCTTCTCGACGACCGGGAGGACATCGGCCGGGAAGCCGCCCTTGATTTTGAGGTCGAGGGTTTCCTTCGGGGCGATGTTCTTCTGGTTGCGGATGCCGCGGACGCCGTTCACGGCTTCCTCGGCGAGCTCGAAGTTCACGAGCGTCGCGGGATCGAACGGCTTTACCGCAGGGGCGGCGGCATACATGATGGTCTCCCCTTCCTTGCGGTCTTCCATGTTCTGCCACAGTTCCTCCGTGATGAACGGCATCACCGGGTGGATGAGTTTGAGCAGGGCCTCGAAGTAGCCCAGCGTGGCGTCGTAGGTGGCGCGGTCCACAGGCTGGCCGAAGGCCGGCTTGATGGCCTCGAGGTACCAGGCGCAGTAATCGTCCCAGAACAGCTTGTAGATGGCCATCAGGGCGTCGGAGATGCGGAATTTGCGGTAATGGTCCTCCACGGTGGCGACCGTCTCGCTGAGTTTCGCGTCGAACCAGCGGATCGCGGCGGCCGCGGCGGGCGTCTGGGCGACGGAATCGTCCACGGAGAAGCCCTTCACCAGGCGGTAGGAGTTCCAGATCTTGTTGCAGAAGGCCGCGCCCTGCTTGATCTGCGCCTCGTCATAGAAGATGTCGTTGCCGGCGGACGAGCACAGGAGCATGCCGATGCGGACGGCATCGGCACCGTAGGTTTCGATGAGGTCCAGCGGGTTCGGGGAGTTGCCCAGGGTCTTGGACATCTTCCGGCCGATCTTGTCGCGGACGATGCCGGTGAAATACACGTTGGAGAACGGTTCCCGGCCCATGAACTCCTCGCCGGCCATGATCATGCGGGCCACCCAGAAAAAGATGATGTCCGGGCCGGTCACGAGGTCGCTCGTGGGATAGTAGTAGGCCAGGTCCTTGTTGGGCTTGTGGTCCGGATGGCCGGGCATTTCCGGGTCGAAGACCGAAATGGGCCAGAGCCAGGAGCTGAACCAGGTGTCCAGCACGTCCTCGTCTTGATGGAGGTCTTCCATCTTGATATCCGGACAGATAGCCTGCGCCGCCTTCAGTGCGGCTTCAGGTGTGGCTTCCACCACGTACTGGCCGTTCGGCAGGTAGTAGGCCGGAATGCGCTGGCCCCACCAGAGCTGGCGGGAGATGCACCAGTCGTGGGCGTTCTCCATCCAGTGGCGGTAGGTGTTGACATAGCGCTCGGGGATGAACTTCGTGCGGCCGCTCTCGACCGTCTCCAGGGCGACCTTCGCCAGGGTGTCCATCTTCAGGAACCACTGGGCGGAGAGCTTGGGCTCGATGACGGCGTTCGTCCGCTCGGAGTAGCCCACCGGCGAGGTGTAGTCTTCCACCTTCACCAGGTTGCCGGCTTCCTCCAGCATCTTCACGATCTTCTTGCGGGCGACGAAGCGGTCCTCGCCCACGAGAATTTGCGCATTCTCGTTCAGCTTGCCGTGGTCGTCGATGATCTCGAGGACCGGCAGGTTGTGGCGCAGGCCGATCTCGTAGTCGTGCACGTCGTGCGCCGGGGTCACCTTCAGGCAGCCGGTACCGAAGTCCATCTCCACGTAATCGTCCTCGATCACGGGGATTTCCCGGTTGATCAGCGGAATCAGGACCTTCTTGCCGCGCAGCCAATGGTGGCGTTCGTCCTTGGGATTCACGCAGATGGCAGCGTCGGCCATGATGGTCTCCGGACGGGTGGTGGCGATCACCAGGAACTTGTCCGTGGGGTTGCCGTTGCCGTCGGAAATGAAATAGCGGAGGTGGTAGAAATGGCTCTGCGTGTCCTTGTGGATGACTTCGTCGTCACTCACGGCCGTCAGGGCCTCGGGATCCCAGTTCACCATCCGGACGCCCTTGTAGATCCATCCTTTCTTGTAGAAATGGACGAAGGTGTTCAGGACGGCCTCGCTGAGGGCCGGCTCCATCGTGAAGCGGGTGCGGTCCCAGTCGCAGGAGCAGCCCAGCTTGCGGAGCTGCTGCAGGATGATGCCGCCGTGCTCCTCCTTCCATTCCCAGGCGTGCTTGAGGAACTCCTCGCGGCCGATGTCCTCCTTGGAGATGCCCATGGCCTTGAGCTTCGCGACCACCTTGGACTCGGTGGCGATGGAAGCGTGGTCCGTTCCCGGCACCCAGCACGCGTTCTTGCCGTGCATACGGGCGTTCCGGATGAGGACGTCGTTCAGGGTATTGTTCAACACGTGACCCATATGCAGGATGCCCGTCACATTGGGCGGCGGGATCACGATCGTGTAAGGTTCCTTCTCATTGGGTTCGGAATGGAAAAACTTGTGGTCCAGCCAGTAGGCGTACCATTTGTCCTCCACTTCCGCGGCATTGTACTTCGCTGCTAATTCCATGGTTTTCTCTCGGGTTGTACTCTCGTTGTCATTCCGGGCCTGACCCGGAATCTCTATTAATCTTACAAATGTAACGAATTTTTATTAAATTTGCGAAACGATAACTTGAAACGGAACTCATTATGGATAATAACACCCCCAAACCTCCGCAGAACCAGCTCGCCATCGAACTGACCCCGACGACGAAGGTGTCCTATTCGAACCTTGCCATCATCTCCCATTCCCGGAGCGAGTTCGTGCTGGATTTCGCGGCCACCCTGCCCGGCATTCCCAAGGCCCAGGTCGGCGACCGCATCATCATGACCCCCGAGCACGCCAAGCGCCTGATGAACGCCCTGTTCGACAACATGTCCAAGTACGAGGCCCAGTTCGGCGTCATCGACCTGAGCGGCGGAAACAAGCCCCAGGGCGGCGCGACCTTCGACCTCAATTCCTTCGGTCCCCTCGGCGGAAACAAGTCATGATCAAGGCGTTCGCCCTGGACATCGACGGTGTCTTCACCGACGGCAGCATCCTGTGCACGACCGACGGCGACCTCCTGCGCGTGTACGACGCGAAGGACGGCTTCGCCATCCGGATGGCCGTGATGAACGGCTACCCGGTGGGCATCATCACCGGCGGCAGCTCCGAATCCATCCGGAAGCGGATGCTCGCGAGCGGCATCCTGCCGGAGGACGTCTATCTCCACTGCCGGGACAAGATGGACCAGTTCCGGGAGTTCTGCGAAAAGTACGAACTGAAACCCGAAGAAGTGATGTATTTCGGCGACGACGTCCCCGACATCGAGGTCCTCCGGGCCGCCGGCTGCGGCGTGTGCCCGTCCGACGCGGTAGAGGAAGCGAAAGCCGTGGCGGACATCGTCTCCACCAAGCCCGGCGGCAAGGGATGCATCCGGGAAGTCATCGAACAGACCCTGAAGGCCCAGGGGAAATGGGTCTTCGACACGGTCGAATACAAGCGAAAATTCTAGCGGATGGACTTGAAAGGAAAGCGTGTGATCCTCGGCAGCAACTCCCCCAGACGGCGGGAGCTGCTCGCTGGCTTGAACATTGATTTCGAGGTTGATACCAAGAATGACTTCAATGAATGCTTCAGCCCGGACACACCCTATGACGAGGTCCCGCGGCTGATGTCCATCGGCAAGTCTCACGGGTTCCACCGGCCCCTGGCCGAGAACGAGATCCTCATCACCGCCGACACGATGGTCATCCTCCCGCCGACGGACGGCCGCCCCGGCGAAATCCTCGGGAAGCCCAAGGACCGCGAAGACGCGATCCGGATGCTCCGGGACCTTTCCGGCCGCGAGCACCACGTCACGACCGCCGTCACCATCCGCACCATCTCCTCGGAAGAGACCTTCACCGACACTACCGAAGTCTGGTTCAAGGACCTGACCGACGAGGAGATCACCTATTATGTCGACACGTGCCGGCCCTTCGACAAGGCCGGCGCCTACGCCATCCAGGAATGGATCGGCCACGCCGGCATCACCCGCATCGACGGCTCCTACTTCAACGTCGTCGGGTTCCCCATCCAGAAAGTATACGAGACCTTGCTTAAACTGCTGTAGAAAACGCTCACCAAGCAAAACCACAACACTATTACATTTTGAAACGTTTCCTGATCAGCATCGTCACCGTCCTTTGCGCCATCGGCGCCCTGGCGCAGAATGTCCCCGCCCTCGAGCAGCTGAAGGCCGACCCCCGCAAGGCTTACGGCACCGACTACCCCTACGGCTTCAAGATGGAGCCCATCACGCCCTCCCCGCGCGGCTACAAGCCGTTCTACATCACCGGATACGCCCGGCACGGTTCCCGCTATTACTGGAACGACCGCCTGTACAAGCAGCTGGACACCCTGCTGCTGGCCGCCCACGAGAAGCAGCTTCTGACCGATGAGGGCGAAGCTTTCTACGCCCGCTTCCTCGATGCGAAACAGGAACTGATGACCGGCATCAGCGAACTGTCCGACCTGGGCTGGCAGCAGCACCAGCAGATCGCCCGCACGATGTACGAGCGCTTCCCGGAAGTGTTCTGGAAAGGGGGCAACGTGCTCGCCATCTCCTCGCTTTCAGGCCGTTGCGTGATGAGCATGTCGGCTTTCTGCCAGGAGCTCGTCCAGTGCAATCCGAAGATCGAAATCCGGGAGCAGTCCTCCCGCTTCACCCTGGACGGCGTGGTCCCGGGCGACAAGGAGAATCCCGCCTACCGCGAATGGCCCAAAGTCAATCCTCGCTATGAGAAGAACCGCGACAAGTTCGAGCGAGACAACTCGCTCCACGAGAAGGTGATCTCCCGGGTCTTCAAGTCCACGGAAGGCCTCCCCGGCAACATGCGCTCCATCGCCGGCAACCTCGTGAGCCTGTACACCTCCCTCCCGAACATCGACCACGAAGGGATGATGGGCAATATCCTGACCGATGCGGACATCGTCCAGAACTGGGAAACCGCCAACCTGGGCTCCTATTCCTGGGTTTTCCGCGACCAGTACAACACCGTGCCCATCCTGAAGGATTTCCTGAAGAAGGCCGACGCCATCCTGGACGGCACCAGCGACCGCATCGCCGACTTCCGCTTCGGCCACGACTCCTACATCGGCCCCCTGACGGTCCTGATGGGCCTGGACGGCGCCGACCTGGATCCCGAGGATCCGTACGAGGTCAAGAACGTCTACCAGAACTGGAAGACCTGCAAGGCCTCGACCATCCACCTGGTCTTCTACCGCGGCCGCCGCGCCACCGACCCGATCCTCGTGAAATGCCTCCTGAACGGCTACGAGGTCACCCTCCCGGTCGCCACGGACACCTTCCCCTACTACAAGTGGTCCGACCTCCGCGCCTGCTGGCAGGCCAAGGTCGACAACGTCCACGAAATGACGAAATAGCCCACCCGGCTCCCTCCGAAAAAGTCCATGCCCTCCCAACGCATGGACTTTTTTGTATATTTTTCGATCGCGAACCCGACGTAGGGTGTCCAGGCGGGCTCCCTTCAGTAAATAGAAGGTTTCTTTTCTATGCGCAACGTGTTTTCGGAGGCGAAGCCGACTTGGGGGTGTTTGAGGGGGCGAAGCCCCTTCAATGAAGACAAATGTGGTATAATTGACATTTTTGGTTGGTGACATTGACATTTTTGGTTGGTGACAAGG
>CAMVPS010000019.1:0-29613 GCA_947169405.1 uncultured Bacteroidales bacterium
ACATGTCCGACTCGGCTTTCTCCCACTTCTTCAAGAAGCGGACGGGCATGTCCTATATCAACTATGTGAACAACCAGCGCATCGCCAAAGCTTGCACCCTCCTGGCGGAAACCACGCTCAGCGCCGCGGAAATCTGCTACGACTGCGGTTTCAACAACAAGTCGAACTTCATCCGCATCTTCCGGAAAAAGAAGGGCATGTCTCCGATCGAGTACAGGAAGTTCATCTCCCAAATGCTGATCAAATACTAAGAAGAAGTCCCGGCCGCGCGGCCGGGACTTACTTGTCATTTCTTGATCGGATAGAACCGCATCAGCAGGACGATCAGCAGGGCGATCGCCGCCGGGAAGAGCGAGAACAGCATCCAGATCATCCGCTGGACGGCCGGCTCGTTCGTAATGGTGACGACCGTCTGGCCGGTGGCGTCCGTGCCGGAGACGAAGCCCGCGATGCCGAGGAGGAGGGCCACCAGGGCGCCGGAAATGGCCGATCCGAACTTCTGGGCCATCGTACCGGAGGAGAAGATGAGGCCCGTCGAGGAGGTGCCGTTCTTCTCGGTGGCGTAGTCGGCCACGTCGGCATACATCGACCACAGGAGCGGCGAGTAGAAGCCGATGCCGATGGAGGTGAGGATGACCATCGCGATCATCAGCCAGATGTACTTCGGGTCCATCGGGATGAAGAAGAAGGCGATGGAGGTCACGGCGCAGATGATGGCCGCCCACACGAAGGCCTTGCGCTTGGAGCCCACCCACTTGGTGAACTTCGGGGACAGGCCGCCGAAGATCATGCAGGTCACCTCGCCGAAGGTCATGAACACCGTGTAGTTGATGATGAGGCCCGAGACGGTGACATTCCCGTGCAGGCAGTATTCCAGCAGGTAGCCGGCCACCGCATAGCGGAATCCGTTGAAGAAATTCGTGCAGATGCCGATGAGCGTCAGGATGATCCACGGCTTGTTGCGGAACAGGTCCGCGAACGGCTTGAAGGAGAACTTCTCCGCCCGGATGGGCTTGAGGCGTTCTTTCGTCAGTAGGCCGCAGGCCAGCGTGCCCAGCGCGGCGAGCGCGCCCAGGATCACGCCCAGGACGGCGTACTGGTGCGCCGGGGTGCCGCCCACCATCTTCTGCAGGTACGGGAAGGAGAGCAGGGTGACGAAGCCCATCGCGTAGGCCCCGACCATCCGGTAGGACGAAAATTCGTTCTTCTCGTTGTCATCGGCGGTCATCACGCCCAGCAGGGAGCCGTACGGCACGTTCACGGCGGTATAGACGGCCATCATCAGCAGGTACATCGAATAGGCGTAGATGCGCTTGCCCACGGGACCGAGGTCCGGCGTGTACAGCAGCAGGGCGAACACGAGGCCCAGCGGAATGGCGCCGAAGATGAGCCAGGGGCGGTAGGTGCCCCACTTGGACTGCGTCCGGTCGGCGAGCGCGCCCATCAGCGGGTCCGTGACCACGTCGAACAGGCGGGCTACCAGCATCAGGGTGGCGGTATCGGCGACCGTCAAGCCGAAAACGTTCGTGAAGAACAGCGGGAATGCGATGGACATAACCTTCCAGGTAATGCCGCCGGCAGCGGCATCACCCAAGGCATATCCGATTTTTTCGGAAAGTTTGGCCATAGATTTCAGTGTTGTTTCCTACAAAGATACACTATTTTCCGAGATTCTTGTCGATCAGGCGGTTCAAGGTTTCCACGGAAAGGCCGGTCCGGAGACCGTCCGGAGCCGTGTGCAGGCAATAGTCCACCAGGCGGTCCAACGTCGAGGTGGCCACATGCATCCGCGTGTCGGAAGAGGCGTAATAGATGAACACCTTGCCGTCCTCGTCACAGATCCAGCCGTTGGCGAACAGCACATTCATCACGTCGCCAATGTACTCCTCCCCTTCCGGGGCCATGAAGAAGCCCGCCGGTTCTGCGATGACCCGCGTCGGGTCGTCCAGCGCAGTCATGTACATATACAGCACATAGCGAAGGCCGCTGGCGCAGCCCCGCACGCCGTGCGCCAGGTGCAGCCAGCCCTGCGGCGTCTTGATGGGCGCCGGGCCTTCCCCGTTCTTCACCTCCTTGATCGTGTGGTAGTGCCGGGCATTGATGATCTTCTCCTCCGTCACCACCGCATGCTCCATCGAATCCACCAGCGCCCAGCCGATCCCGCCGCCGTTGCCCGCATCGATGAAACCGTCCTGAGGACGCGTGTACAGGGCATATTTCCCGTCCACAAACTCCGGGTGAAGCACGACATTGCGCTGCTGGCTCTTCGACTGCAGGTCCGGCAGCCGCTCCCAGTTCACCAGGTCCTTCGTCCGGGCGATGCCCGCGGCCGCCACCGCCGACGACAAGTCGCCGGGGGTGGCCGCCGGGTCCTTCCGCTCCACGCAGAAGATGCCGTAGATCCAGCCGTCCTCGTGCGCCGTCAGGCGCATGTCGTACACGTTGGTCGCGGGTTCTCCCCACTCCGGCATCGTGATCGGACGGTCCCAGAAGCGGAAGTTGTCCACGCCGTTCGGGCTCTCCGCCACGGCGAAGAAACTCTTCCGGTCGGCGCCCTCCACGCGGACCACCAACACGTATTTGCCGTTCCATTTGATGGCGCCGCTGTTCAGCGTCGCGTGGATGCCGAAGCGCTCCATCAGGTACGGGTTCGTCTTCTCGTCCAGGTCGTACCGCCAGAAAAGCGGGGCGTGGTTCGCCGTCAGGACAGGATACTGGTAACGCTCATACACACCGTTACCAGGGACAGGGAAGTTCGGCCGGGCCAGCAACTGCTCGTGCCTGCAATTCAGTTCTGCCAGTCTCTCGTTGAAAGCCATGATGTCAAGGTTTTAGGAACACGATATCGGACAATTGGCTGAAAGCCGCGAAATCAGGCGCATTTTCGAACCCCGGCCAGGCCGCATAGAAATGCGTGGGCTTGTCGTGGGCGTTGCGCCAGGTAAGCACATAGGCGATCGGGAAATCCTTGATGGCGGGATAGAGGACGCCACACCACCAGTTCGGGTCCGGAAGGCTTTCCAGGCCCGTCTCGGACAGGCACATGATCTTCCGGTGGTCCTTTGCCAGCTGGTTCATATACGTCAGGGAGCGCTTGAGTTCTTCCGCGAACCGGACTCCCGCTTCCGCGAGGCCTTCTTCGCCCACGTACTCATAATGGTCAAGACCCAGCATATCCACGAACTCGTCGCCGGGATAGCGGGACATATACTCCTCCACGGAGATGTTGCTGTTCGGAGAATAGCACCAGAGGATGTTCGTCAGGCCGCGCGCCTTCACGAGATAGGTCCAGGTGGTCCGGTACAGTTCCTTGTACTGCTGCTCGGTGCAGAGTTTCCCGCCCCACCAGAACCAACTGCCCACGTTCTCGTGCCAGGGCCGGAAGATGACCGGGGTCCCTTCCAGACTCTCCAGGAAGTCGCCCAGGTTCCGCAACCACTTGTTCATGAACAGGTCATGGAGTTCGCCGCCTTCCAGGATGGATTTCACCACCTGGTCGGAGGAGACATCCCAGGCGTCACCGCCCGTAAGCGGATTCCGGGGATGCCAGGAGAACGTGACGATGCCGCCGCGCTTCGCGTGCGTGAGGACCGCCTTCCGCATCAGGCCGAAATCGACGCTGTCCAGGTTGGCCTTGTCCCCCATCTCGATGCCGCCGAGGTCGAAGCCGACGATGGCGGGATATTTCCCGGTCACGGCCTTCACGTCGGAACGGGTCAGGGAATCGGCCGTCCAGTCTTCGACCTTCCAAACATGGCCGTAGGAGAGGTCGTCCTGGTGGCCGTAGAGGATTTCCCCTTTCTCCACGTGGGAGAAGAGCCTGGCGACCATCCGGTCTTTCGGGGTTTCCATCGGTTTCTTATCGCCCGACGCGCAGGCGGAAAGGAGGGCGATGGAGCCAAGAAGGAGCATCAGTTTTTCCATATGCTTCTAGAATTTGGGTGCTTTGTCGTATACGGACTGGAGCGTATAGCCGCTGTCCCCGGTCGTCATCGCCTTGACCATCACGTCGATGGCTTCCTTGCCGTTGCCGAGGTATGCGCCCGTGCCGTGGATGATGTAACCATGTTTCTCCAAGCCATAGCCTTCTGCGCCGTTGTCCCAGAGGAAGCAGGACATGCCATAGGTCTTGGCCGCCTTCACGACATATTCCAGGTAATACAGGTAAAAACGCCAGGCGCGGTTGTCACTCTTGTTGCGCATCGAGCAGCCGAACTCGCCCAGATATACGGGGATGTTCTTCTCTACATACTTTGTGCACAGGTTTCCGAAAACAGTACGGACATGGTCTTCATCACCCCAAGATTCCTTATCTGAGACCCCAGTATGCCCCCATTGCATGTGTAAAGAATCATTCTTCCGATCTCCGTCCGAATCATATCCCAGCGTAAAAGAGGACGGATCATAGAAATGGACCGCCAGCATCGTCTTCTTCGCCGGGTCGGTCGGCATCGTGAAGTATTTCTCGAACTGGGGGTTGGCCGCGTAGGTGGGGACGCCCAGCCAGCGGGTGGCGTTCTCGCCGCCGGTGGCGCGGACCGCGTTCACGAACACCTGGTTCCACTCGTTCAGGATGTTGCACTGCTTGGTGGGATCGGCCTGGAATTCGGCGCTCCAGCCCCAGCCGCCGTCGTTCAGCTCGTTGAAGCTCTCCAGGATGAGCCAGTCGCCGCAGTCCTTGAACTTCGTGGCGATCTGGGTCCAGACCGCCTGGATTTCCGCCTTGATCCGGGTATTGACTTCCGCGTTTTTTGCGGCGTTCTTGATGTCCAGCCACTGATAGGTGTTGCTGGCGCCGTGGTTCTCGTCGTGATGGGTGTTGACAATCACGTTCAGGCCGGCGTTATGGGCAAAGCCCGCGACCTCGTAGACCCGGTTCAGCCAGGTCTCGTCAATCTTGTAGTCCGGCGCGGGGCCGATCATCTTCAGCCAGGAGACCGGGATGCGGACGCTGGCGAAGCCGGCCCGTTTCAGGTTGGTGAAAGTCACCTGGGTGGCCTTGCCGCCCGGCTGCCAGACTTCTTCGTCCGGATAACCTTCCTTCTCACCGGCCCAGGAGCCGTTGTAATAGCCGTCGAAATGGTTGCCCATGTTCCAGCCCAGGCCCAGCTTCGCGGCCATCTTCCAAGCGTCATTGTCACCGCCCGGCGTGGGCGTAGGCGGCTCCGGTGCCTCTTTCGCCTGCTGGGTGACGGTCACTTTCACAGGAGTGACGCCGGTGGCCATGAAGGACATCTCGGCGGTCCGGACGGTCGTGGTCTCGTTGGCCGACACCACCAGCTGCACGGTCATCTTGTAATCCTTGTAGGTGCCGTCCTTGTAGGCAATCCAATCCGGCCGGCCGGACAGGATCGGGCGGGTCGGGGAGGTGATGTCTATGGAGACCGTCTCTCCGGCCTGGGCAATGTCAAAGGAAGTCTTGCTCACTGTCAGGGTTTTCGGAGCTTCCGGGGTCGGGTCCACCGGATCGTTCTTTTCTCCACAGGAGAAGGCCGCCACGAGCGCGGCCAGCAGGGTCAGGAATCTTTTCATCATTTCAGGGAGGGCATTTGTTCACGGGTCAGGACACGGCTGGAAGACATCAGTGTTTTCCAGTAGGCATCCGTATTCAACTTGTACGACTCCAAATCCCAGGCCAGGAACCAGTTCCATGTTTCACCGGCCGCCAGGCACTTGCCCGGATCGGGGATATTCCCGCATTCGCTGACTGTCACCAGCTTATGGCCGCCGGACAGGTCGACGGCCGCCTGATACTGCCGGGATTTCGCCTCGGTGTCATCGGCATAGATATCCACGCCCACGATGTCCACCAGGTCGTTTCCGGGATACCAGGACGCATAGTCCTTCTCCGCGCGCGGGGTCGCATCCAGGGTCCATACCCAGATCAGGTTGTCCAGGCCGTACTCCCCTTCCAGCTTGTCTCGCAGGAGCTTCCAGAGTTTCTTGCAGGCTTCGGCCCCGCCTCGGCCCCACCAGAACCAGGCGCCGTTGGAGCCGTACAGGGTATAGTTGCCAGCCGCCTCGTGCAGCGGACGCCACAGGACCGGAATCCCCTCCTGCTGCAGGAGTTTCAGGTAGCCGGCCACCTTCTCGATGTCCTTGAGGATGAACTCGTTCTCCCAAGTTCCCGCCTGTAAGGCGCGGGTGATGCTGAAAGAAGTCTTGTCGCAGTAGAAGTTGTAACCGGAGAAATCCCGGGCCTTGCCCTTCTCCCAGTCCGCTTCCGAGTTCGGGACATTCCAGTGCCACATGAAGGAGACCAGGCCGTTCGCCTTCCACTGCTCCTTTGCGGCAGAGATATCGCCGTAATTGACGACCCAGTCCCAGCCGGCCGGGGTCGGCGAAAACTGCAGGAAGATGTAGTCATAGCCAGCCAGGGCCGGATGCTTGCCGGTCTTCTGGAAGATCTCGTTCACGCGGTCGTTGTTGTTGGCCGTACCGCCGGACTGGACGCCGCTCAGGACCTTCTGGCCTGCCTGCTCGCGGAGGAAATTATAGACCTTCCTGGCAGCGGAAGTGGCCTTGGCGTTGGTCAGGTCGGGATCGACGGTCACCGGTTCGGGGGGCGTCGGTTTTTCGGCCGCCGCCTGCTTCACGGAGACGGTCTTGGACAGGGAGCCGGAGGTCACCGTGAGGGTGGCCGTCCGGGCCTCATAGGCCGGATTGGCCGCAACGGTCAGGCCGAAGGTAATCTTGTAATGGCTGTACGTGCCGTCCTTGAGGGTGATCCAGTCCGGAAGTCCGGTCACTTTCGGGCGGGCAGGCGCCGTAACCGTCAGGGTCAGGGCCTTTCCCTCCACCGGGACATCGAAGGAGGACGCGTCCAGGGTCAGATCCTTGGGGGTATTGTCCACCGGATCCGGATTCGTCGCCGGCTCCTTCTCGCAGGACCAGAGGAGGGCCAGGAAGGCGGCCGACAGGGTTATCAGCTTTAAGAATCTCATAGTTATGTGTTGAATGGAACCCGGAGGGAGGGTCAGCCCCCTCCGGATTGAAAAAGCTACTGGATGGTGACCTTGTCGATGATCCAGTCGGATCCCTGGATGATCATGCCCACCCGGCCGTCATCCTGGTACTCCGTATTCAAACCGAAATAATTGCCGGGCCTGGAACGAATGACTTCCAAGATACTCGCCGTCAGGGTAAGTTCGATCTTCTCGACATCCTTTCCACCGACATTGTCCGTATTCAGAATGGGGCCGCCCAGTTCCGGGAAGACGATACCTGAATTGTCCCAGGATCCGTCATTGAATTGCACCTGGCCCCAATTCTCCGTCTGATGGAAGTAGACGATGAGCTTGGAGTCGGGAGCCGCCTTCTCGAAGAAGGACATGGCCAGGCCGAAACGGCCGTCGTCCCCCCACGTCAGCGAAACCGGACCTTCGAAAAGCACCTTTTCCGTCTCGCCGAACTGGATCAGGGAGATTCCGGTCACGATGAAGTTCTCGCCCTGGAGGATGCCGTACTGGCCCCAGTCGGTCAGGGTCGTGAACTTCTCGGCGCGATCCGCATCCAGTTCGATGGCGATATAACCTTCGGAGAGGTCGTAGATGTTGGGATTGACATTGTATCCATTGCCCAGACCCAGGTCCATGCCGCCCCAATGGCCGTCGAACATCTGGACCTGCCACCAGTCGGCGGTCGGCGTGCCGTAGATGCGGAGGATGTCTCCGGCCTTGGCGCCGGCCTGAACCATCGCATCGGCGGGCGTCAGGGACCAGTTGATGCTCCAGGAACCCAGATCCTGGGAGCCCTGGAACAGGAAGGTCTCGGTGTAAGGAGCCGTGATCTCGAACGGGACCGGCCAGGTCAGGGACGTGCCGTCGATGAGCGTGAAGTCCAGGCGATAGACGCCCGGGCCCACGCCTTCCGGCATGGTGAAGGCCATCGCTTGGTCTTCACGGACAAGATACTGAAGCACCTTGTTTCCCTTGAGGGAGACGGACTCCACCTTCAGCAGGTCCGTGCCGGTGAAGGAGATGACCTCGCCCATTTCAAAGGAAGGAGCGTCGTAGACGACGGAAATCTCCTCGTTGTAAGAAATGGCAATGACCTCGGTCTCGCTCGTGTAACCGCTTTCCGCGGTCAGGGTGAGGACACCGTCGTAAGCGGCGGCAGGAATGGTCACGACCACTTCCTCGGCGCTGTTCACGGAGAACTCGCAGGTGATGAAAGACTGGACCTTGTCACCGATCGTGACGCCGGTCACGAGGTCGAGGTCCGTACCGGAAACGACCACCTTGTCCTTGCCGGCGACCGCCTCGGTCTTGTCCACGCCGGTTGCGACCGGCTTCACCACCTCGATTTCAGGCGTATAGGCCTGTTTGCCGGAATCCAGGGTCACGGTCACGCTGCCGTCCTTGGCGGCGGCGGGCAGGGTCGCGATGATCTTGTCACCGTCCATGTAGAAGGACGCCTGGGCGTTGACGAAGTCCACCTTGGACACGAGGTCCAGGTCGGAACCGGTGATCTCCACCTGGCAGCCTGCCTTGTAGCGGCCGTCCTCGGCGAGGGACTTGATCGCGAGGTCGGCGACCGTCACGGTCTCGATCTCACCGGCGGAGAAGGCCTTGCCGGCGAAGGAAGTGAGGGTGACCGCACCATCGGTGGCAGAAGCCGGGAGCGTGAAGGACAGGCTCTTGCCGTCCTCAGCCACGGAGAAATCGACCTCCGCCGCGCCGACGAGATCCACTTTCTGGATCATGTCCAGGTGGGCGCCCGTGACGGTGATGACATCCCCGCTCTTGTAGGTCGCCTTCGCGGCCTCGTTCACGGTCGGATCCCCGACGACGAGCTCCGTCGCGGAATAGATCTGGTTCGGAATGGTGTTCGGATCGACAAGCTCATTCACATCGCCCACGATGACATAGCCGGTGACAGCGTTGCAAGGGACGACGAACTTCAGTTCGTGGCGGTCCTTGCTCACGAATTCCGTGATGTACACGCCGCCCAGGATCACTTCCTGCACGTTGTTCAGGTATTCACCCTTCACGGTGACCACATCGCCGGAGAGGACCTCCGCCGGAGCGAAGGAATCCAGTTCGATGGGTTCGGTGAACGCCAGGTCCGCGAAGGAATCCAGGACGGTGCCGTCCTTGGTGACGATGGACACCTTGCCCACCACAGGACCCTCGAGCGGGACCATGACGCGCAGTTCACCGTGGGCGCCGGACTTGGTGACATTGATGTCGGTGACACTGACACCGCCGGCGAAACGCACCTCGGTGACGTTCTCCAGGTTCGTGCCCAGGATGCGGAGCTCGCCGCCGCGCATCACCGGGTTCGGGGCGACGGCGCTCAGCGCCACGGCGCCGGCGTACTGGTCGGTATCGTATTCCTCGTGCTTGCAACCGGTCAGGGAGACCGCCGAGAGGCAGAGAGCCGCGATGGCGGCATATTTCAATACAATTTTCATAATCTCAATCTCCTCTCATTATTTGTAAGGGACAGCGCGGATGTTGTCGATCTTGATGATCGGCGTGCAGGAGTCCGCAGGTTTGTCGCCGGCGGCGCAGATGAAGAGCCACAGGCTGGAGAAGCTGTCGGCATTCAGGGTGCCGGAAGAAGGAGTTCCTTCCCAACCGTAGGTGAATTCAGCCAGCGGGATGGTCGCGGTGACCCACTTGCCGCCCGTGTCGAAGCTGCCGGTCGCCGCCCAAGGACGATACAGTCCGCGGGGCGTCTCATTGGAGGACATGTAGGTGTTGTTGGCACCGGCGCACTGGTTGCCGTAGATATCCGTCACGGCACCGCCGAAGGTAACCTTGTCGACTCCGGCCATCACAATCTGCATCGGCGTACCGGTCCAGGGGTTGGAGGCGGGAACGCAGATCTCGAACTTGAGCGCCATGTTCTGCCAGTCGGTAA
This sequence comes from uncultured Bacteroidales bacterium, assembly GCA_947169405.1. Classification (GTDB taxonomy): domain Bacteria; phylum Bacteroidota; class Bacteroidia; order Bacteroidales; family UBA932; genus Cryptobacteroides. Next base: position 9,868 of record CAMVPS010000019.1, read on the forward strand.
AGTCGGCGAGGTCGGTCAGGCGCGCGCCATTGGGGCCGTCCTGATAGTTCTCGGGATCGTTCCAGGAACCCGGCCAGTAGACGAAGGAGAAGTGGGCTTCCTCCCAGTCGCCGGTGAGCGGCGTGGCGCCGTCGCCGAACTGCAGGAAGCGGCCGCTCACGCCCGTGCCGTCATCGTCCTGGGAACTGTGGCCATTCCAGCCGTGGTTGTCCAGGCCGGTCAGGCCGTCGAAGTCGAACAGCATGCCGCGGGAATCCTTGTACATGAACACGGACTGGGCCGTGCCGGAAGCGTTGTTGACCTTGATCTTGCCCGGCTGCGCGCCGGCAGGAACCACCACGCTCACGGCATCCCCGTCACCGGAGGTCACCTCGACCGGGTCCGCGCCCGGGAATTCGACGGTGATCGGCGGGAACAGGTAGGAGCCGTAGACGCTGACGGTCTCGCCTTCCTTCGCCCACTCGTTGGACATGCCGGTAATCTTCGGTGCCGGCGGGAGGACCTTGAAGTCATAGGCCACGACGGAGCTGTCGCGGGTGATCAGATACATCTTGTCCGTCTGCTCCTTGGGCATGTTCTTGGGCACCGCCACCACGATGGTGTGCGGGGTCATGTAGCTCGAGTTCAGGACGGCGACCTGGTCGTTGAAGTAGATGTCGTGGACGCTGGTCAGGTTGTCACCGACCACGCACACGAGCTCTTCCATATTGGCCTGGGTGATGGCGATGTCCCGGTCCGCATAGCGGACGAAGTGGACGGTAGGAACGCCGGTCGTCTCCTTATAGCGGTCCGGATAGTCCAGATTGGTGCAGGAAGCGGCCAAAACCACACCCAGGATGATGCCTGTATATTTGGTTATCGCTTTCATCGTTTCACGGATTAAAAGTCATAGGTATAAGCCTCGCGGACGTCCACATGGACAGCCTCGGCGGTGGAAGCCACGTTCGGGTTCATCACGACGTCTTCCGTCGGGAACGGAATCGTGAACATGGAGGGTTTCACATCGGTCAGGTCCTCGGAAGGGTCGTAGGTGATGCCGCTGGCATCCCACTCGTGGGCGCCGGGGCCGACATAATTGCCCTGCGCGTCCGTCACGAAGCTCTTGTAGAGCCCGTTCAGGTCACCATTCCACAAAGAACGGTGCTGGCCCTTCAGTTCGGCGATGCAGGCATCCATGTCATAGTAGGAACGGCGCACGTAGTCATACCAGCGGTCACCTTCGAGGGCGAGTTCCAGCCGGCGCTCCTTCCAGATGTCATCATAGGTGACGGAGGTCAGGGGCGTAGCATGGGCGCGCTCGCGGATCTTGTTCACGTAGAGGAGGGCGTCGGACGTGTTGCCGGTCAGGAAAGCGGCCTCAGCATAGACGAGGTAGATGTCACCCAAGCGCAGGATGTGCGTCGGGAGCTGGTTGTACATTTCGAAGGACGGATAGCCGAAGGCCGCCTCATGGTCGGCCACATCCCCGTAGAGGTGCTTGCAATAGTTGGCGCCGGTGGCGCAGCCGAAGGACTTGTTCGAAGCGTTGGCCGTCAGGCCGCCGGGAGCATAACTGTCGTCATAGAAGAAGCGGTAGAAATCGAAACCGCCCATGTCGGTCCAGAAGTAGTCGTACTGGTCGCCGAACAGCATCATGGTCGCCTGCCGGCGGTCGTCACGGTTGACCCGCTTGGTCGGATCGTCCGTCGCCGACACGCCGAAAGCCTCCTGCAGGTCGATGGAAGGGCCCTTCCAGTCGCCCCAGAGGTTGCCGTTCTCGTCGAATCCGACGAGACCCACATCGCACTGGATGGAGTTCTGGGAAGTCCAGGCTTTCTGCTTGCACTGCCAATGCCAGGTGAAGAGTTCCTCCCCGGTCTGCTGGAACTTGTCTGGCGTCATCCGGAAAATGTCGGAATACTTCGGGGTCAGGGTACGGCCGGAATTGTCGATGACATCCTTCGCATACCGCGCAGCGGCGGCGAGGTCGCCCGAGTTCAGGGAGCCCTCCACGCCGGCCTTGGTCAGATAGACCTTGGCGAGCAGCGCCTCGGCGGCATAATAGTCGATGCGGTTGAGCTTGCCGATGTACGCATTCTTCGGAAGGAGTTCCATCGCCTTCTCGAGGGTCAGGACGATGTACTCGTAGACATCGGCCTTCTTGACCTTGGACACCTCGTTGTAGCTGGCCTCCTTGATCGTCTCGGTGTTGTCGTGGATGATCGGGACGTCGCCGAACGTGCGTACCAGGAAGAAATAGGCCATCGCCTTCCAGGCGAGGGCTTCACCGATGCAGCGGTTCTTGACAGCCTCGGAAGCGGTGGTCTCCGCATTCCGGATGTTGTTGATCACCGTGTTGCACTGCGCATTCACGGCCCACAGGGAATACGCCATGTTCTTCAGGTCCTGGTCCGTTCCGTTCACGGTCAGGGTGGAATAGGCGTTCTGGCCCTGGTAGACATTGCCGCACATCGTCTCGGAACCGTAGATGTAGAAGCGGATGATGTCGTACCACGGGGAATTGTAGAGATAGTTGATACCCTGCTCGACCTGCGCGTCGTTCTTGTAGAAGTCGTTGGTGGTGTAGGAATCCTCGGACGGGCGGTCCAGGAATTTCTCACAGGACGCGGCGGAAACGACGGCCAGAGCCAGGATGATATATTTGAATGTATTTTTCATATGCTTGTCCTCCATCGTTTAGAAAGTGATGTTCAGGCCGAAGGAACAGGTCATCGGAGAAGGATAACGTCCGTTGTCCACACCGAAGGCCATACCGGAGGAATCCTGGGTGGAGGCGCCCACTTCCGGATCGAAACCGGTATACTTCGTGAAGGTGTAGAGGTTCTGGATGTTCATATAGATACGCACGTTGTCGATCTTCGCCTTCTGGAGCACGTTCTTCGGGAACGTGTAGCCCAGGGTGATGTTCTTGACGCGCAGGTAGGAGCCGTCCTCGATGTAGCGGGTGCTCAGGCGGTCGTTGTCGTTCGGGTCCTGGATGGACGGACGCGGGGTCTTGGTGCCGGTGTTGGCGACCTTCACGTTGGTGATGTCGTCATACCACATGGAACCGTCGGCATACGTCTTCTCGGGATCCACGACCGCGAGCCGGGCACGGTCCTGGATGGACACATGCTGGTTCGTCCAGGTGCTGTTCATGTGCACGAGGCCGTTGTAGCCCTGGCCCATCATGTTGTAATTGAGGACCTTGTTGCCATAGGAACCGTTCAGGAACACGGACAGGTCCACATTCTTGTAGCGGAAGGAGTTCGTCCAGCCGAAGGTGAACTTCGGGAGCGGAGATCCGATGTTGGTCTGGTCATGCTCGTTGATGACGTTGTCCCCGTTGATATCCTTGAACTTGATATCGCCGACCCAGACGGTGGTGGCCCGGTTGAATACGCCGTCAGCCGGATATTTCTCCGCCTTCGGGGAATTCTGGATGTCCTCCAGGGACTCGTACACACCCTCCACGACATAGCCGTAGAAGCTGTACAGGGGCTGGCCGATCTCGGTCACGGAAACGATGTCGCTCCACTGGCCGTAGCCCACGAGCTGCGCGTTGGCGGAGCCGTCCAGGGCGACGAGCTTGTTCCGGTTGAAGGAAATCTGGAAATTGCTGTCCCAGCTGAAGTTCTTGTTGTCGATCGGATGCGTGTCCAGGGTGATTTCCAGACCCTTGTTCTCGATGGTGCCGAAATTGCCCTTCGGCGCCGCGAGGGCGGAGGAGCCGTTGCCCTGCGTACCCATGTAGGAAGGGAGGGTCAGGGACATCAGCATGTCGGAGGACACTTTCTTATAGAGGTCCACCGTCAGGTTGATGCGGTTCTTCAGGAAGTTCAGGTCGAAACCGATGTTGGTCTGCACCTGCTTCTCCCAGTGGATACCGGTGTTGGAAATGTTCGCCGGACGCTGGCTGTCACCGAGGCCGGTCGGCATCTTGCTCATGCCGGACTCCCAGGCGCCGCCGCCGATGTTGGCGTTGCCGGTCTGTCCCCAGCCCACGCGGATCTTGCCGTTGTCCAGGCCGATGGAACGGGAGAAATCCTTCAGGAAAGCCTCGTTGGTGAAGCGCCAGGAGGCCGCGAAGGAATGGAAGTTCGCCCAGCGGTTATCCGGGCCGAAGTTGGAGGAGCCGTCCCGGCGGAAGGTGTAGGTCGCCAGGTAGCGGTCGTCATAGTTGTAGGTCTCACGGGTGAAGAAGGACGCCATCGCGGAGGAGCCGAAACCGGAGCCCACGGTCGGGTTGCCGGTGGCGAGCGAGATGTTGTGGATATCATCCGAAGGAAGGCCGGTGTTGCTGGCGCTGAGGTAGTTCCAGCGGGACTCCCAGGCTTCCTGGCCCACCATGGCCGTCAGGCTGTGCTTGCCGAAGGAATTGGCGTAGGTCAGGTAGTTCTTGAGGGACCAGTAGGTGCTGGCGTTGCGCTGGGTGCTCATGGAGTTGTTGCCGCGCTGCCAGCCGCCGAGGTTCACCATCGGCTTATAGGTCGTGGCCTCGGAGTTGGAGACGTCGAAACCGACCTCGCTGCGCCAGGTGAAATGCTTGAGGGGCGTGATGTCCGCATAGACATTGCCGGTGAGTTTCTGGCGTTTGAGGAGGTTCTGGTCCAGCATGGCCAGGGCCACCGGGTTGGCGGAGGTGTACCCCTCCCGGACCGTCGTGGAATAGTTGCCGTCCAGGTCATAGACCGGGATGTCGGGCAGCGTGCTCAGGGAATAGAAGATGACACCTTCCTGACCGTCGGCGAGCTTGATGTCGTCGTTGGTGATGGCGTAGGTGGCGTTCACGCCCAGCTTGAACCAGTCCTTGAGCTGCGCATCGACATTGGTGCGGAAGGACAGACGGTCGAAGTTGGAGCCGATGATGGTACCCTGCTGGTCCATGTAGGAACCGGAAATGTAGTACTGCACCTTCTCGGAGCCGCCCTGGGCGCTGACCTGGTGCTGGTGCTGCAGGGCGGTGCGGAACACCTCGTCCTGCCAGTTGGTACCCTTGCCGAGGATGGAAGGATCGGCATAGTAGCCGTTGTGGTCCACGAGACCCTGAGCGGCGAGGTCGTTGTAGTATTCGGCGAACTGACGGAGGTCCATCATGTCGATGCGGCTGTTCTGGCGGGAGACCGCGAACATGCCGTCATAGGAGAACTTCGCATCGCCGGCCTTGCCGTGCTTGGTGGTGATGAGGACGACACCGTTCGCGCCCTGGGCGCCGTAGATGGCCGTCGCCGAAGCGTCCTTGAGGATTTCCATGGACACGATATCGGCCGGGTTGATGGTCGCCAGCGGGGAGATGGTGGAAATCTTGCCGTTGCCGAGGCCGCCGAGGCCGAAGTCGCCGCCGGAATTGCCGCCGCCCTGGACGATCACGCCGTCGATGACGTACAGCGGTTCCGCGTTGGCGTTGACGGTCGCCTGACCGCGGACGCGGATGGAGGAGGAGGAACCCGGCGCACCGGAGGTCTGCACCGCGGAGACACCGGCGGCGCGGCCCTGCAGGGACTGGTCCAGGTTGGTGATGACAGACCCCTTGAGGTCTTCTTCCTTCATGGATACGGACGCGCCGGAGAGGTCGCTCCGCTTCATGGTACCGTAACCCACGACGACGACTTCGTCGAGGAATTCGGTGTCTTCTTTCAGGAGGACATTGATGCGGGACTGATTGCCCACCTCGATCTCCTGCGTGGCATAGCCGATGGAAGAGAACACGAGCGTCGCGCCGGGCTTCACCGTGATCACGTAGTTTCCATCCAGGTCTGTGACAGCACCGTTCTGGGTGCCTTTCTCCATCACGCTGGCGCCGATGACCGGGCCGATATCGTCAGTGACGGTACCCACGACTCTGTTCTGGGCGAACAGGGTCCCCGCGGTCGCAAGGAGCGCAAGCATGAAGGCTAACAGCTTGTTTTTCATGCTACTACTGGTTGTTTGGTTTTTGGTTGATGTTGGTTATGGATTGTTTGATGATTTCCACGGTCGTATCGTCGGCATACACGCCGTTCAGGCCCTGGGCCTCCTGGGCCGGGTCGCCTGCATAGTCGTCGCCCCGCTCCCACTGGGTGTGCCGCGGGCGGGCAAAGCCGCTCCAGCCCCAGAAATTCGCCCCGTCGATCTCTTTTCCCACCTTGGAGAAAAGGTGGCGGTAGTATGTGTCACGGCCCTCGGTCGTGGCCGTACGCTCGGGCGAGAATCCGTCCCGGGGGAAGCCGAACTCCTCCACGACGACGGGCTGTCCGTATTTGCGCGCCAGCCCCAGATGGGCGGCGATATATTCATCGGTTTTCGCGCACGCGCCCGGGAGGTCCTCCACAAGGCTGTCCGCCCGTGCCCAGCTCCAGTTGTAGGGCCAGATATGGACGGTCATATAGTCGATGCCGGGGATGGCCGTGACGCGCTCCAAGAGTTCCGGGCTGTTCTCGCATCCCCAGAGCCCTTCGCTGCCTACGGAGACCATGTGGTTCGGGTCGATTTCCTTGATCAGGCGGGCCGCTTCCGTAAGCCAGCCGATGAAACCGTCCTGTATGGCCGGGTCCGAAGAGAAGCAGCGCGGCTCGTTGCCGATCTGCCAGGAGAAAATGGCGGGATCCTCGCTGTAAGGTTTTCCGGTGAGACTGTTCGTCCGTCCCACAATCGTTTTCAAATGGTTGAAGAACAACTCCTGCGCCTTCGCATTCGTCGAAAACTGCGCCATCTGCTCCATAAAGGGCACATAACCGTCCAGGACGGGGATCAGGGCCTTCCCTGCCCCGGCCCACTCCAGATACTGCCCATAGCCGCCGGACCATTCCCAGGAATTGTTCAGGTACAGCACAGCCTGCATGTCCCGTTTTCCGAGTTCTGCAAGAAAGTGGTCTAATCCGGTTAAAATAGTATCATTATACACCCCGGGCTCCTTCTGCAGGGTAGGTTCGATACGGGAGAAAACGCCGTCGGGCCCATCCCCACCTACCAAAACCCGGAGATTGTCGATACCCAGTTCCTTGAGGGTGTCCAGCTCCCGGACGAGGCGGTCATAATCGCCACCCTCACCCTCCGAGGCCAGGATAGGGCCATACCAGAAATTAGTCCCAATATACGAATATGAACGGCCATTGCGGACAAAATGACCGTCCTCGACCCGGACGAAGGCCGAAGGCTCGGATTGAGAGCCGCAAGCAGCGGCCAGGAAGGTGATTCCCGCGAAGAGGACCGTTTTCAGTGTCTGCTTAATCATGTTGGCGCGCGTCAATTTGAATGATACAAATTTACACGAAGCGCTCCCCGCAGACAAATACAATCAAACTAAATACCGATACTATTTTACCGACTCTCCCAAGCGGGATTACAACGGTCTGAAAACCAATGATTTCAGCGATATGCTTTCAAGATGGCATCCTTGACCCCGGGCGTCGTCCAGGTGGGGACGGCGCGGTCCGCCCCGTCCGACAGGCACATCCAATACATGGCGGCCATGCCGGTATCCTTCGCCTTCTGCGAGAAGTAGCCGGCGAAGCGGATCATCGCCGCGGAATCCTCGTTGGATCCGCCGCCCCACTCGCCGATGATCACCGGCACGCCCAGCCGACGGACGACGTACTGGTCCAGGTCCGTGAACTGACGGTCGATGTCCGCCTTCTGCGCGTCGAACTTGTCGGCCTCCCAGTAGCTGTGGATCTGCACGGCGATGTGGCCGGGGGCTTCCGGAAGAACGAGCTGGGAAAGAGGGTCTTTCAAGTGCGGGTTCCAATTCCCGGCGCCGCTGCAGGCGCCGTATGTGTTCACGACCAGGTTCCGCGACGTGTTGTTGCCGCCGGTGGCGCGCACGGTCTCCACGAAGGTCCTCGCATAGTTGTTGATGCCGGCATAGGCGGCGGCCGCCACCTCCGCGTCATAGCGGTCCGGCGAAGCGAAAGTCGCGTAGCACCAGGAATCGTAGGAGTCCAGCATCTCATTGTAAGACTCGAAAAGAAGTTTGTCCCCGTAGTCCCTGAAGGTCTCGGCGATTTGCTGCCAAAGCGCGGCGTAGCGGTCTTTCGCCGCATCGAACTTGTCCGCCACCAGCCAGGCGGTGCCGTTCTTTTTCTCGCCGTGGTCCCCCGTGTCGTGATGGACATTGAGGATGCAGTACATCCCTTCGTCGAGGACGTAACCGACGACTTCCCGGACGCGGGCCATCCAGGCGGGATCCACGCGGTAGTCCGTGGATTCCAGCCATTTGTCCATGTTCCAGCGGCCTCCATTCACTTCCAGCGTGCCCATATGCGGGTACCAGGTGACGGGGACCCGGATGGCGTTGAAACCGGCTTCCTTGAACATATGGATGAGCGCCCGGGTGGTGACGGGCTGGCCCCAGCCGGTCTCATAGGCGGTCGGCGTCCGGTCGGAATAGGCCTCGAACCACATATTGGTGACATCCCCGCTGTTGGTATCGAGCGTGTTCCCGAGATTCCAGCCCGCGCCCATATTCTTCACGGCGGAAGCGGCCGATTCCCAGCTTCCCGGATCCGGCGCCGGGTCCGGCTCCTTCGTCGAGAAGCGGTAAGTGATAGCCAGGGAGGCTTTCTGGTCCGGCTTGAACCCCCGGACCGTCCCGGCCGGCAGGTTGACCGTATACTGCTTGCCCCGGGCCAGGCCCGACACGACGATTGTCAGCGCCGCGCCCGAAGGACTGGCCTGCTCGATGAAAGCGCCTCCGTCCACCGAGACGTCTTTCAGGCTGGCGGAGGTACAGAGGATGTTCTGGTCGAAAGTGAAGACGATGGACAGGGAAGACGTCGCAATCCCGCCCGTGCCGTCGGCCGGGGAGATGGAAACCAGCACAGGACCGGGCGTTTCCACCGGTTCCGGTTGCGCAGGCTCTACGCAGGCGAAAGCCAGGAGGGCGAGGGCAAGAATAATCAGGGCATTCTTCATCGGTACAAATATAATAAACCTTTTACCCACCAACAAATGCAATTCCGTACAAAACCGATACTATTTTTTCGCTATCTTTGCAAAGTGGAAAACCAGGACGAAAGATTCATGCGGGAGGCGCTGCGGGAGGCGCAGGCCGCCCTCGCCGCCGGGGAGATCCCTATCGGCGCCGTCATCGTGTCCCGGGGCCGGGTGATCGGCCGGGGGCACAACATGACCGAGCGGCTCATCGACACCACCGCCCACGCGGAGATGGTGGCCATCACGGCCGCCACGGAGGCCATCGGTGGCAAGTACCTGACGGACTGCACCCTGTACGTCACGGTCGAGCCCTGCCCGATGTGCGCCGGCGCCCTGAACTGGGCCCAGGTGGGCCGCATCGTGTACGGGGCCATCGACCCGCGCCGCGGTTACACCCTCTTCTCCCCTTCCCTCCTCCACCCGCGCACGCAGGTCACGGCCGGCGTCCTGGGCGAAGAATGCACGGCCTTGATGCAGGATTTCTTCCGTTCCAAACGCTGATTTGAAAGGTTTTTGCTATCTTTGCAACCGATGGCCAGAAAACGCAAGATCCCGGGCGTGGACCCCGCCTATCTCGAGAAACAGAAAGCGTCGCTCCTCCGCAAGAACCGTTACGTCCTCTATTTCAACGACAAGGAAATGGAGGCCGTGAACGAATACTGCAACCGCTTCAAGGTCCATGCGAAAGCGGCCCTGTTCCGCGAAGCCATCATGTCCAAGATCTTATCAGAACTGGACGAAAACCATCCTACCCTTTTCTAGCATGCCCGAAGATATCCAAATCCTGCGCGACGTCACCGTCGACGGCGTCCGCCACATCACGGCCGTTCCCTCGGCCCTCGTCTGTTCCCGCCAGATCGACTTCGACCTCGTAGACGGGACCATCCGCAACCTCCGCTACACCGCCGGCTGCCACGGCAACCTCCAGGCGCTGGGCGCCCTGCTGGAAGGCCAGCCCGTGGAATTCGCCCTGGACCGCCTCACCGGCATCAACTGCAAGGGACGCGGCACCTCCTGCTCCGACCAGCTCACGCGCGTGCTGCGGGCGGTGCTCTAACCGCTTGTCACTTTTGGAAAATTATACTATCTTTGCACCCCGGAATTGAGATGTGGTGTAATGGTAGCACTAGGGATTTTGGTTCCCTCAGTTAGAGTTCGAATCTCTACATCTCAACGAGAAAAAGGTTGGCGGATCGCCAACCTTTTTCTGTTGAGATGGCGGCACGTTGTGCCGCTTTCTCTATTTTACCCCCGCCGCTTCGCGGCTGCCCCGAGGGGCGACTGGGGGAAGACCCCCAGACCCCCTCCCGTTACGATTCTATTTCACGTCAATTCGTGCCGCTTTCTACAGCATTAAACCTGCTTTGACGCGCTGAACGATTTCTTCGCCTTTCAGCACGCCGAGGATGGCGAGGCCGAAGTTCACGGCGTGGCCGGCGCCGCGGCCGGTGACGAGGCGGCCGTCCACGACGGCGCTCTCGGGCGTGAAGACGGCGCCCTTCGCGATCATCGGGTCCTGGAAACCGTCGAAGCAGGTGAAGCGCTTGCCGGCGACGTCGTCCAGCTGGGAGGCGACGAGGCCGGGCGCGGCGCAGATGGCGGCCACGACGCCGCCGGCGTCGTAGCATTTGCGCATCAGCGCCATCAGGGCCTTGTCGGCCGCGAGGTTCTTGGAGCCGGGCATGCCGCCCGGGAAGATCATCACCGCGGGACAGTCGTCGTTGAAATCGTCGCGGGTGAGGTCCACGCTCACGGTGATGCCGTGGGAGCTGGTCACGAACGGGTCCTCGTTGATGGATACGGTCTGGACATCCACTCCTCCGCGGAGGAGGACGTCGCGGGTGGCGATGGCTTCCATGTCTTCGAAGCCGTCGGCGAGGAAAATGTAAACGCCTTCCATGGGTTTATCTTCTTATCTTCTTCTGGCGATGGAAATGTAGTACAAAAGGGTGGCGAGCGAGCCGATGGCCGCGATCACGTAGGTGTAGGCGGCCCATTTGAGGGCGTCCTGCGCCATGGGCTTGGTCTCGTAGCTCACCACGCCGGCGCTGTCCAGCCACTGGACGGCGCGGGCGCTGGCGTTGACCTCCACCGGGAGGGTGATGAAGCTGAACGCCGTCGTGAGGGCGAACATGCCGATGGCGATCCACAGCAGGGACGGGAACGCCTGGTAGAAGATGAGGCCGGCCAGCAGGATCCAGGAGATCCAGCTGTTGGTGAACGTCAGGACGGGCACCATCGCCGTGCGCAGCTTCAGGGGGCCGTAGCCCACCGCGTGCTGGACGACGTGGCCGCACTCGTGCGCGGCGACGGCGGCCGCGGCGACATTGCGGCCGTAGTAGACGTCGTGGCTCAGGTTCACGGTCTTGGTCTGGGGGTTGTAGTGGTCCGTGAGGGTTCCTTCGATGGAGACGATGTTCACGTCGTGGATGCCGTGGGCCTGCAGCATCCGCTGGGCCACCTCGGCGCCGCTGAGGCCCGTCGGAACCTCGGAATATTTCTCGAAACGGCCCTTCAGCCGGGCCTGGATGATCATCGAAAGGACCATCACCGCGATCATCACGATCCAAATCATCGAACTGGTCATAGCGCGCGCTCTTTTTTACAAAAATACACATTTTTGTGAGATTATGTCGGCCGTTATTGCTAAATTTGCCCGGCAATTGACTGAAAGCATGATGCGAGAGGATGATTTTTCCCGGCTGGAGCTGGACCTGCGGGGTTGCGTGAGCAACTACCGCTATTTCCGTTCCCTGCTGAAACCGTCGACGAAACTGCTGGTTCTCGTCAAGGCGAACGCGTACGGCCACGGCGCCGTGGAGTTCGCCGCGATGATGCAGCGGGCCGGCGCCGACTATCTCGCCGTCGCCTACCCGGTCGAGGGCCTGGAGCTCCGCCAGAACGGTATCAGTCTCCCCATCATCGTCCTCACCGCCGGCACGGACTTCTATCCCGAGATCGTCCAGACCCGGATGGAGCCCAGCATTCCAAACCTCGAATCCCTCGACGCCTTTTGCACCTATCTGATCGGCCAGGGCCTGCGGGATTACCCGATCCACATCAAGCTGGACACCGGCATGCACCGCCTGGGCTTCATGACCACGGAGATTCCCGCCCTCGTCGAGTACCTGAACGCACATCCCGAAGTGAAGGTCAAGTCGATGTTCTCGCACCTGTGCGTGGCGGAGGACCCGGAGCAGGACGACTTCACCGAGGCGCAGTTCGACCTCTTCGAGCGCAACTCGCAAACCATCATCGGCGGAATCGGGTACCGGCCCATGCGCCACATCCTCAACTCCGCCGGCATCGAGCGTTTCCCGGAGCACCAGTACGACATGGTGCGCCTCGGCATCGGCATCTACGGCATCAGCGCCCTTCCCGGCGTACAACTCGCACCGGTTGCCTCGCTTAAGTGCAAAGTCTTGCAAATCAAGCACCTGCGCTCGGGGGACACCGTCGGATACGGCCGCTGGGGAAAGGCTTCCGCGGGCACCGTCATCGCCACAATCCCCGTGGGCTACGCCGACGGCATCGACAGACACCTCGGCCGCGGCAAGGCCTCCTTCTCGGTGAACGGCCACCGCGCCCCCACCATCGGCAACATCTGCATGGACATGTGCATGCTGGACGTCACCGGCATCGACGTGAAGGTGGGCGACACCGTCACCGTCTTCGGCGCGGACCCCACCGTCACCGAACTCGCCGACATCCTGGGCACCATCCCCTACGAGATCCTCGCCTCCATCCCCCGCCGCATCGAGCGGATCGTCATCCGATAAAAAAGGCGCCCGGACGGGGCGCCTGACCAGTTACAACTCCAGATACTTGTGCTGCACGACCCCGTCGGGGCCGAGCTGCATCACGTACGGGAGACCGGAAAGGTCGAAGGCGTCCAAGAGCTGGCGGGCTTCGTCGGGATAGTCCTCGAAGAGCCTGTCCATGTTCACGAGGAGGACCTTGGCCTTGTTGTCAGCCAAGGAACGGGCGGCGGCGAGGGTTTCCTCGCAGCGGCCGCAACCGTTGGTGTAGAAAACCAAGTAATCGGCCTTGCGGAGGGAGAAAACGCCGTCCTTGGAGCCCTTGCGGAAGAGGCAGGGCTTGCGCAGGAGGGTGCCGTGAACCTTCAGGTCCGGGACGGTCGAGCCGACCGGGGTCCGTGCCAGCAACTCCTTCATCATCAAGGCCATCGACATCACCTGCGAGACATCCTCGTCCTGATTCCAAAGACCGGGTTCGTTCAGGATGTACTTGTCGATGAACAGGCGGGTTCCTTCCTTGTAGACCTCCCCCGTCTGCGAAGACAGCCAGTACAGCAGGTCGCCTTCCATATGCTTGTAGGAGTCCGTGTCGCCCTCGCCGTACGTGCGTTCCGCCACGTAGGCGGCGACGTCCAGCACGTCCTCGGGCTTCAGGTCATCCCCATAGCCGGCGAACACTTTCTCATAGAGGGCCGTTCCTTCCTGGGTGCCATAGACATAGCCTTCCTTCCCGGAAAGCTGCTCCGTGAGCATCCGGAGGGCCGGCGTGTCCAGCCCGCGGCCCAGGACCGTCCCGTCCGGGCCGATGAGGAACATCCGGGGCGTCTGGAGGACGCCGTACTTCCGCTGGAAGTCCGATTCCAGGTCCGGGTCCCAGACGTGGACAAGACCGGGGACATTCAGGGACGTGGCCCGATAGCGGGCCCATTCCTCCTCCTTGTCCCCCGTATAGAAGGCGACCGCCTGCAGCGGGAAGTCCGTTTCTTTCAGAAAACTGCACAGGCGGGGCGTCTCGATCCGGCAGGTGGAGCACGATGTGTCATAGAAGTACAGCACCATATATTCCCCTTTCACGGGCAGGGAGACCGTTTCGCCGGCGTCGTCCTTGGCCACGAGGGCCGGCGCCTCCGCGCCCAGCTGCGCCTGGCGGTTGAACTCCGCGAACACCTTGGCGTTCAGCAGGTCCAGTTCGTCCTTCATCGCCACCTTGCCCGGGATGAACCAGGTGTCGGCGATGTGGACGGCCACGCCTTCGTCGCCCATGATCTTGGAGTTCAGGTAATGGTCGTAGATCTTCAGCGCGACGAACTGCCGCGTGAGGGAATCCTTGCAAGACTCGATGAGGAAGTCGCACTCGGCGTTCTGCACGGGGACAGGATCCCCCGCCAGTGCGGCGAAATACTCCTCCAGCTTGGCGCCCAGGGCTTCGAAGCGATCCTCCTGCGCCTGGAGCGAGAAAACGAAGAATGCGGCCAAAAGGGCCGTCAGGAGCCGTTTCATAGCTCGACGCCTTCCGGAATGAAGGCGGAATAGTCGCCGTGGTGCTTGAGGATGTCGCGCACGGCGCTGGACGAGATGTGCGCGAACTCCTGGGCCGTCGGGATGATGATGGTCTCGATGTCCGGCGCCAGCCGGCGGTTCGCGTCGGCGATGGACCGCTCGGTCTCGAAGTCGATCATGTTCCGCACGCCGCGGACAATGTGATGGATCCCCAGCTCGTGGCAGGTGTCGATCGTGAGGTTGTCATACTGGATGACCGACACGCCGGACAGCCCTTCGGTGGCCCTCCGGATGATGCTCAGCCGCTTGTCCATGTCGAAGAAGCCGCGCTTGTCCTGGTTGATGCCCACGGCGACGACCACTTCGTCGAACATCGTGAGCGCGCGTTTGAGGATATTCAGATGGCCGGCCGTGAACGGGTCGAACGAACCGGGGAACAGGGCTTTCGTTTTCATAACTGCCAATTGATCGGGGTCTTTCCTTCGGCCTGAAGGATCAGGTTGGTCTGGGAGAAATGGCGGCAGCCGAAGAAGGCGCCGCCCGCCAGCGGCGAGGGGTGCGCCGCCGTCAGCACGTGATGCCGGGACGTGTCCACGAGCGCGGCCTTCCCCTGCGCGAACCGGCCCCAGAGCAGGAAGACGACGCCCTCGCAACGGTCGGAGACCGTGCGGATCACGGCGTCGGTGAATTCCTGCCAGCCGATGCGGCTGTGGGAGGTGGGCGTGCCCGCCTGCACCGTCAGGACGGAGTTCAGCAGGAGCACGCCCTGCCGGGCCCAGGGCTCCAGGTCCGGGCTGCCGCTCATCGGCAGGCCCAGGTCGTCGTGGATTTCCTTGAAGATGTTCTTCAGCGAAGGCGGGGCCGGGACGCCCTCCGGCACGGAGAAGCAAAGGCCCATCGCCTGGCCGGGCCCGTGGTACGGGTCCTGGCCCAGGATGACGACCTTCACCTGAGGCAGGGGCGTGAGCTCGAAGGCCTTGAAAATCTGGCGGCCGGGCGGGTAGATCACCTTTCCGGCTGCCTTTTCTTCGTGGAGGAAGCGGACGAGGGAGGCGAAATACGGCTTTTCGAATTCGTCCCGCAGGGCTTCCTTCCAGGTCTGTTCTATTTTAACATCCATGGGATTCCTTCGCTTCGCTCGGAATGACAGGGAGGTCAGAAGATGGCCTCGATGACCTCCGCGATGTCTTTCACGTAGACAAAGGTAAGACCTTTTACGTAAATTTCCTTGATATCCTCGATATCTTTGCGGTTTTCCTCGGAAATGACGATGGTCTTGACCCCGGCGCGCTTGGCGGCCAGGATTTTCTCCTTGATGCCGCCCACGGGCAGCACGCGGCCGCGGAGGGTCATCTCGCCCGTCATCGCGATGCCGCTCTTGAGGGCCTGGCCGCGGAGGGCGGAGACCATCGAGCTGACCATCGTGATGCCGGCGGAGGGGCCGTCCTTGGGCACTGCCCCCTCGGGGACGTGGACGTGGATGTCCTTGCCCATGAACTGGTCGGTGTCCATCTGCGCCAGCTCGGGATGGGCCTTGATGTACTGCCAGGCGATCTGCGCGGACTCCTTCATGACGTCGCCCAGGTTGCCGGTCATCGACAAGACCCCCTTGCCCTTGGAGACGGAACTCTCCACGAAGAGGATCTCGCCGCCGAGCTCGGTCCAGGCGAGGCCGGTCACCACGCCCGGGGCCTCGTTGCCCTGCTGCTTGTCGTGGAAGGCCGTCGGCAGGCCCAGGTATTCGCGGAGGTTCTCCTTCTTCACCACCTTCGGGTACTCCTCCTCCAGGGCGATCTTCTTCGCCGTCACGCGGGCGATCTTCGCGATCTGCTTCTCCAGGCCGCGGACGCCGGACTCGTGGGTGTACTCGTCGATGATGTCCTCGAGGCACTCCTTGTCGATCTCCAGCCCGTCCTTCGCGAGGCCGTGCTCCTCCAGCTGCTTGGGGATCAGGTAGTTCTTCGCGATCTCGAGCTTCTCCTCGGCCAGGTAGCCGGTCACGTTGATCATCTCCATGCGGTCCTTCAGGGCCGGCTGGATGGTGGAGATGCCGTTCGCGGTGGTGATGAACAGGACGTTCGACAGGTCATAGTCGATGTCCAGGTAATTGTCGTGGAAGGTGCTGTTCTGCTCCGGGTCCAGGGCCTCCAGCAGCGCGCTGGACGGGTCGCCCTTGAAGTCGGAGGAGAGCTTGTCGATCTCGTCCAGGACGATGACCGGGTTGGAGGTGCCGGCCCGCTGGATGCCGTTCAGGATCCGGCCCGGGAGGGCGCCCACGTAGGTTTTCCGGTGGCCGCGGATCTCCGCCTCGTCGTGCATGCCGCCGAGGGAGATGCGCACGTACTTGCGCCCGAGGGCCCGCGCCACACTCTTGCCGAGGCTGGTCTTGCCCACGCCCGGAGGGCCGTACAGGCACAGGATCGGGGACTTCATGTTCCCCTTCAGCTTGAGGACGGCGAGGTACTCGACGATGCGCTCCTTCACCTGGTCCAGCCCGTAGTGGTCCTCGTCCAGCACCTGCTGGGCGTGCTTGAGGTCCAGGTTGTCCTCCGACATCTCGCCCCAAGGGAGGTCCAGCATGAACTGGATGTAGTTGTACTGGATGCTGTAGTCCGGGGTGGACGGGTTGTACTTCTCCAGGCGCGCCATCTCCTTGTCGAAGATGGCCCGCACTTCCTTGGACCATTTCTTTTCCTCCGCGCGCTCGCGGAGCTTCGCGAACTCCTCGCCCTCGTCCATGCCCAGTTCCTCCTGGATGGTGCGGAGCTGGTTGTTCAGGTAGTATTCGCGCTGCTGCTGGTCGATGTCGCTCTTGACCTTCTGGTTGATCTCCTGCTTGATGTGCAGGAGCTGCACCTGCGTGTCCAGCACCTTCAGGAGGGCCATGCCCCGTTCGTGCACGTCGGCGTACCGGAGCAGGTCCACGCGGTCCTCGAAATTCTCCACCTCGATGGTGGTCGCGACGAAGTTCACGAGGAACTGGAAATTGTCGATGGCCTTGAGGGCCCCGACGGCCTCCTTCGGCGCGAAGGCCGAGGAACGGATGATCTCGCCGGCCCGCTCCTTGAGCGCATCGGCGAGGACCTTCATCTCCTGCTCGTCCTGCTTCGGGAGGAAGTCCTCCTCATAGGTGACCCGGGCCACGAGATAGGGCTCGGTCGCGATGACCGCTTCCACGTGGACCCGTTTGAAGCCCTGCAGGATGGCGGTCAGGGAGCCGTCCGGCATCTCCAGGGTCTTGACGACCTTGCACACGGTGCCGTACTCGGCGAGGTCGCCCTCGGCGGGATCCTCGACCGTCACGTCCGTCTGCGGCACGGCGCCCAGGACGCCCTCCCGCGACTCCGCGTCCCGGATCAGGCGGATGGACTTCTCCCGACCGATGGTCACCGGGAATACCGTCCCCGGAAAGACGACGGCGTTTCGCAGCGCCAGGACAGGGATGGCGTCGGGGAGCTGGGACTCGTCCAGCTTGAGGAGGGAGGAGTCGCCGACCACCGGCATGATATTCACTTCGACGCCCGGCTGGGCGTTCATCTCAAAGAAATCTTCTTTCATCTGCTCACTACGTAAAAAGTACAGGATGTGACAATTTGTCATACCCGATGCTTGCATTCATTCGGTTTTCCATAGGGGCAATCTCCGTGCCACGGACCAAAATCGGCAAAAAAAGAGCGAACCCTTTGTAAATGTGAAAAATATACCCTAATTTTGCAAATCCACACTTAAATGTGTGAAAAACAGTTTACTTTAAACCAATCAAACTATGACAAAGGCAGAAATCGTCAATGAGGTTGCCAAATCGACCGGCATTGAGAAAGTTCAGGTTCAGAGTGTTATCGAGGAATTCACCAAGGTGGTGAAGGACTCCATCATCGCTGGTCAGCCCGTGTACCTCCGTGGTTTCGGCAGCTTCATCATCAAGCATCGCGCTGAGAAGGCCGCCCGCAACATCACCAAGAAGCAGACGATGACCATCCCTGCGCACAACATCCCGGCTTTCAAGCCTGCGAAGGTCTTCGTGAATGCCGTGAAGGAAAAATAATCCATTCACAATAATTAATCTTTTAGTATTATGCCTAGCGGTAAGAAAAGAAAGAGACATAAAATGGCGACGCACAAGCGTAAAAAGCGCTTGCGCAAGAACAGACACAAGAAGAAGTAAGTCTTACTTCTTTGCCGCGTCTGCCATTTTAGCAGTCTGCTGAAAGCAAAGGGCTCGCCGGAGGTTCCGGAGGCCCTTTTGTCTTAGTCCAACAAACCAATTTCCTGATGGAGTCTGAAAAACCCGACAAGGACCTGATCGTCGATGTCACATCGACGGAAGTACACATCGCCCTGATGGAGAATCACCGGCTGATCGAGTACAACACGGAGTCCAGCACTGGGAACAAGTTCACGGTAGGTGACGTATACCTGGGAAAGGTGAAGAAAATCCTCCCGAACCTCAATGCTGCCTTCGTCGATATCGGGGACAAGAAGGAAGCCTTCATCCACTATCTGGACCTGGGACTGTACTTCCACGCGTTCGACCAGTTCGTGCGGGAGTCCAACCAGAACACGAATCTCCAGGACCTCTACGCGAGGATCGCCATCGGCCAGCCCCTTCCCAAGGAAGGCAAGATCGAGGAAATCCTCAAGCCGGGCCAGATGATCGTCTCCCAGATCGTGAAAGAGCCGATATCCACGAAGGGATCACGACTGACTGCGGAAATTTCGTTGGCGGGACGCAACATTGTCCTTCTCCCGTTCACCGAAAAGGTGAGCATCTCGCAGAAGATTGCGTCGAAAGAGGAGAAGCGTAGACTCGAGACGCTTGTCAAGAGCATCCTCCCCAAGAATTACGGGGCCATCATCCGCACGGCGGCCGAAGGAAAGAACGCGGCCACGCTCGTGGGTGAGACCAAGGCCCTCATCGAAAAGTGGGAGAGCTCCTGGAAGAAGATCGCCCGGAACAAGAATGTCCAGCTGCTCTTCACGGAGTACAGCAAGACGACCACCGTCCTCAGGGACCTGCTGAACGACTCGTTCTCCAACATCTGGATCAACGACGAGAAAATCTGCGACGAAGCCCGGAAATACATCTCCCTCATTTCACCCGAGCAGGAGAAGATCGTACACCTGTACGAGGGCAAGCAGCCGATCTACGACCATTTCGAGGTCACCCGGCAGATCAAGAGTTCCTTCGGAAAGGTGGTGCCGATGCGGCAGGGGGCCTATCTTGTGATCGAGACGACGGAAGCGCTGAATGTGATCGACGTGAACAGCGGCATCCGCACCAAGACCGCCGACCAGGAAGAGAATTCCTTCGAGGTCAACAAGCTCGCCGCGGAAGAGATCGCACGCCAGCTACGGCTCCGGGATATGGGAGGAATCGTCATCGTGGACTTCATCGACATGGAGTCGAACGACCACAAGAACGCCCTCCACAAGTATATGCAGGAGCTGATGGAAAATGACAGGGCCAAGCACAACGTGCTGCCGCTGACGAAGTTCGGGCTGATGCAGATCACCCGCCAGCGGATCCGCCCGGTGACGGAAATCAACACCATGGAGCAATGCCCGCTGTGCCACGGCACCGGCAAGATCCACTCCA
>CAMVPS010000020.1:0-29213 GCA_947169405.1 uncultured Bacteroidales bacterium
CGGACCACTGGGAGAGGTTGCCGTCGGCGCGCATGATGCCCTTGGCGGCCTCGAAGACGGGCCGCAGGGCGGGGAGGTCCGCCGGTGTAGCCGGACGAATTACCACTTGTCGTAGTGGATGTTCTCGGGCTTCCACTTGTCCTTGGGCTGGTCGTCACCGGCGGGGTAGCCGCAAGGGACGACGCACAGCGGCGTGACGTTCTCGGGAAGGCCCAGGGCTTCGCGGATGGGGTTCACCCGGTCCTCATACGGATGGGCGGCGGTCCAGACGGCGCCGAGGCCGAGGGCTTCGGCGGCGAGGAGCAGGTTCTCCGTCGCGGCGGAGCAGTCCTGCGTCCAGTTGCCGTTCGGCACTTCCACAGCCTCCGCGTCGGGCTGGCCGAAAGGCTTGCGCATCAGGGTGGTTTCACCGCAAATGACGAAGACGACGGGGGCCTGGGCGATCATGCCGCCGCGGGGGCCGGCGAGCTTCTCCTTCACGGCCTGGTCGCGCACGACGACGAAGCGCCAGGGCTGGACGTTCATCCCCGTCGGGGCGGCCATCGCGGCGCGGAGCATCGTCTCCACCTGCTCGTCGGAGACGGGCTGGTCCGTGTAGGAACGGACGCTCTTGCGGGAGAAGATGACGTCAAGGGCGGAAGGGCAGGAGGCCTCCTGCGGCGTCGGCGCGCAAGCGGCGGCCGCTACCAAAAGGGATGCCAGGATGAAAAACTTTGCAATCTTCATATTCTTAGCAATTTAACACGGCAAAGATAACAAGATTTCTCGACTCCGCCTGCGGCTTCGCTCGAAATGACAGGGGGTAGGCCTGCGACGGCGCTTGAAATGACAGGGGAGGGTTGCCTAAATCTCAAAGATTTATTATATTCGCATAATAGACTTGAACGCGCGTATGAGAAGACTGATCGTTTGCTTCGCCATGGCGCTGGCGGCCTTCGCGGCCGCGGCGCAGCCGAAAGGCCGGACGTCCTTCAACGAAGGCTGGACCTTTGTCAAGGACGGAGAGAGCCGGATGGTGGACCTGCCCCACGACTGGGGCGTGGACGGACCGTTCCGGCAGGAATATCCCGGCGAAAGCGGGAAGCTGGCCTGGTGGGGAAAGGCCGTCTACCAGAAAACGCTGACCGTGGGCCTGGACGAGCTGCTCACCCAAGACATCGACCTGGAAATCGACGGAGCGATGTCGCACGCGACCGTCACGGTGAACGGCGTCGACCTCGGCGGCTGGCCGTACGGCTACGCCTCCTTCGCCATCCGCCTGAACCCGGCGCTGAAGGCCGGGAAGAACGAGATCGCCATCCACATCGACAATCCCGAGGAATCCTCCCGCTGGTATCCCGGCGGCGGCATCTACCGCAACGTCTGGATCACGAAGACGAACAAGACCTCCGTCGCCCATTGGGGCACCTATGTCACGACGGAAATCGGCCCGGTCGACAAGAACCTGAACCAGGCCGACGCCACGGTCGCCCTCCGCGTCACCCTCAAGCACGCGGGCGAGGAGACGGTGGGGATGGTCCGGACGCGGATCATCCGCCAGGACCGCATCAAGCGCGACGGGGAGGAAATGGTCATCGACCGCATTCTCGCCGAGACCCGCAGCATCGAGCGGATCGAGGACGGGAAGACCGTCTGGCAGACCTTCGACCTGGAGGGCGCCCGCCTCTGGACCCCGGACAGCCCGACGATGTACCTCGCCCGCACCACCGTGGAGACCCCCGATGAGGTGCTGGACACTTATGTGACGCCATTCGGCGTGCGCCGGGCGGAATGGAAGGCCGACGGCTTCTACCTCAACGGCGAAAAGACCTTTCTCAAGGGCGTGTGCCTGCACCACGACGCGGGCGCGCTCGGCGCCGTCTGGAACGACGACGCCTGGGTGCGCCGCCTCGAGATGCTCAAGGAAATGGGCTGCAACGCCATCCGCACCTCCCACAATCCCCCGGCGCCGGAGTTCCTGGACCTGTGCGACCGGATGGGCTTCCTGGTGATGGACGAGCTCACGGACACCTGGACGGTGCCCAAGAAGGAGCACGGCTATGCGGAACTCTTCGAGGAATGGGCGGAAAAGGACCTCGTGGCCCTCATCCACCGTGACCGGAACCATCCGTCCGTGATCCTGTGGTCCATCGGCAACGAATGCGGCGAGCAGGGCGACAGCACCAAGTGGTGGATTCCGCAGATGCTCACGGACATCTGCCACCGCGAGGACCCGACGAGGCCCACGTCCGCCGGCAACGACAACCCCTGGGCGGCCGGCCAGGGCTACGCGAGAACCCTCGACGTGTACGGCTTCAACTACAAGCCGCATCAATACGCGCAGTTCGTGAAGGACCACCCCGGCCAGCCGGTTTTCGGCTCGGAAACGGCCTCCTGCATCTCCACGCGCGGGTACTACCGCTTCCCGGTGGAGCAGGAAAAGGGCAAGGGATGGTCGATGGATGCGCCTTTCCAGGTGAGCTCCTACGACCTCTACGCCCCCGGATGGGCCTCCAAGCCCGATTATGAGTGGCAGTACGAGGACGCCGTGCCCGAGTGCGCCGGCGAGTTCGTCTGGACCGGCTACGACTACCTGGGCGAGCCCACGCCCTTCAACATGGACCCGTCCGTGCTGACGAACTTCCACACCGAGGAGGAGCGCGAGGCCTTCAAGAAGATGGTCGCGGGCTGGGGCCAGACCATCGCCGACGTCCCCCTCCCCTCCCGGAGCTCGTACTTCGGCATCATCGACCTGGCCGGCTTCCCGAAGGACCGCTACTGGATCTACCAGGCCCGCTGGCGCCCGGAACTGCCGATGGTCCACATCCTTCCGCACTGGACCTGGCCCGGCCGCGAAGGCCAGGTGACCCCGGTCCACGTGTACACCACCGGCGACGAGGCGGAGCTTTTCGTGAACGGCAAGTCGATGGGCCGGAAGGCCAAGGACGGCTACCGCATCGTCTGGGATGACGTCGTCTATCGGCCCGGAACCCTGAAGGTGGTCGCCTACAAGAACGGCGCGCCGTGGGCGGAAGCCGAGACCGTCACGGCCGGAAAGGCCGCGCAGACGGCCCTGGAGGTCGATTTCGCCGGCGACGACCTGACCTTCGTCACCGCCCTCGTCCAGGACAAGGCCGGCGTCGTGGTCCCGGACGCGGACAACCTGCTTGAATTCAAGGTCAAAGGCCCCGGCGTCCTCGTCGCGACCGACGCCGGCGACCCCACCAGCCATACCCCTTTCCACAGCCCGTCCATCCAGGCCTTCCACGGCCTCTGCTCCGCCATCGTCCGGCGGACCGGCCCCGGTGAGATCACCGTCTCCGTGGCCGCCAAGGGCCTCAACCCCGCGAAAATCACCCTGCAATGAAAAAGATACTCACCCTCCTCGCCCTCGCGCTGACCCTTTCCGCGGCCGCCCAGCAGCCCCGGAAGGCCGCCCCCCAGAAGGTCACGAAGGCCAATTACGAACTCGCCTCCCGCTTCTCCCAGAAGCGCGTGGGCCAGCTGCTGTATTCCACCAAGATCACTCCCCACTGGTTCGCCGAAGGTGACCGCTTCTGGTACAGCTGGAAGACCGCCCAGGGCACGAAGTACTACCTCGTGGACCCGGTCGCCGGAAAGAAGAGCGAGCTCTTCGACATGGACAAGCTGGCGATGCAGATCACCGAGATCACCCGCGATCCGTACGACGCCCAGCACCTCCCGCTGAGCCTGGAGCTGAAGGAGGACAAGTACTTCCAGTTCGACATCACTTCCAAGACCGAGAAGAAGGACACGTCGGCGAAGAAGAAAGGCAAGACCGAGTTCGTCAAGTACCGGTTCTACTATGACATCGCCACCAAGAAGCTCACCTGGGACACCGACGAGCACCCGCGGAAGTATCCCGCCTGGGCCAATGTCTCCCCCGACGGCACCAAGGGCGTGTACGTGAAGAACCACAACCTGTACCTGATGGACTCCACCTCGCTCCGCAAGGCGGCGAAGGACGAGAAGGACAGCACGATCGTGGAAATCGCCCTCACGAAGGACGGCACGGCCGAATTCTCCTGGGACGGAAACAGCTACAACGGCGACATGCAGACGGACTCCACGAAGCGGGGCTCCGCGGCCATCTCCTGGTCGCCGGACGGGAAGAAGTTCGCCATCGTCCGTTGGGACATGTCCAAGATCAAGCCCTTCTGGGTGATCAACTCGGTCACCGAGCCGCGCCCCAAGCTGGAGACCTACAAGTACCAGATGCCGGGCGAGCCCGGGCCCACTCCGTACCTGTACGTGATGGACACCGAAGGCAACAAGCAGGCCGTGAAAAGCATCGCCTTCAAGGACCAGGACATCAGCATCCTGGACGCTCCGCGGACGCAGAAAGACGCCTACAACGAGTTCCGCGGCGGCAAATGGATGGGTGACGGGAAGCATTTCTGGGTCACGCGCCTGAGCCGCGACCTCAAGCGGCTGGACCTGTGCCGCGTGGACGTGGGCGCCGACAGCACGAAGACCATCGTCTCCGAGCGGATGAACACCTACGTGGAGTCCCGCAGCCCGCGCTTCCTCCCGGACGGCAGCTTCGTCTGGTGGTCCGAGCGCAACGGCTGGGCCAATCTCTACCTCTACGGCCCTGACGGCACGCTCAAGCGCAACCTCACCGAGGGCGCCTTCCATGTGGACGACGTCGTCGCGGTGGGCGACGGCTTCCTCCTCGTGGCCGCCTGCGGCGTGAACAAGGCGGAGAACCCGTACCAGATGCACACCTTCCGCGTCCCGCTCGCCGGCGGTCCGATGCAGCAGCTGGACATGGACGACATGAACGTCGCGGCGGTCGCCCCGGACGACGGCAAGTATTTCGTGGCGAACTACTCCCGCGTGGACTGCAAGCCGGCGGCGGCCCTGATTTCGGCCGCCGGAAAGCGCACCGAGCTGGAGGAGGCCGACTTCAGCCAGCTCTTCGCGGCGGGCTACAAGTTCCCCGAACGCTTCGTGGTGAAGGCGGCCGACGGCATCACGGACCTCCACGGCGCCATCTACAAGCCCTTCGACTTCGACTCCACGAAGGTCTACGCCCTTGCGGACTACGTGTATCCCGGCCCGCAGGTGGAAGCGAACAACGTCGCCTGGTCCAGCGGGATGACCCGCATCGACCGGCTCGCCCAGATCGGGATGATCGTCATCACCGTGGGCAACCGCGGCGGCCACCCGAACCGCTCCAAGTGGTACCACAACTACGGCTACGGCAACCTGCGCGACTATGGCCTGGAGGACCAGAAGTACGCCATCCAGCAGCTCGGGATGCGGCACAAGTACATCGACCTGGACCGCGTGGGCATCCACGGCCATTCCGGCGGCGGCTTCATGTCCACGGCGGCGCTCCTCCAGTACAACGACTTCTTCAAGGCGGCCGTCTCCTGCGCCGGCAACCACGACAACCGCATCTACAACCGCTGGTGGAGCGAGCAGCACCACGGCATCGCCGAGAAGATCGAGAAGGGCGATACCACCTTCGTGTACAAGATCGAGACGAACCCGCAGATCGCCTCCCGCCTGAAGGGCCACCTGATGCTGGTCCACGGCGATACGGACAACAACGTGAACCCGGCGAACTCCATCCGCGTGGCGAACGCCCTCATCCGGGCGAACAAGCGCTTCGAGTACGTGATCATGCCCGGCCAGCGCCACGGCTTCGGCGACATGAACGAGTGGTTCTTCTGGAAGATGGCGGACCACTATTCCCGCTGGCTGATGGGGGACAAGACCCCGCGGCCCGTGGACATCGGTGAAATGAACAACGATTGACGATATGAAACGTTTCTTATCTTTTGCCGCGATCCTGATCTTCGCGGCCGGCTGCAACCTCCGGACCGCCACCTACTCCGACGAGCAGGCGACGCCCCTCTGCGAAGGGCAGACGGACTCCCTCCTGCAGTCCGTGTCCATCGAATATCCCGTGAAGGGAGCCAAGGCGGAGGTCCTCGCGAAGATCGAGGACGGCATCCTGAACACCGTCTTCGACATGGAGGAGATTCCCGGTTCCGTGGAGGAGACCGCCCTCCGCTACGAGGACAACCTCAAGGACGAGTACTTCAACGAGTACGAAGGCCTGGAAGGCGGCTTCGGCGCCAAAACCTGGGAGGACCACGTCAACGGCTACTTCTCCGGCCGCTACAAGCAGTATCTGTCCTATATGGTGGAACTCTACAGCGACCGCGGCGGCGCCCACGGCATCAGCACGATGACGCCCGTGGTCTTCGACAAGAAGACCGGCGAGATCGTGCCGGAAGAGGCCTTCTTCGCCGACGGCTACCGCGAGCCGGTCGCCGCCCTGCTCCAGGCGCACCTTCCGGAGGCGCTGGAGGGCGACGAAGAGGCCCTCGCGGCCGTCTCCGACCCCGGCCTGGTGGTCCCGAACGGCCTCTATGAGGTCACGAAGGACGGCGTCACCTGGTACTACCAGCCCTATGTCATCGCTCCCTTCTCCGTGGGCGTGATCTCCATCTCCATCCCCTGGAACGAACTGAAACCCTACGTACGGTGATGGCCTCCGATTGTCTCCAGGGAGCAAGCCTCCGTTTCGTCGGCCTGCACTATGAAACGAGCCTGTACGAGCTGCACAGCCCGCAATTCACCAACCGCTACTACATCCTGAGCGGGGCGGGGACCCGGCAGCTGATGGCGTTCCCGGAAGTCGTCGGCTTCGACTCCTACCAGGCGATGCTGCCCGCCACCGTCGCCGCCCTCCGCCTCCTGTTCCCCGGCGCGGGCGGCGACGTCGACATCCTGACCATCCTCCGCGGCGGCTTGAACTATCCCGTGGAGGAGGCGTGCGCCCGCAACGGCATCCGCGTGCGGGACATCCACTTCGTCTCCTGCGAGCGCATCATCGAGAACCACATCATCACGGGGCTGGACATCAAGTACGAGAAGATCCGCGTCTCCAAGGACCGGGTGCTCGTCATCGGCGACATCATCGCGACGGGCGACACCCTCCGGCTGTGCCTGTCGCAGGTGGTGGACCGCTTCCGCCGCCGCGGGGGCAGCATCCGCAAGATCATCTTCTTCACCATCGGCGGCACCCGCGCCATCACCCTGATGGAGAAGATGGCCGAGGACATCCGCGCCGTCTTCCCGGAGTTCGAGGGCTTCGAATGCTTCTTCTACGAGGGCGTCTTCACGGTCTACGAGAACAGCGGCGCCTCGGGCATCAACGTGCCGGACATCGACTTCGGCTGGAAGGGAGGCTGCGTCTCGCCGGAATTCCGCCGCTTCGTGCTGGGCCATCCCTATTCCCTGCTGGAGAAGTGCATCATCTACGACGGCGGCGCGCGCCGGTACGAGATTCCGGTCCATTTCCACGAGGCGCTGGAGTACTGGGAAGGCATCTGGGGCCGGGCCGCGCAGATCGACCCGGTGGCCTTCGTCGCGGAAAAGCTGGGCTACGACCATCCGCTCTCCTACGAAGAGTGGTTGGAAGTCAATCATTTCACGGAGCTGCCGGAAACCGGCCTCCTGGACCTCTGGAACGAGGAGTCGGCGCTCCTGGAGAACGCCGCCGCCCTTTCGCTGGAAGCCATCGCCCTCCAGCGCGTCAACGCAATCAACGCAATCCTGAAGCAATATGAGTAACAAGAAGATCACCGACGTCGACTACACGACGTCGCCGGTCGATGCGGCCGGACGCAAGAGCAACCTGAGCATGTTCATGGTGATGCTCGGATTCACCTTCTTCTCCGCCAGCATGTGGGTGGGCCAGCAACTGGCCGCCGGCCTGGACTGGTGGGGCTTCGTCTGGGCCCTCATCCTGGGCGGCATCATCCTCGCGGCCTACACGGGCACGCTGGGCTGGATCGGCGCGGAAAGCGGCCTGTCGCTGGACATGCTCGCCCGCCGGAGCTTCGGCACCAAGGGCAGCTGGCTCCCTAGCGCGATGATCAGTTTCACGCAGACCGGCTGGTTCGGCGTGGGCCTCGCGATGTTCGCCATCCCCGTGGCGAAAGAGCTGATGGGCCTGGAAGTGACGCCGGATTCGATGCCTTGGCAGGGCTATCTCCTCGTCGCCATCGCCGGCATCCTGATGACCGCCAGCGCCTATTTCGGCATCAAGAGCCTGACGATCATCAGCTACATCGCCGTCCCGGCGGTCGCCATCCTCGGTACCGTCGCGATGATCATGGCCATCCGCCACGGCGACGCCGGCCTCGTCGAGCAGTTCGCGAAGGGGTCGAAGGACCTCGGCGTGATTGCGGGCGCGGGCCTCGTCGTGGGCAGCTTCGTTTCAGGAGGCACGGCCACCCCGAACTTCACCCGCTTTGCCAAGAGCGGCAAGGTGGGCCTGTGGATCACGGTCGTGGCGTTCTTCATCGGCAACAGCCTGATGTTCCTGTTCGGCGCCGTGTCCAGCATCTATGTGGGCGGCAACGACATCTTCGAGGTGATGCTGAACCTCAACCTGTTCTACCTCGCCGTCCTCGTCCTGGGCCTGAACATCTGGACCACCAACGACAACGCCCTGTACACCGCGGGCCTCGGCCTGTCGAACATCTTCGGCCTCTCGAAGAAGACCTGGGTCATCATCTCGGGCCTCATCGGCACCGTTGCGGCCGTGTGGCTGTACTGGAACTTCTGCGACTGGCTGAACGTGCTGAACTGCACCCTGCCGCCGGTGGGCATCATCCTCATCCTCCACTACTTCTGCAACCGCGGGAAGGAGGTCCAGGAACCCGTCGTCGACTGGAGCGCGGTCGTCGGCGTGATCGCCGGCGCCGTGGTCGCGAACCTCGTGCACTGGGGCTTCGCCTCCATCAACGGCATGGTCGTCGCCGCCCTCTGCTGGGGCATCGGCCAGCTGATCTTCAAGCGCAAGTAACGTCCCGCGCGTATGGTTACCGAATGGATTATCACGGAAATCGACGGCAAGATCGCGTCCATCGCCGCCGATTACCGGCATTTCGCCGAGATTGCGGCGAAAGTGGCCCAGCTCCCCCCGACTAGCGTCGATGTCATCACGACCCAGAAAGTCTCGACGGAAGAACTGATCGCGATGGCGGGAACGCTCACGTGGGAGGATTTCCGCCTGTTCGGCACCAAGTTCCAGCTCGGCGTATGGAAGACGCTCTTCGAACTGGAACCCCGCCTGTACAGCTACTCCGAGTTCGCGGCGCTCTGCGGCAACCCGCAGGGCGTCCGCTCAGTCGCCCACGCCGTAGCCATCAATCCCATCGCCTATGTCTTCCCCTGCCACCTGATCATCCCGAAAGAGTCGATGGACAAGGCGCGCGACATCCGCGCCGTCGCCGAATC
This sequence comes from uncultured Bacteroidales bacterium, assembly GCA_947169405.1. Taxonomy (GTDB): domain Bacteria; phylum Bacteroidota; class Bacteroidia; order Bacteroidales; family UBA932; genus Cryptobacteroides. The sequence goes on from CAMVPS010000020.1 coordinate 9,268, forward strand.
CACCCTCTTCAAGGGCAGTGACCTGTACCTCCTGGACAGCATTGACGTGGGGGAATACGCCTATGGGCCCGAAACCAAGCGGGAGCTCATCAAACGCCACCTGAAGCGGTAAGGGATGGCCCTGCTGGAAGTCTGCTGCGGCAATCCGGAAAGTGTCGATGCCGCCGTGCTCGGAGGAGCGCGGCGCGTCGAGCTTTGCGCGGACCTCGAGGCCGACGGGCTGACGCCGCCCGTGGCCTGGGTCCGCGACACCAAGGCCCGCTACCCCTCCCTGACCGTCCACGTACTCATCCGCCCGCGGGCGGGCGATTTCGCCTATTCGCCGGCGGAGGCCGATGCGATGGCCGCGCAGGTTGAAGAGGCACTGGAGGCCGGGGCGGACGGCATCGTCATCGGCGCTTTGACCCCGGAGGGGGATGTGGACGTGCCCTTGATGGAGCGGCTGGTTTCGCTGGTGGAGTCTTATAATTTGGCGGCCGATCTGCTGCGCTCCGACCTGTGTCACGCCGCGAATGACAGCCATTTCTTCCCGGGTCCGGGACATCGGGTCAGCATCACTTTTCACCGGGCTTTCGACCGCTGCCGCAGGCCCTTTGACGCGCTCGAGCAGATCATCGGCCTGGGGTGCGACCGCATCCTGACTTCCGGGCAGGCGGCGACGGCGGAGGCGGGGGCGGCGAGGCTCGGCGAGCTGCGGCGGCGCGCCCGCGGAAGGATCGGGATCCTTCCCGGGGGCGGCGTCACGCCCGGCAACGCCGCGCGCATCCTCGCCGCGACCGGCTGCGCTGAAATCCACGCCTCCGCCTCGGTGACCCGGGACGGAAAGAAGGTCACGGACGCCGGTCGGGTCGCAGAAATCCTGCGGGCGATTAACGGGTAAACGACATTTATTCGCGTTTCAACGACGGATTGACCGAAAAATCCGTACCTTTGCCTTACGATGAAAGCGAAAGGAAAGAAACTTGATCCGAAGATGGAAACCTGGGTGGACCTCGGCGTCTGCCTGGTGCTCATTCCCTGCCTCGTGTCGGTCTTCCCGGTCGAGGAATGGATTCTCTGGCGGGCGTCGGACGTCCTCGTCTACCTGCTATGGACCTACCTCTGCTGGTACCTGGGCCGGCACCTGGTCCCGACGCTGTTTGCGACGCGCAAACGGTGGACCGCGCTGGCGGTCGTGTTCATCGCGACGGTGCTCACCTATCTGATGAGCCTGAAGCAGGTGTCCTTCCCCCGCGAGATGATCGCGGACCGGCCGCCGCGGCTCTATATGTACCAGCAGGCGGTTTGGACCCTTTATATCGGCGCGATGGGCGCAGGCCTCGCCACCGGCTTCCTCTCGCTGAAAACGAAGCGGCTGGAGCAGGCGAAGGACGAGCGGACGGCGGCGCAGGCCGTGCAGTCCGCCGTGGACGTCCTGGCCGCCCACGCCGTCGCCGGCGAGACGGTGACGGTAAAGGCGGACTACAAGGACGTCACGGTCCCGCTCGCCGCGATCCAGTACATCGAAGCCCGGAACAACTACGCCTGCCTGCACCTGGACCACCAGGACGACGTCGTCTCCCAGATCACGATGAAGGCCCTGCTGGAGATGCTTCCGGAAGGGAAATTCGTCCGCATCCACCGGTCCTACATCGTCCCCGTCCACCGCATCGAAAGCAAGAAGGCCACGTCCGTGAAACTCGTCGGCGTGGACACGCCCCTGCCGGTGGGCCGCGCCCATAAGGAGAACCTGAAATGAAGCAGAAAGAGGGTCAAGATTCGTCGTTCTACAACGGCGGACGCAAGACGCACTGGGCCGTCGTCGCCTTCGCGATGATCGGCTCCTGCATGTCCGGCGTGACGTTCGTCTCCGTGCCGGGCATGGTGGGAACGAGCGGGTTCGGCTACCTGCAGATGTGCATCGGCTTTTTCCTGGGCTACCTGGTCATCGCCTTCGTGCTCACGCCCCTGTATTTCAAGCTGAACGTCGTCTCCATCTACCAGTACCTGGAGAATAGGTTCGGGCTGGCCTCCTACAAGACCGGCGCCTGGTTCTTCTTCATTTCCAAGATGCTGGGCGCGTCGGTCCGGCTGTTCCTCGTGTGCCTGACCCTGCAGCTGCTCGTGTTCACCCCCCTCGGCCTCCCCTTCTGGCTGAACGTGCTCTGCAACGTGGCGGTCTGCCTGGCGCTCACCTACCGCCACGGCGTTAAATCCGTCATCGGCGTGGACGTCGTCCGGACCGCCTGCATGATCGTGGCGGTCGCCCTCGCGATCTTCTTCATCGGCAAGGACCTCGGCGGCATCCGGATCCACGAGCGGGTATTCTTCTTCGACGACGTGAACCACCCGCAATACTTCTGGAAACAGCTCCTGGGCGGCCTGTTCACGGTCATCGCGATGACCGGCCTGGACCAGGACATGATGCAGCGCACGCTGGCCTGCAAAGACTACCGCGATTCGCAGAAGAACCTCGTCGTGAGCAGCCTCCTGCAGACGGTCGTCATCGCCGGCTTCCTGTGCCTGGGGTCGCTCCTGTACCAGTTCGCGGCCAGGCACGGCATCGCCGAGACCGGCGACAGCCTCTTCCCGGCCGTCGCCACCGGCGGCCTCCTGCCCGCCGTGGTGGGCGTCCTCTTCGTCGTCGGCCTGATGATCAGCGCCTACGGCGCCGGCGGATCGGCCCTCACCTCCCTCACGACCTCCTTCACGGTGGACATCCTGGACAAGACCGGCGATGTCAAGACCCGCAAGCGCGTCCACCTCGCGATGGCCGTCCTGATGGCCGTGACCATCGTCGTCTTCAACGCCCTCAACAGCACCAGCGCCATCGACGCCGTCTACAAGCTCGCGAGCTACACCTATGGACCCATCCTGGGCCTCTTCGCCTTCGGCATCCTCACGAAAAAGCAGGTCAAGGACAAGTACGTTCCCCTCGTCGCGCTCCTCGCCCCGGTCATCTGCCTCGTCCTCCAGCTCAACTCCGAACGCTGGTTCGGCGGCTACAAGTTCAGCTACGAACTCCTCCTCCTCAACGCCGCCCTCACCTTCCTCGGCCTCACCCTTCTCATCCGCCGGGAGAAATAAGACACAAAAAAGGACCGACTCGAATGAGCCGGTCCTTTCGTTCAAACCGAGAAGAGATTATTTCTTCTTGGGTTCGGCAGCCACCTTCTTGGCGCCCTTCATCGTGGCGTCGTACATGATCGGGGTACCGATCAGGATGGAGGCGTAGGTGCCGATGACGATACCCAGGCAGAGGGCCACGGCCAGACCGCGGATGGACTCGCCGCCCCAGATCGCGATGGCGAGCATCGGCAGGAGGGTGGACACGGACGTGTTCACGGTACGGGTGAGCGTGGCGTTCAGCGCGGTGTTCACGGTCTCGCGGAAGTCGGCGTTCGGGTGCAGGGCCTTCTGCTCACGGATACGGTCGAAGATAACCACGTTATCGTTGATGGCGTAACCGATGATGGTCAGGATGGCCGCGATGAACGTCTGGTCCACATCCAGGTTGAACGGCAGGATACCGTTGAACAGGGAGAAGAAGCCGATGACGATGAGGGCCGTGTGGGCGAGGGAGACCACGCCGCCAAGACCCCAGGTCCAGCCCTTGAACCGCCAGGCGATGTAGGCGAAGATCATCAGGAGGGCGAGGAACACGGCGATGAACGCGCTGCGGGTGATGTCGCGGGCGATGGTCGGTCCCACCTTGTCGGAGGAGACGATACCGTTCGGGTTCTCCAGGGTGGAGGTGAACTCGGCGAGGCTCGTCGGCTCGGCGTAGAAGCCCTTGAGGGCGTCGTAGAGCAGGCTCTCGATCTCGGCGTCGACGGCGGTGTCCTCGGACTTGTTCTTGTACTGGGTGGTGATCTTCATCTGGGCGTCGCCGCCGAACTGCTTGACCTCGACGGAGTACTGGTCCTCGCCGGCGGCCTGGGCGGCAGCCTGGAAGGTGTTCTCCACGGCGGAGCGGACATCCTCGGCCTTGACACCCTGGTCGAAGCGGACGATGTAGGTACGGCCACCGGTGAAGTCGACACCGTAGCTGAAGCCCTTGAACGCGATGGAGGCGATGCTGATGAGGATCAGGGCGCCGGAGATGATGTAGGAGTACTTCTTCAGGCCGATGAAGTCGACGTGCGTGTTCTTCAGGAAGTTCCGGGTGAGGTTGTTGGAGAGGCTCACGGTCTTGCCCTTGGCGATGCGGTCGTCGAAAATCAGGCGGGTGATGAAGATGGAGGTCAGCACGGAGGTGATGATACCGATGATGAGCGTCGTGGCGAAGCCCTGGACCGGACCGGAACCGAAGATGTAGAGGATGATACCGGTGAGGAGGGTGGTCACCTGACCGTCGATGATGGCGGAGTAGGCGTTCTTGTAACCGTCGGTGACGGCCTTGGAGAAGCCCTTGCCCGCGGCCAGTTCTTCCTTGATGCGCTCATAAATAATCACGTTCGCATCCACGGCCATACCCAGGGTCAGGATGAGACCGGCGATACCCGGGAGGGTAAGGACGGCGCCGAAGGAGACGAGGGTACCGAAGAGCAGGAGCACGTTGCACAGCAGGGCGATGTCGGCGATGAGACCGGCCCCCTGGTAGAAGAACACCATATAGACGAGCACCAGCAGGAAGGCGATCAGGAAGGAGATGAGACCGGCGCGGATGGAAGCGGAACCGAGGGACGGGCCCACGACCTGCTCCTGGATGATGGTGGCCGGCGCCGGAAGCTTACCGGACTTGAGGACGTTCGCAAGGTCCTCGGCCTCCTGCATGTCGAAGTTGCCGGTGATCTGGGAGCTGCCGCCGGTGATCTCGTTCAGGACGTTCGGGTAGGAATACACGAGACCGTCGAGGACGATGGCGATCTGCTTGCCGATGTTGTCCTTGGTGAGGTGGGCCCAGGCGGAAGCGCCTTCGGCGTTCATCGTCATGGACACGTGCGGAGCGCCGCTGCCGCCGTTGCGGCCGCCGTCGAATTCGACGTTGGCGTCGGTCACGACACCGCCGTCGAGCGGGGCCTTGCCGTCACGGGAGGTGGCCTTGATGGCGACGAGCTCGTAGATGTTCGCACCCTGGACGTACTCGCTCGGCTTCACGGTCCACAGACCGCGGAAGCCCTGCGGGAGGACGTCCTCCGCCATGGCGAGGTAACGGTTCACCATCACGGTGTCCACGCCGTTGGCGAAGCCGATGCAGGCGTTGTTCATGCCGCTGGGCTGCAGGACGGAGAGGAGCGGGTTGGCGACGGCGGTGCTGTCGCCGAGGTTCGCGAGGATCTCCGCGACGCGGGCGTCGACGGCATAGAGGTTCACCTCATTGGCGGTGAAAGTGGGCCAGAACTCGAGGGAGGCGGTACCCTGCAGGAGCTTGCGGACACGCTCGGGATCCTTGACGCCCGGGAGCTCGATGAGGATCTTGCCGCTGTTCTCGATGCGCTGGATGTTCGGCTGGGTGACGCCGAAGCGGTCGATACGGTTGCGCAGGACGTTGAAGGAGTTGTCGATGGCGCTCTTGGCTTCACCCCGGATGACCTCGATGACCTCGCGGTCCGTGGATTCGGGCTTCACCTTGTCGCGGAGCTCGTAGGTGCCGAAGATCTCGGCGAGCCGGCGGCCGTTCGCGGTCTCAGCCCAGGCGCTTTCGAACAGGCCGATGAAATCCTGGCTGGAGTTCACGTTGTTCTTCTTCGCCAGATCGAGCGCTTTCTGGAAGTCGGGATCGACGCTGTTGCCGGAGAGGGCCTTCACGAGATCCTGGAGCTGGACCTGCAGCATGACGTTCATACCGCCCTTGAGGTCGAGGCCGAGGTTGATCTCCTTCTCCTTGGCGGACTGGTAGGAGTATCCGAGATAAACCTTCTCAGCGCTGATGGAGTCGATGTAGGCACGGTTCCGGATGTTGGCCACCGAGTCCAGGACGAACTCGCGGACTTCGGCGGCGACGTTGTTCGCGTCAACGAACTGCTGAGCCCTTTCGGCAGCGATTTTGGCAGCTTTCTTCTCCTGGATGCGGGTGACCGCGGTGAAGGAGAGCTGCCAGATGCTGGCCAAGGCAAGCAGGATGGCGAACAGTCTGATTAAGCCTTTGCTTTGCATTGTAGTACGTTATTATAATATTAGTATTTTTCCCATTAGGCCGCGTCCGCTCGGGCCGAACCAAGCAGACTTCGGCAAAATAAGGGCACAAAATTACGAATTTTTTCTGATAAACGAAGATTCTCGCAACTATTTCTTAATTTTGTGCTCGCAAAACGAACAATCTGTGGTGTATAGAAGGGGTATTTCCATCCTTATGGTGCTTTTCTCGGCGGCCATCGGCCTCCGGGCGCAGACGGACTCGCTCCTGACGGAGGGAGACCGCCTGCATCGGCAGTACCGGTTCGAGGAGGCGATGGACCATTACGCCCGCGCGGCGGCCCTGACGACGGACAAGGACACCGTCCGGCTGCTCCGCGACCGGATGGACCGGTCCCAGAACGCCCTGAACATGACGGATTTCTGCGCCGATCCGGTAGTGGTGGCCCGCGAGCGCTTCTCCCGGACGGACTTCTTCCTGTTCTACCCCCTGAAGAACCAGACCTGGCGCCTGCCGCCGCATTCGCTGGACCCGTCCGAGGACGGGTTCCCGACCTACGCCCCGCGCGGCGGCCAGTCCCTCTGCTTCTCCGCGCCGGACGCCACCGGCTCCCGCAACCTGTACATATCCTCCACCAACGGGACGGAGTGGTCGAGCCCCGAGCTGATGGGCGCATCCCTGCTGTCCCTCGGCAACGAGGTGTTCCCGATGCTGTCGGAAGACGGGAAAACCCTGACCTTCTCCTCGGACGGCCTCCACGGGATGGGCGGATTCGACCTGTACCGGTCCACCTGGAACGAAGAGGCGGGGACCTGGGGCGAGCCCGTGAATATGGGCTTTCCCTATTCTTCCCCCGGGGACGATTTCCTGCTGGTGGACTCCCCGGACGGCCGTTATACACTGTTCGCCTCCAACCGCGACTGCGCCCCGGACAGTGTCTATATCTATGTGACGGAGAAACAGCCGGTGATCGCCCGGATGCCGATGCGCGACCCCGTCGCGCTCGCCCGGACCGCCGCCCTGCTCCCGCTGGACGACCCGACCCGGCAGGACCACGGCGCCGCCGTCGCGGACGACGCCCCGGGCAACGACGACACCCGCCGCTATATGCAGATGACCGCCGAGGCCCGCGTCCTGCGCGACTCCATCTATCGGCACGAACGGCTGCTGGACTCCCTGCGGCTGCGGCTGTCGTCCGCGACGGAGGACCGCACGGCCCTGACGTCGGCCGTCGCCGAGCGCGAGGCCGCCCTCGCGCCGCTCCGGCGCCGGCTGGAAGAGACCACCCGCGCGGTCCGGAGCATCGAACAGTCCTTCCTCCTGCGCGGAGCGGTGACGGACGACGACCGGGCGGACCGCGAATTCGTGGGCGCCCGCAGCAGCTATACTTTCTCGAAAAACGCCCTCGGGGCGAAGCTGAAGCTCAAAGTGGCCCCTGCGCCGCCGGCCGCGCCCGCCACCTTCCAGGTGGGGCCCGTCGGCCGCTTCGCGCAGGACACCTCCCTGCCGGAAGGCGTCGTCTACCAGATTCAGCTGTTCACGTCACCCCGGCACGCGACGCTGGATGAAATCAAGGGATTGGACCCGGTGTACGAGCGCTTGACCAACGCCCTGCGCTACACCTATTCCGTGGGCGTGTTCCGCTCCTTCAACGAGGCGCTCCTGCAACTCAACCCCGTCCGCGTGCTCGGTTTCCCGGACGCGGAAATCGTGGCCTACCTGGACGGCAAGCCCATCGCCGTTTTACTGGCGCGACGCAGCGAGGCTACTCCAGCTCCTTGACGATTCGCTCCAGCCCCACGTAATCCTCCAGGATCCACAGGACATACCGGATGTCCACGCAGACGCACTTGTTGTAGTCGGGCGTGAAGGACACGTCGGAGGCGAGGGATTCCTTGTTTCCGTCGAAGGCGAGGCCGATGACTTCGCCCCGGGCGTTCAGCACCGGCGAGCCGGAGTTGCCGCCCGTGATGTCATTGTCCGTCAGGAAGTTGACAGGGCCGTCATAGCGGTCCAGCGCGGCGACGAAGTCCGCCGGCAGGGCGAAATCGTGCTGCGCCGGGTTGTATTTCTCGCGGAGGCCGCGAGGGGAAGAATACCAGGAGGTGTACACCGCGTCCCAGGGCTCCAGGGAAGACACGACGCCATAGGTCAGACGCATCGTGGAGTTCGCATCCGGATACTGGACGATGCCCTTCGCCTCGCGGTCGTGGTACAACGCCCGGGTATAGCGGTGCTGCAGGTCCGTCAGGTCGCCGGTGTGCTTCTCGCGCTCGTTGAAGGCCGTGATCTTGACCTCCGTGATGAAGTCCATCAACACGAGCGGGTTGTCCCAGAGGTGTTCCGCCATCGCCTTCCAGTCGCCGCCGAAGGCCTTCCGCAGGGAATCCTGCCGAGGGCCGACGGCATCGGCCGGCAGATGGCCGAAATACTCTTCCAGCGAATAGGCGATGAGGTCTTTCTCCACGCGCGCATCCAGGGCGCCGATGTCCCGGCGGTAGATCTCGTCGCGGGCCTCGGGCGTCTTGGCGTTGGACATCCGGAGCATCGTGGGCGTGATGCGCATACCGCGGACGATGGTCTCGCGGTAGTACGCCTTCTCGCGCTCGATGTCCTCGATGGCGGCGTACTCGTCGGCCAGCCCCTTCAGGATATCCTGCGGGAGATCCTTCTCCTGGGCCCGCTTCTCGTCCACCACGCCGAAACGCTTCACGCACTGCACCTCCCCTTCCTGCATTTCCTGGACGTTGGACAGGGAGAAGAACCAGTCGGAGTATTTCGCGCGGACGGCGGGATCGGCGTCCATCCATTTCCGGACGATCTCCATCTGGTTGCCGCGGAGGCGGTTCGTCACCGGGCGCTCCACCCGCGTGAGGTAATCGACCTTGTAGGAGCTGCTGTAGCGGTCGGTGCGGCCGGGATAGCCGATGACCATCGCATAGTCCCCTTCCCGGTAGCCGGCCCGCGAAATGCGCAGGTGCCACGGGGAATGGAGCGGCTCGCCGTGGTCATAGATGCGGTACAGGGCGAAATCGCCTTTGTGCTGCGGCCATTCCCAGTTGTCCTCGTCGCCGCCGAAGGCCGCGATGGACACCGGCGGGGCGCCCACCAGGCGGATGTCCTTGTAGGTGGTGTACAGGGCCAGGTAGTACTTCTCCCCCGCCCACATCGAGTTCAGCGAGGCCTCCAGGCCGGTGCGCGCGGCGTAGCGGCGCTCCAGGATGGAGGTGAGCTTCCGCGAGCCGAAGCGCTCGCCCCGGGCCGTCAGCGAATCCGCCACGGCCGCCACCTCGTCCGTCACGTCCAGGACCCGCTTCAGGAAGTACACTTCCTTCCCCTGCAGCGGAATCTCGTCCTGGCGGTAAAACGCCCAGTAACCGTCCTCCAGGTAGTTTTTCTCCGGGGTGGACAGGTCGAACAGGTCGCTGTAGGCGCAGTGGTGGTTGGTGATGAGGAGCCCCTCGTCGGAAATCACGCTGGCGGTGCAGTAGAAACCGAGCGACACGACGGCGTCGGAGACCGTGGTCCCCGGCGCGTCGGCATTGTAGATCTCTCCGGCGGAGAGCTGCAGCCCCCGCTCCTGCATCTTCTTTTCCAGCGCCTGGTTCAGGGCGTGGATCATCCACATCCCCTCATCGGCATAAGCCGCCACCGGCAGGATCGCCAGGGCGGCCAGAAGAAGGAGGCGTTTCATCAGTTGACGTTTCTCACGCAGCGGACCGGGCCGGCGATGCGGTAGCTGACCTTGGTTCCGTTGCAGGTGTATTCGGCTTCGGTCGCCTTGTTGGTCATCGGCATGAAGCCGTAGAACTGGAGGTTCTTCACGCCGGAGGTTTCGTCTCCGCTGGTGTTGTAGGTGACGCCGGCATAGGTGGAACCGCAGAACATGCTGGAAGTAATCCGGTCTGGATAATTGGTATTGAAGCCTTGAAGCAATCCCGATGTCTTCGTGTTGTCCTGAATGGAAACCATGCCGACAGGAGCCATATTGAAACCATCCGCGTTTAGGAGGGCAATGGAGCCGTTGTTGCCGTCATAATACGGGGCGTCAGCATCGGTCGTCGCGCCGACGGACTTTCCTACCAGCGCCATGATATCCTGCAGCGTCGGGATGTGCCAGCCCTGCGGGCAGATGCCCTGCGCGGCTTCCAGCTTCTGCGCGTCCGCGACGGAGGTGAGGTCTCCGACCTTCAGGCCCAGGGCGACCTCGGCCTGGTACAGGTAGCCGTTCTTGGCCACAACGGCCGGATCGGTTGAAAACTCAAGGCCGGAATGGTCGGCCTTTACCTGCAACGGGGCAAAGACGCCTGCGGTAACGGCCGTGAGGTCGCTGGCCGGGGTATAGCCTTCCGGCAGATAGGCCAGATTCTGGGCCATCCACCACTTGCCGTCCTTCATCTTGACCACGTTGTACTTGACGTCGTCATAGGTGAAATACCCGTCCTCGAGGTCCTCCGTGAAGGAAGAGCCGCCACCGCCGATTTCGCCGCCGTCGTCCCAGTTCTCGATCTCGCCCGCCAGGACGATCTTGATCTCCTCCTTGTTCACGACCATCGACAGGCTGTACTGCTTGCCGGGCTCCAGGGAGACCTCGGTGAGCTGCTGGGTCAGCGTCTTGCCGCCCGCGGTCACTTTCACGACCGGCTTCACGGTCTGGGCGGGGACGATGAGATAGTACTTGTCATCCTTGAAGAAAGGCATCAGCGGCTGCCATTTCGCGCCGTCGACGACTTTCGCCGTCAGGTCCGCGGCGATGTGGGCCTGCGGGACAAACTCCTCGAACACGATGCTCTCGATCGCGGCGCCGGTATTGTTCTTCACCGTGGTGACCAGGCGGCTCAGCTGGTGCTTGAACACCACCGAGACGGCGTTGGCGCTCGGAAGGACGTTCTCCTTGACGGCCGAAACGAAGTCGGACGCGGAGATTCCTTTGGTCTGGTCGTGCTGGACGGAGAAAGAAGTGGGAAGCCCTTCGCCCTCCTTGTAGGGATAATAGGCCTTGAGGGTGCTGGCCTCCTCGCCGTCCTCATACCAGTTGAGGTCGCCGGCGAAAGCGGTCCCGTCGTAGGTGAACTTCGCGTTGGCGGCGAAGTCGCCGCTCTTGCGGAGGATGGACACGCCGATGGCGTCGCCGTTCTCGAAATTCGTTTCGGTCACGCGGGTGATCACGGGTTCCACGCGGACCTTGTACTGGGAGAAATCGACCGGCTCGCGGCCGGGCTGCGGATTCTTGTTGCAAGCGACGAGGGCCAGGACGGCCGCGCCCACAAAAATGATAGCTCTCTTCATGACAATACGTTGTTATGTTCGTTAAAAATGATATCCGATCCGAAGGGTGGCGACGTTCCGGTTCTTGCCGCCCAGATGGACTTTCTTGAAGGCCCGGAGCCAGTCGGTGTCGACCTGGAAGGTCAGCCCCTCCAGGAAAGAGGCGTGGTAGGTGAACGTTCCGCCCATTCCCAGCCGGGGAAGCATGCGGTAATCCATGTTCTTTCTCCAGTCTTCCACCAGCCGGAGATCCTTTCCGGGATCCTCATATGTCCGGCCGCGGTCCAGCCAGCGGCCTCCGCCCACCGACGCGCGGACGTCCAGGTCGACGGAGCCGAAGGTCAGGGACGCAAAGGCCGTTGCCGTACCTCCGAGCATCCGGGCCACGTCCTGAATGGACACGACGGCGCGTTCCCTCCATAGGTTGCCGTCCAGATCGATGCCGGCGCGCTTCACGGCACCCTCGTGGGGCTGGAGCGAGAAACTGAACTTCGCATCTCTCGTCACCCGGTCCGAAAGAGCGGCGAATCCGCCCTCTCGGGCTTCCCGCAGCTGGTCACGGTCGCGCTGATAAGACACGCGGTACACCTGGTCGATCTCGAAGCCCTCGCGGGTGAACTCGAAGAAACCTTTCAGCGTGCTTCCCGGGAACTTGAACTGGCTGTAGTTCTTCTCCCCGGCTCGGCCGCGCTTCCAGGTGATTCCGAAACCGCCGGACATTTCGGGGCTGTAATACCGCTCGTAAAAGCCGTGGGAGAGCTCCAGGACCGGGAAAAGGCCCATCTCGGTCTCATACTCGCCGTACCGCATGCCGTTGTCCCGGAAAACGGGCAGAACCCCGTCGCCGGCCCGGCCCGCCTTCGCGCGTTCCGTGCGTACGCGGACAAGATAGGAGGAGACGAAGCAGGCGTCGTCGTCCGAAATGAAGGTGAGCGTGGGTTCCAGCTGCGCCTCCACACCCAAGGTCGAATGGTTCAACCCGCCCCGCTTCGCTTCGTTCGCCGCCTTGACGGAGGCGTTGAAGCCCGCGGCCCACAGGTCCGACACGTCGCTGAGGAGGCCGATTTCCACCCGCCCGGTCTGCCGGGACGCCGTTCCCGCGCTCTGGTCCCAAAGGTCCACCGGGAAATACCCCGGCTCCAGGAAGAGGGAGGAACTCTGGTACTTGCCCATCGCCTGTTCCAGGGAAATGGTCCCCGTCCAGGAGGTGCGAATCCCGTGGCGGACCAGGCGGGCGTCCGCACCGGCTTTCCATTGGAAGAGGGGCGCGTGGGTCGGCTTGAACCGGCCGTCCTCGACCCCGCCCCAAAGGGCGATGTCGTTCTCCGGCGGCAGGTCCTTCTTCATCCGGAACAAGCCTGGATCCTGGCCCTTCCCGAGGACCGGAGAAAGCAGGCAGAGTGCGATACCGAGGAATCTGAACAGTTTTTTCATCTTCAATATGACGTTTTTCTCAAAAATCGTAACCGACCTTCACCGTCGAGCTCCAGCGGTCCGCCCCCGGAAGGAGGTCGATGCCGAAGCCGTGGAGCCAGGTCCCCTCGGCCTGGACATACAAGCCGCGGACGAAAGGCAGGTGGTAGGCCAAGGTCAATCCCGCGCCCGCCTTCGTGGTGGAGAAATACTCCATCTTCCGGAGCCAGTCGGGCAGCAGGCGGAACGGGGCCGATTCGACGGCGTCCGTGCCTCCCTGGAGGCCCTGGTCCTTCCAGGCGCCGGCGCCGCCGTTCACCCGCAGGTTCAGGTCCACAGGACCGAAGCCGAAGGCCGCGACGAGGGTCGCCATGCCGTTATAGCGCATCGTCTGGTCCTCGTAGGGATACATCAGGTAGGATTTCTCCTCCCAGAGGCCGCCGTGCAAAACGGCCTGCAGGCGCTTCAGAGGCCCGTTCTGGAACCGGACGGCGTAGGTCAGGTCCAGGCTCCCCCAATTCCGGTCGGAAACGGCGTTCCAGGCGTACACCGTGGGTGTCGTGATGCCGCCGGCGCTGACTTTGTCCAGCACGGATTCCTCCAGCTGGTCGTTCTGCAGGTTGAAGTCCAGACGGAGGGAATGACCGCCCTTGAAGCGGCCTTCCAGGAAGACCTTCCAGGAGGAGCCCGGGTACCGGAACCAGTCATAGCCCTTCTCGCCCACGGAACCGTGCTTCCACAGCAGGCTCATGCCGGCTGAGGCCACAGGCATCTGGATGATATAGGAAAACCCGTGCGTGAATTCCTTCACGGGGAAAACGCCCACGCCCGCCTCGTCCAGATGGATGCCGTCGCCGTCCCAGACCTGGTAGGTGCCGTACCGCATTCCCTTGTCCAGGAACGCGAAATAGGATTGGTCCGTCGCGGCGCCTACCTGCTCGGCGTCAATCGTTTCCGTGCGCTTGCGGAAGACATAGGCGGCGGAAATCCCGATTCCGTTGTCGCCGATGACGGCGAAGGTCGGCTCCACCTGCAGGTCCATACCATAGGTCGTATGGCGGATATCCTTGCGCTTGGCAAAGTTCGCGGCGGTATAATCGGCCTTGACGCCGAAGACGAACTCCTCCGCGAACGTGGTGGCGAAGCCGCCGCCCAGCTTGTAAGTCTGGCGCGTCTTGTCGCCGGGGGTGAATTCGAGCACATCGACCGGGAAATAGCCCGGCTCCAGGAACACGGACGTGAACTGGTCCTTACCTTCGATTTGCTCGAAGGAGAAGGAGCCCGTGAAGGACGTGTTCTCGCCGTGGTGCGTGCCCTGCGCGGAGGCGCCGGCCTTCCAAAGCGAGGCCGGGGCGAAGGCGGTATGGTAGCCGCCCGCCTCGTAGCCGCCGTATACGTCGGCCTTGCCCCGACTGCCCGTCACCGGGTTCAGCCGCAGCAGGCCGATGTCCTGGCCCTGCAGGGCCAGCGGCACCAGCAGGCTAAGGATGCAGGCTTTGTATCTCGCTCTCATAGAAGTCGTTGCTTGAATTGTTCGTGTCCACGAGGACCTCGTATCCGTTCTCCGCGCTGGCCTTTTCATCGACCTTCCGCCGCAGCGTATGCCCCTTGTAAATATCGCTCTGGATGACGAATCCCGCGTCGGCGGCGGGCGCTACCCGCTTCCCGTTGCTGGAGGAACGGCCGTCGAACACCTCCACGGCGTCCACGATCCACTCGTACGGGACCACGACCACGCGGTCCGCGCTGTTGCCGGGCGTGACCCGGACCACATCGGGCTGGAGGACGTATTCCCCGGCCGGCATCGGCGTCCGAAAGAGGACGACCGTCGGCGAGGAGATGGAGAAGGTGTTGGCGTTGGACTGGCCCGTCTTGATGACCACCTGCGCATAGCGCTCGGGCTTCACCAGGTCGCCCGGCGCAGGGTGGTAAGTCGGATTCGGGAAGTATGTCGGGTTGTAGCAGGCGAACAGGTCCGGCCGGTTCAGGTTCACCGACAGGGGGTACTGGAGGGTATGGTCGATGGCGCCGCGGAGGGCCACGACGGCATCCGCGCCCGGGGCCAGCGGGAAGTCCTTCCCGCTTCCGGGCAGCTGCCAGACCACGGTCACGACCGGCGCGAAATCCGGAAAGACCGTCTCCCCCGTCACCGGGTCGCGCTCCGTCCAGTTATTGACGGAAGTGCTGTTGTACGGCGACAGGGTGCCGAAACAGAGGCTGTCCAGGTACGCCGTCTCGAAATCGTTGTTGTGGATGATGAAATACTGGTCGCTCTGGTAGGTGCCCTCCTGCGGGGCCTTGCTGCAGCCGCCGGTGTAGATTTCCTTGACCACGAGCCCGCCGGCCGTGGAATGCGCCAGCCGCAGGTCCACGATGCGCCGCTCCGTGACCACCACCTTGTCCGCCGCGCCGTTGAACAGGTCCTTCCCGGTGCGGTCGCTGCAGGTGATGCGGTAGATGCCCGGCGGGACCTGGATCTCCGCGAGGCCGCGGCGGTCGGTCTTGGCCAGGTAGGCGGCGCCGGAGGAGATTTCCTCGATGCGGATGACCGCGCCTTCGTGCACCGCGTGCGCATAGCCGTCCGGATACACGGCGTTCACCGACAGCAGCTGCAGGGCGTCCGGCCAGGGACTCTTGTAATCCTCGACGCAGGCCGCCACGAGCAAGGCCAATCCTATGAGAAAGAACCGTTTCATAGCTTGATCCGGCAGGTGAGTCCGTAGTAGAAGGCGGGCGTGAAGATGGCGCTGACGCCGGTGGCGTGGCTCTTCCGGTACGGACGGGCGTTCGTGAAATTGTTGGCGAAGAAGGACAGGGACACGTGGTCGCCAATCTCCTTCGTCAGACTCAGGTTCGCACTCAGGTACGGGTCATAGCCGTCCCGGGCGAACGTGTACATATTGCCCGAGCGGAGGATGAGCCGCTGCAGGGCGGGATCGTCGGCCGAGGCGGCGGTCCAGGGATGGCGCATGCCGTCCAGGTCAATGTAAGCGACCGGGCAGACGGCGGTGTAGCTGTCGCCGTCGTAGATGTTGCCGCCGGTGGGCGCCAGGCTGTTCCCCGACACGGTGAACGCGTGGGAGGACAGATTCTGCGAGTTTCGAAGCAGCGAAGCCTCCACGCGGCAGGTGACGATGAGCCGGACTTCCGGGATGTGGGTGATGGCCGTCAGGTTCGCGTCCAGCCAGTCGGTCTTGCGGCCGTTGGCGATGGAGGAGCCGCCCGCATAGATGCCCGCGTACTGGTAGGAGCGGCCGGGCAGTTCGGTATGCGACCAGCCCGCCTGGTAGTAGGCCGCTTCCTTCTCGTCCAGGGTCGATGTGTGGGTGTAGGCGGCGTCCAGGCGGAGGTGCGTCCGCAGGGCGGCGATCTCCGGGAAGTCCGCCGTGAACTCGAGGCCGGTACGGACAATATCCGCCCCGCCGCGCTGCATCCAGTTGCCCACAAAGGTCCGGTCCGCGACGCGAAGGGCCATCGGCGTGAAGTATTCATCCGCGCTGTTTCGCAGGTAAACGGCGCCGGTTTGGTGGTCAACGACCATTTCGGGGTCGGAAGGCATCACAAAGCCGGTCGGGACCTGCAGGGCGTTGTAGGCGAACGGTGTGTACTGGTTCACGAGCTCGTACGGGTCCTTCGTGACATTGCGGAACCCGGCGAGCGAGAACTTCCAGCCGTCGCGTTCATAGTCGATGCCCACCTCCGCGTTCCGGTTGGACTGCCAGCGCAGATCCGGATTGTAGGCCATCGTGTAAGGGATGGTGTAGTAGATGTACGAGGCGCCCGTCCCGTGCGAGAAACCGAAGGTTTGGATGTCGCGGTACTCCTGCCGAGGGAACAGGATGTAGAAGCCCGGGAGCTTGCGCGTGACGCCCCAGCCGCCGCGGAGCGACAGGTGGTCCGTCACGTGCCAGCGGAGGTTCAGGCGGGGCGAGAGCGTCTGGAGATTCTTGTACTGCGTCCCCTCGATGAACGTCCTTTCTCCCCGCAGGCCGAAGCTTCCTTCCAGGCCCTTCCAGGAGAGTTTCTCCTCCACGTACACCGCCAAGTTGTGCATATACGGATAGTCCGTGTAGGGCCGCGGGCGATAGCCGTTGGCGGCCAGTTCCGGGTTCTCGTAGTATTCGCCCGCGCCCACATTGCCGTCGGCCTTCCACTGGACGCCGGCCTTCAGCACGCTTTTCACGGCGCCGAAATGGTGCAGCCAGTCATACTTGAGCGAGGCGGCGTAGTCGAGCTCGCGGGAGTCCGTGATGCGGTCCGCATAGAAGGTAAGCGGCAGCGCCGTCGCGAGGAAATAACCCCGCTCTTCCGCGTGTACCGCCGGCTGCGAAGAGCCGTAGGAGTTGTACAAGTGCTCGTGCGTCCGATTGTCGTGATAGTAGACCGACCCCTCCAGGCTCAGGTTCGTGACCCATGAGCGGTTGAGCATCCAGGTAAGCTTCGCGTGCGGGGTCAGGAGGTTGTCATGGGCCTTCGCATACTCCTCGGAGAAGGCGTCAGGATCGTCCTTGCTGTCCATACCGCCCAGGTTGCCGGTCACACCGGCCTCCAGCCGCAGCACGCGGGCGAAAGTCCGGCTGTATTCCGCCGTAATACCGCGGCGGGTGTAGGAAGTATAGGGCGAGGTAAGCTTCTGCGTGGCCCTCGTCCATTGACCGCTGACGTTCAGGACGCCCTCCCCCACGGCGACGCCCTTGGAAACGGAGACGTCGTAGGTGCGGGGATTGACCGAAAAAGTGGCCTGGACGGGCGTGCGGCCCTTGCGGGTGGTCACCCGCACCATGCCGCTGCCCAGGTCGCCGTACTCGGCCGAAGGGACGCCGGAAACGACTTCAACGGATTCGATGTTCTCCACCTGGAGGCTGCGCGTGTCCACGCCGGCGAGGCCGCCGAACGCGGCGTTGTCGCCCATCCGGACGCCGTTCACCTCCACCGCCGTGCCGAAGGCGGCGTTGCCGGCGCCGGACCCGCCCCCGCGGACGGTGAGTTCCGTCGCGGCCGTCAGGTCCGGATTGACGGTCTTGCCGCCGGGCATCAGGGCCGCGATGTTGGACAGGCCGGACACCTGCAGGTGCTCCAGGGCCGTCCGCTCGATCCGTCGGGTGGTGTTGAGATTCTCCTTGGACTGTTCGGCCGTCACCACGACCTCATTCAAGGCCAAAGTCTGTTCCTGCAGGACGATGACCAGGTCGTCGACCGCCTTGCTCACGCGAAGGGTCCGGATATCGGTCGCGAAGCCCAGGCATTCCGTTTCCATCCGGTAGGTGCCGGCCTCGACGGAAGCCAAGACGAAACCGCCCTGGGCGTCCGTGACGGCCCACAGGTAGTTCTCGTCCAGGTGCACGACCGCCCCGGGGAGCGGTTCCCCCTGCGCGTCCATCACGCGCCCGCGTACGCGAAAACCGGCCGCGAACGCCGTTCCGCAGACGAACAGCAACACCCATATGGACAGAATTCTTCGCATAGAATACGCAAAGATACACAAAACTCCCGCCCTTTGCAATCCCCATTCTTAGGGAGAAGCGCGTGGCGGGAGCTTGAAGGGACGTTTGGAGACCTACAGATTCCGCAGAAGGTTCGTCAGGGAGACCTTCTTGTCGATCATCGCGCGGAGGTCTTCGATCTTCACGCGCTCCTGGGTCATCGTGTCGCGGTCGCGGACGGTGACGCAGCCGTCGACGAGGGTGTCGTGGTCCACGGTCACGCAGAACGGCGTGCCGATGGCGTCCTGGCGGCGATAGCGCTTGCCGATGGAATCCTTCTCGTCGTACTGGTAGGAGAAGTCGTACTTGAGTTCGTCCACCACCTTCTGGGCCACCTCGGGCAGGCCGTCCTTCTTCACGAGCGGCATCACGGCCACCTTGATCGGGGCGAGCGGGGCGGGAATCTTCATCACGACGCGCTCCTCGCCGTTCTCGAGCTTCTCGACGGTGTAGGAATGGGCCATCACGGCGAGGCACATGCGGTCCACGCCGATGGACGTCTCGATGACGTACGGGGTGTAGGACACATTCTCCTCCGGATCGAAGTATTCGATCTTCTTGCCGGAGAACTTCTGGTGGTTCCCGAGGTCGAAGTTCGTGCGGCTGTGGATGCCCTCGAGCTCCTTGAAGCCGAACGGGAAGTTGAACTCGATGTCGGTGGCGGCGTTGGCGTAGTGGGCCAGCTTCTCATGGTCGTGGAAGCGGTAGTTCTCCGCGCCCATGCCGAGGTTCACGTGCCACTTCATCCGCGCCTCCTTCCACTTGGCGAACCAGTCGAGCTCGGTGCCGGGCTTGATGAAGAACTGCATCTCCATCTGCTCGAACTCGCGCATGCGGAAGATGAACTGCCGGGCCACGATCTCGTTGCGGAAGGCCTTGCCGATCTGCGCGATGCCGAACGGAATCTTCATGCGGCCGGTCTTCTGGACGTTCAGGTAGTTGACGAAAATGCCCTGGGCGGTCTCCGGACGCAGATAGATGATGTTCGCGCCCTCGGCGGTGGAGCCCATGGACGTCTGGAACATCAGGTTGAACTGGCGGACGTCCGTCCAGTTGCAGGTGCCGCTGATGGGGCAGACGATGTTGTTGTCGATGATGATCTGGCGGTACTCGGCAAGGTCGTTCGCCTTCTCGGCGGCCACGTAGCGGTTGTGGACCTCGTCCCACTTGGCCTGCTCGCGGAGGACGTTGGGGTTCGTCGCGCGGAACTGGGCCTCGTCGAAGGAATCGCCGAAGCGCTTGCGGCCCTTGGCGACCTCCTTGTTGATCTTCTCTTCGATCTTGCCGAGGAAATCCTCGATCAGGACGTCGGCGCGATAGCGCTTCTTGGAGTCCTTGTTGTCGATGAGCGGGTCGTTGAAGGCGCTCACGTGGCCGGAAGCCTCCCAGATGCGGGGATGCATGAAGATGGCGGAGTCGATGCCCACGATGTTCTCGTGCAGGCGGGTCATCGCTTCCCACCAGTAATTCTTGATGTTGTTCTTGAGCTGGACGCCCATCTGGCCGTAATCGTACACGGCGGCGAGGCCGTCATAGATCTCGCTGGAGGGGAAAATGAAGCCGTACTCCTTGCAGTGGGCTACCAGCACTTTGAAAAGTTCATCCTGTGTCATATTCCGTTGTATTAGATTCTCACGTCGGGCTCCGCCCTCCTCAGAATGACAGAGCCTGCAAAATTACATAAAATATTCGGGAAACGCCGCTTTCAGCGAGGGTTTCGCGAT
>CAMVPS010000021.1:0-28487 GCA_947169405.1 uncultured Bacteroidales bacterium
CGTCGAAATTCTTGACGGCGAGTTTCCGGATCACGTATTCGGGATCGTCGCGGAGGAGTTTGAGAGTAAGCATGTTTGAGGTTTTAGATTTCTCGACAAGCTCGAAATGACAATTATTTATGACAAAGGAGGACTGCACCGGGATGCGGCACAAGTCCTCCAATTAAAAATCTGTGTCCTCCGGGATTAGTTCTCGAGGGGGAGAACGGAAACGTAGGACTTGTCGTTACGCTTGCGGGTGAACTTGACAGTTCCGTCCACGAGGGCGTAGAGGGTGTGGTCCTTGCCCATACCGACGTTCAGGCCGGGATTGTGGGCGGTACCGCGCTGACGGACGATGATGTTGCCGGCTTTCACGACTTCCTCACCGAACTTCTTGATGCCGAGTCGCTTGGAATGGGACTCACGACCGTTCTTGGAACTGGACTGACCTTTTTTGTGTGCCATAGTTGATTCCTCCTGAATTAAGCGATAGCGTCAATGTGGATCTTGGTGAGCTTCTGGCGGTGGCCGTTCAGCGTCTGGAATCCCTTACGACGGATCTTCTTGAAAACAAGCACTTTCTTCGCCTTGGCGTCGTCATCGACGACGGTAGCCTTGACGACCGCGCCTTCCACATACGGAGTTCCGACCTTGACGGCGCCGGCCTCGTCGATGAGGAGCACCTTGTCGAACTCGACAGACTCACCGTTGTGAGCCGCGAGGCGGTTCACAAAGATGTCCATTCCAGCTTCTACCTTGAACTGCTGGCTTGCAATGTCAACGATTGCGTACATTTCAAAAACTTTGTTAGAGTTTCGGACCGTAAGCGGACGGGCACCGTGCCTGTCTCTTCTGGAGCTCATCGGCCATTTCATAAAATTGGACGGCAAAGATACGGATTTTTCCGTCAATTGCAAAACTTTTTGTCTCTTTCATTTTTTTTTCCGAATTTTGTTTAATCGGAAACACCAAAACACACTGATAATGGACAAGTACAACTGGACCTTCACCTCGGTCGGCGGGACCGTCCGGGTGAAAATCACCTCCGGGGCCGACATCGCCCACCTGGGCGAGCTGGACCGCAAGCTGTGGACCGTCCTCAGCTGCCCGGCCAAGAACCTGGAATTCGACCAGAAAACCCTCGAGCTCATCGACGCGGACCACGACGGGAACATCCGCGTGGACGAGGTCATCGCCACCGCCCAGTGGCTCACCACGGTTCTCAAGGACCACGACCTGCTCCTCACTCGCGGCACCGAAATCCCCTTCGCCGCCTTCAACGAGGAGAATCCGGAAGGCGCGAAGCTGCTCGCCTCGGCGAAGCAGATCCTCGCGAACCTCAAGCTGGAGAAGGATTCCATCGCCCTCGAGGACACGGCGGACATGACGAAGATCTTCGCCGACACGAAGTTCAACGGCGACGGCGTCATCACCCCCGCCAGCGCGGATGACGAGAAGCTCGCCGCGCTCATCACCACCATTACCGAGAAGATCGGCAAGGCCGCGGACCGCAGCGGCGCCGACGGCGTCACCGCCGACCATATCGAAGCGTTCTACACCGCCCTCGCGGACTACGCGGCCTGGCAGGCGGCCGGCACGAAGGAGGTCTTCCCCTTCGGGGACAAGACCGCCGACGCCCTCGCCGCCGTCAATGCGCTGAAGGACAAGGTCGCCGACTTCTTCATGCGCTGCAAGCTCATCGGCTTCGACCAGGCCATCGCCCCGGCCGTGGACGTCTCCGTCGACAAGATCGGCGCCATCGACGGCAACCTCGCCGAGGCCGGTTCGGCGATCGCCGACGAGCCCCTGGCCAAGCCCGCCGCCGACGGCATCCTCCCGCTTGACGCCGTGAACCCGGCTTGGAAGGCCGCCATCGAAGGCATGCGCGCGCTCGTGCTGGACGCCGACAAGAAGACCCTCACCGAGGCCGAATGGGCCGACATCTGCGGCAAGTTCGCCCCGTACACCGCCTGGATGGGCGAGAAGAAGGGCGCCGAGGTCGAAGCCCTGGGCATCGACGAGGTCAAGGCGCTCTTGAAGGCGGACCAGAAGGAGGCCCTCCTGAAGCTCGTCGAGGCCGACAAGGCCCTCGAAGAGGAGGCCCTCTCCATCGAGGCCGTGGACAAGCTTCTCCGCCTGTTCCACAACTTCTACGACTTCCTGAACAACTACGTGGTGTTCGCGGACTTCTACGATCCCGACCGGAAGGCCATCTTCCAGGCCGGCCGCCTGTACATCGACCAGCGTTCCACCGACCTGTGCGTCCGCGTGGACGGCCCGCATCCGGAGATTTCCTCCCTCAGCGGCATGTACATCCTCTACTGCGCGTGCAAGAGCGACAAGATGGGCAAGACGATGAACATCGCCGCCGTCCTCACCGACGGGGACACGGACGACCTCCGTCCCGGCAAGAACGCCGTGTTCTACGACCGCGACGGCAACGACTGGAGCGCCGTCGTCACGAGCATCGTGGAGAACCCGCTCAGCATCCGCCAGGCCTTCTGGGCCCCGTACAAGAAGGCGGGCCGCTGGATCAATGACAAGGTGAACAAGTTCGCCGCCGACAAGAACGCCAAGGGCGAAGGCACACTGTCCACCATCACGGAGAAAGCCACCGACAAGCCGGCCGCCGGCGCGGACGCCGCGCAGAAGGCCGCCCCGTTCGACGTGAGCAAGTTCGCCGTCATCACCATCGCCATCAGCGCCGTGCTCGGCGTCTTCGCCGCGATCGTGTCCGTCGTCAAGGGCCTGTCCTGGTGGCAGTGGCTCGTCCTGATCGCCGCGCTGATGCTCATCATCTCCCTGCCGTCCGTGTTCATCGCCTGGCGGAAGCTCCGCAAGCGCGACCTGGGTCCTGTCCTCAACGCCAACGGATGGGCCATCAACGCCGCCTCCTATGTCCGCGGCAAGTTCGCCAAGAACATGACCGAAGTCGCCAAGTTCCCGAAGCTCACCGCCGTGGATCCCGTCGCCCGTCGCAAGGCCGCCTGGCGCAAGTTCTGGTGCTGGCTCTTCGTGATCCTGCTCGCCGCCTTCTTCTTCCTGTTCTTCACCAACCGCCTCGCAAAATACGGCTTCCCCTTCTGCAAGGAGAAGCCTGCTGAAGAGGAAGTCGTCGAAGAATGCTGTGACGCCCCGGCGGCAGAGCCTACACTCGAAGAGGCCGCCGATGCGGCCGCCGAGGAAGCGCCGGCCGAGTAATTATCCCAGCGGCAACATCTTTTTCCGGGCGATCAGCCTGTTGTAACGGTCCAGGACCTCCCCTACCACGTCCTCCCAGGAGCGGACGATGGTTCGGGAGGCCTGAACGCCTATACGGTGCACCCGCTCCGGATCGTGGATGAGTTCGCGGAGCCGGGCGGCGAAGACGTCCAGGTCGTTCGGGATGAGGAAGCCGTTCTCGCCGTCCTTGAGGATGGTGGCGGCGGTGGAGCCTTCCACCATGACGGAAGGCGTGTTCAGCGCCGCGGCCTCGCGGACCACGAGCGGCGCGTTGTCGTACAGCGACGGGAACAGGAAGAGGTCCGCCGCCGCATAGTACTTGACGATATCGGCCCTTTCCGTAAGCATGCCTACGAAAGTGACCTGGCGGTCCAGGCCTTTCTCGGCGACAAGGTCCTTCATCGCATCGGCCGCATAGCCGGTGCCCACGAAGTACATCCGGAACGGGACGTCCTTGATCTTCTCGAGGGCGTCGATGATAAAGCGAGGGTTCTTCTCCCAGATGTGCTGGCCTACGAACAGGAACACGAATTCGTCCGGACCGATGCCCAGCTCCTTGCGCGCATCAGCGAAGAAGGCCTCGGGATAGTCGGCGACGAGGTCGCTGCCGTTGTCCACGACCTCCACGGGGCCCTTGAAACCATACTCCCGGATCACCTCCTCCACGGAGGCCTGCGGGACCCAGACCTCGTCGGCCCGGTCATAAAAGTCGATGATGCGCTTGACAATCCGGTTCACGACGAAATCCGACTTGATGACGCGGGAGAAGTCGTCGCGATACTTGGAATGGAAGGTCGCCACCATCGGGATGTTGCGGAGTTTGGCGACGTGCGCCGCCGCCAGGCCCGACGTGAAGGGGCTGTGCGCGTGGACGATCTTGAAGGGGCGGTTCACGATCTTCTTCAGGAAGGCCGGGTCGATTTCCGCGAGGCCCGTCACATAGGGCTTGCGGAAAGGGACCGGGACGGAGAAGTACGGAAGCACCTCATATTCGTAGACGCTGTAGTCCGCGCCCGGGACATTGGGGGTGATGACGGACACCCCGCCCACTTTCTTCTGCATCCAGTAGGCATAGTTCTGGACGCAAACGGCCACCCCGTCCATCACAGGCGGGAAACAGTCGTTGAAAAGACCGATATTCGATTCCATAGTCCAAGTCTTCTTTGATTTTGCAGCGCGAAGATACGATTTTTTCTTATATTTGTGTACTTAAAAACGAAAGCCCAATGTCCCTCGAACAGCAAATCCAGGAAGCCATCAAGGAGGCGATGAAAGCGAAGGACGCGGTGGCCCTGAGCGCCAACCGCGCCATCAAAGGCGAAATCCTCCTGTTCAAGACCGCCGAAGGCGGCGCGAAGGAAGTCACCGACGGCGACATCCTCAAAATGATCCAGAAACTCGTCAAGCAGCGCAAGGAAGCCGCCGAGCAGTTCGTCGCCGGCGGCCGTCAGGACCTCGCCGACAACGAACTCGCCGAGGCGGCCGCGCTCGAGAAATACCTTCCCAAGCAGCTCTCCCCCGACGAGGTCAAAGCGAAAATCCAGGAAATCATCGCCCAGGTGGGCGCCACCTCCATCCGCGACATGGGCAAGGTGATGGGCGTCGCCAACAAGGCCCTCGCGGGCCTCTCCGACGGCCGCACCATCTCCGGCATCGTCAAGGAGCTCCTGAGCCAGGCCTAGCCCGCCTTTCCCTGCGGCTTATTTTTCCTTCAGCCTTCCGCTGCGGCGGAGGGCTTCATTGATGATCCATTGCAATTGACCGTTGGTGCTGCGGAACTCGTCCGCAGCCCAACGTTCAATCGCTTCCATCGTCGCGGGGTCCACCCGGAGGACGAAGCTTTTCACCGCTTCTTTCTCCTTGGCCATCCTAATACAGGCTTCCGGAGTTCACCACCGGTTGCGCCGGCTCGTCGCCACACAGGACCACGAGCAGGTTGCTCACCATCGCGGCCTTGCGCTCCTCGTCCAGTTCCACGACCCCCTCGGCCTTGAGCTTGTCCAGGGCCATCTTGACCATCGACACGGCCCCGTCGACAATCTTCTCGCGGGCGGCGATGATGGCGTCGGCCTGCTGGCGGCGCAGCATCACGGCCGCGATTTCGGGCGCGTAGGCCAGGTAGTTGATGCGGGCCTCGGTCACGTGGATGCCGGCCATCGCCAGGCGCTCGTTCAGCGTGGCGACCAGCTTCTCGTTGATTTCGTCGGCATTGCTGCGGAGGGTGAGCTCGTCGGCCGTGTCCGGATTGTCATAGGCATAGCAGCCCGCGACAAGGCGCAGGGCCGCGTCGCTCTGCACGCGGACGAAGTTCTCGAAGGCCTGGGACAGGTACCGGGCGTTCGAGCCCTTGCCCACATTGCCCACCGGCGCCAGGGACTGGCTGTCGATCTCGAAGAGGGCCTTGTAGGTGTCCTCGAGCTTCCACACCAGGACCATGCCGATGAGGACGGGGTTGCCCACCTTGTCATTGACCTTGATCGGCTCGGGGTTCAGGTTGCGGGCGCGCAGGCTCACTTTCTTCTTGCTCAGCAGCGGATTGACCCAGTAGAAACCGTCCCGGGTGAAGGTCCCGCGGTACTTGCCGAAGAACAGGAGCACCATCGCCTCGTTCGGCTCCAGCTTCACGAAGCCATTCGTGCAGAGGGCGAACAAGGCCATCGACAGCACGCCGAGGATGGCGAACTCGCCGTCGCTGTCCGCGCGGACGAAGAAATAGATGGCCACCGCGACGAGGGCGATCACCAGGATGAGACCGATGAAGCCGTTGAGTACAAAGCCTTTGTAGGCCGTTTCCTTGTTGTTTTCCATAACGATCGGATTTGTTAGTTCTATTATAATATCATTTTGATATCACAAAGATACAACAAAAATCCGGCTTTCCAAATGAAAAAGCCGGATCGTATGATGATTTATCTACAGTTGCTCAGGAACTTCCAGGCCCGGAGGTAGGTCCTGAGCCGGGTGACGTCCCGGTCCGTGATCTCTTCCAGGCGGCGGATGTCCATATTGTCCTCCAGGTCCGCCATCTTCACCTCCCGGGCGAGAGGGTTCCCGGCCAGGCGCTCGATGAAAGCCTCATAGCGCTCCCCTTTCCGCTTCGTGACGGCCTCGACGGCCTCAATGATTTCTTCCGGGAATCCCTGTCCGCGCAGTTCATCGACGGTCACGGACGTATCTTCCAGCGTGTCGTGAAGCAGGGCCACGGTCTTGGCCTGGAGGCCCTTGCAGCGGGAAGCCACCCGGATCGGATGGGTCACATAGTCCCGTCCGCCCTTGTCCTTCTGTCCTTCGTGCGCCCGGATGGCGATCCGCAGGGCGAGGTTGTATAATTCTTCGGCTGTCATCGTATGGTTCAATGCGTTCGCAAAGATACATCTTTTTCTTTACTTCACGGCCAAATCCTTTTTTTTCGTATATTGCAGAATAAAACGACACCGATATGGACAAAAGAACCTTTACCGCGGCGATTTCGCTGCTGATTGCGCTGGCGGCATCCGCCCAGCAGTCGAACGTGAACCTCAGCTACAACCCGCAGAAAGACACCGAGGGGCTCGTCCCTTTCAGCGCCAATCTGAATTCGCCGCAGGTGAATGACGACCATACCGTCGTCTTCCGGCTCCGGGCCCCGAAAGCGGAGTCCGTCGCCCTCTCGGGCGCGATGACCACCGTCCTGGGCGTCCGGGGGAACATCCCGTTCACCAAAGGGGAAGACGGCATCTGGACCCTCACCATCGGCCCGCTCCCGGTCGACATGTACCAGTACAATCTCGTGGTCGACGGCGTCAGCATGGCCGATCCGAACAACACCTACGCCGCCTTTACGGCCATGCCTCCTTACAGTGAACTCATCGTCCACGGCGACGGTCCGTCCTGGTGGGACGCGAAGGATGTGCCCCACGGAGCCGTCACTCGCCATATCTACTACAGCCCTGTCACCCAGGGACAGCGCGAGATCTATGTCTATACCCCGCCCCAGTACAACCCCAAGAAGAAATACCCCGTCCTGTATCTCATGGGCGGCAGCGGCGAGCTCCCCTCCAACTGGATGTATGACGGACGCGTGAACTTCATCATGGACAACCTGCTCGCGGAAGGAAAGGCGGAGCCCATGCTGATCGCCCTGGTGAACAACCAGGTCATCCATCGCAATCATCCCCAGCACGCCGATCTCACCTTCGACATTATGGAACGGGAGTATCGGGAGGCCATCATCCCCTTCATCGACAGCCACTACAAGACCATCGCGAATCCCCATGGCCGCGCCATTTCCGGGCTGTCGATGGGCGGCCGCCATACGATGTTCGTCGGTCTGAAGTCCCTCGACCTCTTCGCCAACTTCGGCGTCCTCAGTGCCGGCGACAACACGCCCGAGCAGACCCTGGGCGAATTCCTCAACGACCCGAAGGCCAATGACAAGGTGGATTACCTGTTCATCGGCCAGGGCGGCGCGGAAGAGAAGGGCTTTTTCAATATGCGGGTCAAGGGCTTCCGGGATGCGCTCGACAAGCACGGAATCGAATACGAGTACTTCTGCATCGGCGAAACCGGTCACGACTGGTCCACCTGGCGGCACCTCCTCTACTACGGCTTCCTCCCGAATCTCTGGAAGAAATAGTCTTCATCCTATCCAATACAGGTCATAGCCATGAAAAAATCAATCGCATTTTTCGCATTTCTGTGCCTTGCGGTGGGGACCGCCGGCGCCAAGGACTTTCCGGACACCCCGGAAGGGGGTAATGCCAAGATCGATACCCGAAAGCTCGAGTACGCCATTCCCTATCTTCCGGTGGAAAAGCGCGCCGCCATCCTGCCTAAGCACAACATCTGCTCCATCGCCCCCGCGGAAGAGCCGTCGGACTATTTCATCACCGGCAACGGTTCCCTGCGCATCCAGGCTTCCGGCCAGCCCTATCGCGAGGTGATGACCTACACCCAGGAGCTGCTCTTCGCCCCGCAATGGGCGGAGACTCCCCTGCCTCCGGATATGCGCCCCTATCTGCCCCGCATCCGCCAACTGCTGCTGGAGGGCAAGCCCGATGAGGCGAACGCCCTGGTGGATGAAGCCCAGAAAAAGGCCGGCTTCGAAAAGTATATGAATTTCGACAACCGGATTCTGTACCCCGTCGGCGGCCCGCGGAGGCACACCGCCTTCACGCTCACCTTCCGCCGGCCGGAGCAGCCCGATACCCGGGACTATCTGCGCTTCCTGGACATGCAGAACGGCATGATCACCTCCATGTGGACGGATGCGCGCGGTTCTTTCCGGAACGAAAGCTTCTGCGCCTATGACGGGGACGTCACCGTGAACCGCTTCACTGCGCCGAAGGGACAGCTGGACCTGGACGTGGAGATGCAGCTGCCCAGATTGGATGGCAGCACCCACGAGCTGAACATCGAGGACGGCGTGATCACGCTCTCCTGCGCCTACAATCCGGACTTCGGCCACAAGGGCTACGCCGTGGCCATCCGCTTCCTGCCCCAGGGCGGAACGATGGAAAAGACCGAAAAAGGGATGCGCATTTCCGGTGCGGACGGCCTGATGGTCGTCGCGAAGATCGCGCGGTTCGAAAGCGACTTCACCTTCAAATGCGCCAAGCCCGTCCGCGACGGACTGATGGCGATGAAGGTCGATTTCGACAAGTTGCTCAAGGGGAACGAAAAGTACATCGGCGAGCGGATGGACCGTTCCCGGATCCATCTGTGCCCCGACGAAGACCTGCTGCTTTCCGGCGAGGAACTGCTCCGTCGCGCCCACAGCAAGAACGAGCTGGATCCCGCCCTGCTGGAGAAGCTCTATGACATGGGCCGATTCTTCCAGATCTACGAGACGGGCAAGTATCCGCCTTTGACGGGCCAGCACAACATCAACACGAACCTGCAGGTCTGCGCGGGAAACAACACGGGCCTCTTCGACGAGATGGACGCGTATTTCAAGTACTACGAGACGAAGTTCGACGACTTCCGCACCAACGCGAAGCTGCTCTACGGCGCCCGCGGCCTGCTGGCCAGCGTCCACTGCGACCCGGATTCCGGCCTGTACTATCATTTCTCCCGCACCTATCCGCATTACGCCTGGACGGGCTGCCTGGGTTGGGTCTACAACGAGTTGTGGGGCTACTACCTCGTCACGGGAGACAAGGAATTCCTGCGGACCCGCCTGATTCCGGCCTACAAGGAAATGGCCCTGTTCTACGAGGATTACGCGTGCGACCGCGGCCCGGACGGCAAGGTCATCTTCTATCCGTCCTTCTCTCCGGAGAACCCGACCCCGAATCCCGGCTATGAGACGGTCACCAGCAGGGACATCAATCCCACGAGGATCAACTCCGTCATGGACATCGCCATCTGCCGCGAGATCCTGATGAACCTGATCGACGGCTGCAAGACCCTGGGCATCGAGCAGGAGAACATCCCCCACTGGGAGGCCCAGCTCGCCTCCCTTCCGACCTATCTCCTGGACTTGGAAGGCGGCCTCAAGGAATGGGCCTGGCCGACGATCGAGGAGAACTACAACCACCGCCACGTGTCCCACCATTATGACGTATGGCCCGGCCGCGCGGTCACGCCCGAAAAGGATCCCGCGCTGACCGAAGCCATCATCATCTCCAACCGCAAGCGCGCCCAGCAGGACGACTCCGCCCACGGCATCATCCACCGCGCCTTCACGGCCATCCGCCTGAAGGATATGGAAGAAGCCGAGCAGAACCTGAGCCAGCTGCTCAACCACGGCTTCGTCCGCCGCACGCTGCAGACCAGCCACTTCCCCTACAGGGGCGTGTTCCCGGACCTGACGGGCGCCGTCCCGGCGTTCCTGGTAGAGATGTGCGTCTTCAGCGAGCCCGGCACGGTGGAATTACTGCCGGCGATGCCCGACAACCTGATGCACGGCGCCATTGACGGCGTCTGGCTCTATACCTTCGCCAAGCTGAATCACATGGACTGGGACGAGAAGGGCATCCGCGCCTCCATCACCTCCAACCAGGCCCAGACCCTGACGCTTCGCAACCGCCGGGAAGGCTGCCGCATCCTGGTGAACGGCAAGGAACTGGCCAAGGACGGCGACCACGTCCAGTACACGTTCAAGGCCCACGAGACCGCCCGGATCGAAATCATCTTCTGACCGGACCTTCTCCGGACATCCTAAAAACGAAAAATGGTACAACTCCGGTTGTACCATTTTTGCATTTAATCAATTGATTATCAATCGGTTTCTTGTTTAATATTCTTCCTCGTTAAAGAAGAAATCGTCCTTCGTGGGATAGTCGGGCCAGATATCTTCGATGGATTCGTAGATCTCGCCGTCGTCTTCCAGTTCCTCCAGGTTCTCGATCACCTCGTCGGGGGCGCAGGTGCGGGTGGCGTAATCGATCAGTTCTTCTTTGGTGGCCGGCCACGGAGCGTCGTCCAGGCTGCTGGCAAGTTCAAGGGTCCAATACATATCGTTGTCCTTTTAATTGGTTATTTATCAATCTTTTCGGATGTCCCCGAAGGGCCGTCCGCGCGTTTGGGGCTGCAAAGATATACAAAAAAACGATAGAATGATTTTTTTTCGTTAATTTTGCAGTCCCAAATGTCCACCCAAGGCGCAACAAAATCAATACCATGGCATACAGGAAAATCGAAGAATACGACGAAAAGACCACGCAGGAGCTTGCCGGGCACGTGAAGGCCATCCTCAAGCTGCTGGGCGAGGACCCGGAGCGCGAAGGGCTTGTCAAAACGCCCGAGCGCGTGGCGAAGGCCTGGCAGTTCCTCACGCAGGGCTATGAGCAGAACGGCGAGACCATCGTCCGTTCCGCCGTGTTCACCGAGCCTTACAGCCAGATGGTCCTTGTCAAGGACATCGAACTCTTCTCCCTGTGCGAGCACCATATGCTCCCGTTCATCGGCAAGGCCCACGTCGCCTACATCCCGAACGGCCGCATCACCGGGCTCTCCAAGATCGCCCGCGT
Organism: uncultured Bacteroidales bacterium; assembly: GCA_947169405.1. Lineage (GTDB taxonomy): Bacteria > Bacteroidota > Bacteroidia > Bacteroidales > UBA932 > Cryptobacteroides. Next base: position 11,157 of record CAMVPS010000021.1, read on the forward strand.
GGTGGAGACCTACGCCCGCCGCCTGCAGGTCCAGGAGCGCCTGACCGAGCAGATCCGCGACTGCATCCAGGACTCCCTCCAGCCGCTGGGCGTGGCCGTCGTCATCGAGGCGATGCACACGTGCATGTCGATGCGCGGCGTGGAGAAGTCCAACGCCGTCACGACGACATCGGCCTTCTCCGGGATCTTCCTCAAATCGTTCAAGACCCGGAACGAGTTCCTGCAGCTGATCGGGAAATAACTACTTTCCGCCCGCCATCTTGATGAAATACCGGAACGGCGCCAGCCAGGTGTCGTCCGTGCGCGCCATACCCTCCGGGTGGAACTGGAAGGCGATGAGGCGGTCGCCGTATTCGTAGGCTTCCACGATGCCGTTGGGGGAATAGGCCGTGACCCGGACGCCGGGCGCGACCTGCTTCACGGCCTGGTGGTGGAAGGAATTGACCGTCAGGGAATCCTGACCGAAGAGCTCATACAGCACACTCCCCTTCTCCACGCCGATCCGGTGCCAGGCACCGCCCGCGTGCTTGACCGTCGTGTCCACCTGCGTGGGGATGTCCTGGTACAGCGAGCCGCCCAGGACGACGTTCATCAGCTGCTCGCCGCGGCAGATGGCCATGATGGGCTTTTTCGCGGCCAGGGCCGCCCGCATCAGCATCAGGTCGCTGACGTCGCGGAGCGTATCGACCTTCACCGTCTCGTTCCAGACCGTCTCGCCATAGTAGGACGGGTCCAGGTCCGGGCCGCCGGAGAAGATGACCGCGTCCACCCGGCGGACCAGCTCCGCCGCCAGGACGGAATCCGCCACCGTCGGGAAAATGACCGGGACGCCCCCGGCCCGGGCGACGGCCTGGGTATAGTTCGCGGACAGGGAGGCGGCGCCGGCGGAAGTCCGGCCGCAGGAAATGCCGACAAGCGGCTGCGCCGGCCGGCAGGCCCACAGCGCGGCGACGGCAAGGAGGAGGAGGATTCGCTTCATAATCACAAAAATAAGAAAAAGATTCCTTCGTCGGTCTTCGACCTCCTCGGAATGACAAAAAAATACCGACCTCCCCGGAATGACAAAAAACACCGACCTCCTCGGAATGACAAAAAAAACTCGGAATGAAGGTTTGTCATTCCGAGCGAAGCGAAGGAATCTCCGTTCCTTATTTCAGGTAGGCGTCCGTGACGACCTTCTGGCTGCGGGCGATGAAGTCGCTGAGGGCCTTGCCCTTGAGCATGCCGTTTGCCAGGAGGGCCAGGTCGGTGATCTGGTGCAGGATCTCGTTCCCGGCCGCGAAGGCCTCCACATCGGCCCGGTGGGCCTTGCGGACCTCTTCGCGGGCCTTGCGGGCGGCATCCTTCTCCGCGTCGGAAGCGTCGGACGGGGCCTCGGCGGGCAGTTCGCCCTGCGGGGCGACCTCGGCCTGCTTCGCGGCCCAGATCTTCGCCACCAGCGGATTCTCCATATTGACGGTGATGTTGTAGCTCTCGGGCATTTCGCCGTAGAAGTTCATCCCGCCGCCGAGGGCGCTCATCTCGCGGTACCGGCGCATGAACTCGCTCTGGGTGATGAGGATCGGCGCGGCATCGGCGCCCAGGTTGTCGCCGGTCACGAAGTAGTCCTTGCCGGCGGGCAGGACGGCCTTGAACAGGTTCTCCAGGTCGTAGCGCTCGTCCTCCTTCATCTCCGGCTTCACCTTCTCCTCCTTCGGGATCAGGTTCTCCACGGCATCGGAGTCCACGCGGGCGAAGCGGGTGTCCTCCAGCTTGCGCTCGAGCAGGTTCACATAGTGGGAATCCAGCTCGCAGTCCATCAGGAGCACGTCATAGCCCTTGGACTTGGCGGCCTCCACGAAGGCGTACTGACCCTCCACGTCCGTGGCATACAGGTATACGCGCTTCTTGTCCTTGTCCGTCTGCGCGCCTTCCACGGCCGCCTTGTACTCGTCGAAGGAGAAGTACTTGCCGTCCGTGTTCTTGAGGAGGGCGAACTTCATCGCGCGGTCGCAGAACTTCTCGTCCGTGAGCATGCCGTACTCGATGAAGAGCTTGAGGTTGTCCCACTTGGACTCGAGGTCCGTCCGCTGGTTCTTGAAGATGTCCTCCAGCCGGTCGGCGACCTTCTTGGTGATGTAGGTCGAGATCTTCTTGACGTTGGCGTCGCTCTGCAGGTAGCTGCGGGAGACGTTCAGCGGGATGTCCGGGGAGTCGATGACACCGTGCAGCAGCGTCATGAAGTCCGGGACGATGTTGTCCACATGGTCCGTCACGAACATCTGGTTGCAGTACAGAGAGATCTTATTCCGGTCGATGGCGACGCGTTCCTTGATCTTCGGGAAATACAGGATGCCGGTGAGGTTGAACGGGTAGTCCACGTTCAGGTGGATATAGAACAGCGGTTCCTCGTTCATCGGGTACAGGGCACGGTAGAACGCGAGGTAGTCCTCCTCCTTGAGGTCGGACGGGGACTTGGCCCACAGGGGCTCGAGGCCGTTGATGACCTTGTCCTTGTCCGTATCGACATACTTGCCGTCCTTCCACTCCTGCTCCTTGCCGAAGACGATCGGAACGGGCATGAACTTGCAGTACTTGTTCAGGAGGCCTTCGATGCGGGCCTTCTCCGCGAACTCCGCGGAATCGTCGTCCAGGTACAGGGTGATGACCGTACCGCGGTCCTTCTTGTCGATCTCCTCCATCTCATAGGCCGGCGAGCCGTCGCAGCTCCATTTCACGGCCTTCGCGCCTTCCTTCCAGGAGAGCGTCTCGATGGTGACCTTCTTCGAGACCATGAACGCGCTGTAGAAGCCGAGGCCGAAATGGCCGATGATGCTGCCGATCTGGTCCTTGTACTTCTCCAGGAACTCGCCCGCGGAAGAGAACGCGATCTGGTTGATATACTTGTCCACTTCCTCCTCGGTCATGCCGATGCCTTCGTCGATGACCTTGAGGGTCTTCTCCTTCTCGTCCAGCTCGATGCGGACCTTGAGGTCGCCCAGCTCGGCCTTGCATTCGCCGGTGGCGGCCAGGGCCTTCAGCTTCTGGGTGGCATCCACCGCGTTCGCGACAAGCTCGCGGAGGAAAATCTCGTGGTCGGAATACAGGAATTGCTTGATGACGGGGAAAATGTTCTCGGTGGTTACGCCGATCTGTCCTTTGTTTGCCATATATAACACTTTTTAGATTTCTCGACTTCGCTCGAAATGACAAGCGGATGCTCGAAATGACAAGCGAAAACCGACCCCCGCAGGGGCCGGTCTCAAATACTCAAATTGCAAGCCAGTCCGCCCGGACTGACAATTTGTCACTAGAAGCGGCAACCGATACCCGCCCGGAGACCGACATTCATCGTTCCCAGGGAGACTTCGGCGATCCCGTAGATTTTCCGCCCGAACTGGATGCCCACCGGAACGGCCTGCAGGGCAGGCTGGATGTCCGCGCCCCCGATACCGGCAAAGGCGCTCTTGGTCGCGGAGAAGCCGCTCAGGACGCCGAGGCCCAGCCCGACGCCGGAGTACATCTTGAACACATCGGAGCGGACATACGTGAAGCGGACGTTCGGTAGCAGGTAGATGGCGGTCGCGGAAATCCGGCCGCTGGCCTGCGCGGGATTCGCCCAGAAGTTCGCACCGGCCAGCTGCACGCCCACGGTGAACCAGTTCCGGAGCTTGAAGGCCACTTCACCCGTCAGGAGGCCCACACAATGGACCTGGTTGCCCTGATATCCGGCAGAATTGGGGGAAGAAGGCCCCGCAATGGCGCTATAATGCGCATTCAGGAAATCTTCCGCCGCCATCCGCGGATAGAAGGAATAGGTGAAAGAGACTTCCGTCTGGGGATACCGGTCCCGAAGCCGCTGGGCATAGAGGGCCTGCACGCCCAAGAGCAGGACCAGAAGAAGAACGAATCTTTTCATACTGTTTCTTATTTGTACAGGAACCGGCGGATGCTCATCTTCGGGGTCTTCTCGAAGGGCTTGTCCATCAGTTCCACCTTGGCGATCTGGCTGTAGCCCGGGAACTGGCGGTTGGCACCGCGGCGGATGTTCTCCGGAATCTCGGCCTTGGCCTCGGGGTCGAGGAGGGCCTTGGCGATGGCCTGCTCGTCGAGGAAGACGAGGGCGACCAGCTTGCCGCCGCGGTCCACGACCACGGACTCCAGCACGAACGGCTGGTTGTTCACCACGGCCTCGAGTTCCTCCGGATAGATGTTCTGGCCGGAAGGACCCAGGATCATGTTCTTGGAACGGCCGCGGATGAAGATGTTGCCTTCGGCGTCGATGATGCCGAGGTCGCCGGTGCGGAGCCAGCCGTCCTCGGTGAACGCGTTGGCCGTGGCCTCCTCGTTCTTGTAGTAGCCGATCATGATGTTCTCGCCGCGGGCCTGGATCTCGCCGACCACGTGCTGCGGGTCCTCGGAGTCGATGCGGACCTCGGCCACGTCGACGGCCTTGCCGCAGGAACCGGCCACATACTTGGTCCAGTGCTCATAGGCGAGCAGGGGGCAGGCCTCGGTCATGCCGTAGCCCACCAGGTACGGGAACTTGATGCGCTTGAACAGGCGCTCGACCTCCGGGTTGAGGGCCGCGCCGCCCATGATGAACTCCTCGACGTTGCCGCCGAAAGCCTGCACGAGGCCGTCCTTGACCTTCTTGTAGATGATGTTGTTCAGGCCGGGGATCTTCAGCAGGACCTTCATGAGGGGCTTGTCCAGGGTGGGCTTCACCTTGCTCTTGTAGATCTTCTCCATCACGAGCGGGACGGTGATCAGCAGGTAGGGCTTCACCTCGGCGAAGGCCTTCATCAGGGCCGCCGGGGTCGGGGCCTTGCCCAGCCAGTAGATGGACGTGCCGTTGCACAGCGGATAGATGAACTCGATCACGAGGCCGTACATGTGGGCCATCGGGAGCATCGACACCATCTTGTCGCCGGCCGGGACGTGGCGCTGGCTGTAGTCCACGATGGAGGAGAAGTTGCGATAGGTGAGCATCACGCCCTTCGGGTCGCCGGTGGAGCCGGAGGTGTAGTTGATGGTGGAGAGGTCGTCCCAGTTGTCGGTGGGGAATTTCACGTCGTCCGGGCCGAAGCCTTTCGGATACTTCGCGGCGAAGAGTTCGTCCCAGTGGGCGACCGCGTCGGCGATCTTCTCGTCGCGGCACAGGAGGACGTCCCAGTTGTCCACGTCGAAGACCACCTTGAGGGCGGGCATCTTCTCGGGATCCATCTTCTTCCAGCGTGCGGCGTTGGTGAAGAGGGCGACGGAGTCGGAGTGGTTCACCAGGCCCATCACGCTCTCGGGGGTGAAGTCCGCGAGGATCGGGACGATGACGGTCTCGTATGTGTTGACGGCCAGGTAGGCGAAGCCCCAGCGCGCACCGTTGTTGGCGCAGAGGGCGATCTTCTCGCCTTTCTTGAAGCCGGCTTTCTCGAAGATGATGTGGAAACGGGCGATGGCGGTGGCCATCTCGGCGTAGGTCAGGCTGTCCCCTCCGATCGTGTTGAGGGCGGGTTTGTCCCAGTACTTCCGGGTCGCTGCCTGAAGTCTTTCCAGATAGTGCGGATAAGTGCTCATTCGGTTTGTTTTTAGTTTACGCAACCGCAAATGTAGCAATTATTCCCGAAACTCTCGTATCTTTGCAGAATAAAGGACAGAACGAGCAGAATATAGGATAGAATGACCATGCGACGCAAACCCATCATTGCCCTCATCTACGACTTCGACGGCACCCTCTCCCCCGGCAACATGCAGGAGTTCGGATTCATCCAGGCCATCGGCCAGACGCCCGAGGAGTTCTGGTCCAAGAGCGACGGCATCGCCAAGGGGCAGGACGCCTCCAACATCCTGGCCTATATGAAGTTGATGTTCGACGAAGCGCGCGCGAACGGCATCCGCCTCACCCGGGAGGGGTTCAAGCGCTACGGGAAGGACATCAAGCTCTTCGACGGGGTCCGGGACTGGTTCCGCCTCGTCAACGAGTACGGCGAGCGGCACGGCGTCCGCATCGAGCACTACATCAATTCCTCCGGCCTGAAGGAGATCATCGAAGGCTCCCCCATCGCCCGCGAGTTCAAGCACATCTTCGCCGGGACTTTCATCTATGACGAGAAGGGCGAGGCGGAATGGCCGGGCATCGCGGTGGACTACACCGCCAAGACCCAGTTCCTGTTCAAGATCCAGAAAGGCATCTTCTCCTCCCGCGATGCCAAGCGCGTGAACGAGAGCATGGCCGACGAGAACAAGCGCATCCCCTTCACCCACATGATCTACTTCGGGGACGGGGACACCGACGTCCCGTCGATGAAAATCGTGAACATGTTCGGCGGCAACGCCATCGCCGTGTTCAATCCCGAGGACCCGCGCAAGCGGGGCGTCGCCCAGAAACTCCTCCGCCAGGGGCGCGTCAATTTCATCACGCCGGCCGTCTATACGCGGGAATCCAGGACTTTTCGGGTGGTCTGCGCGATCATCGACCGGATAAAAGCGGACAATGAATTGAAATTATTGGCCCGATATAAATAATTTTTCGTACTTTTGCAGCCGGAACCTAAAGGTTCCACCATGTTTCACCAAATACTTTTTTATGCGTCCTAAAAATGAAGAGACTCCTGGTTGTTTGCGCAGCTGCGTTGCTGCCTTGCTTCCTTGTGTCCGCACAAGAGGCTGACAACTCCGGCCGCAGCGTCGAGTTGTCCGTTATCCCGAGACTTGACCTCAATCCTGTCTTCTCGACCGAGAAGGGCGGTGGCACGGAATTCACGCTCGGCAATACATCTCTTTATTCCCTGTTCGAAGGTAACATCACCGAGAACCTTTCCTTCAGCGTCGCGAACCACTGGGCGGCTTTCGATTCCGTCCACGATTTCTTTGCCTCGACCAAGGACCTGTACGCCTACACCCTCCACTCCGACAGCACCAACTGGCTGGACTGGGCGTACCTGACCTACTCCGTCGGCAACTTCGCCTTCACCCTCGGCAAGGACATCATCACCACCGGCGGCCTGGAGTTCGACGACTATGACTTCGAGGTCCATCCGTCCCTGGTCTCCAGCTTCTGGCAGAACTTCTCCTGCTACCAGTGGGGCGCCAAGGCGGCCTTCACCACCCCGTCCGAAGGCGACACCTTCAGCTTCCAGTTCTCCACTTCCCCGTACGGCGAGCGTCCCTTCGCCAGCGGCCTCTTCAACTACTCCCTCGAATGGCGGGGCGAGCACGGCCCGCTGGAGACCATCTGGAGCGCCACCGCCGTGGGCGTGGACAAGGGCGAGTTCCAGCCCGTCTTCGCCCTGGGACAGCGCCTGAACTTCGACACCTTCTCCGTCGGCCTGGACGCGCTCAGCGTCGTCGGCGACCCTGTCGACATCCTGCGCAAGGGCATCACCCTGATGCCCGTCGTCACCTATTCCCCCACCGAGAAAATCACCCTCCTGGCCAAGGGCGGCTACGAGAACTACGCCTCCGAACTGGTCGAGGACCTGACTTTCAAGCGCTGGTGGGGCGGCCTGGCCTTCCATTGGTTCCCCGTCGAGAACCTCCGCGTCCACGCCGTCGCTTCCTACGACAACGCCTATTCCTTCATGTCCCTGACCGCCGGCATCCTGTACAACATCAGCATCCTCTAGGCGCATGGACAAGATCATCGAGATCAAGAATCTCTCCAAGTCCTTCGGCGACAAGAAGGTCCTGGAAGACATCAACCTGTATATCCGCCGCGGCGAATTCATCACCCTGCTGGGCCCTTCGGGCTGCGGCAAGACCACCCTCCTGCGGATGATCGCGGGCTTCCTCCAGCCGGACGAAGGCTCCATCCTGATGGACGGCAAGGAACTCGCCGGCGTCCCGCCGCACGAGCGTCCGCTGAACACCGTGTTCCAGCGCTACGCCTTGTTCCCGCACCTGGACGTGTACGACAACATCGCCTTCGGCCTCAAGCTCAAGAAAGTGCCCGAGGAGGAGATCGAGAAGCGCGTCCGCCGCGTCCTCAAGCTCGTGGCGATGTCCGACTACGAGGACCGCGACGTGGAGACCCTCTCCGGCGGCCAGCAGCAGCGTATCGCCATCGCCCGCGCCATCGTGAACCAGCCCAAGGTGCTCCTCCTGGACGAGCCCCTCGCCGCCCTGGACCTCAAGATGCGCAAGGATATGCAGATCGAGCTGAAGGAGATGCACAAGAAGCTGGGCATCACCTTCATCTACGTCACCCACGACCAGGAGGAGGCCCTCACCCTCTCCGACACCGTCGTCGTCCTCAACGAGGGCCGCATCCAGCAGATCGGCACCCCGGTGGACATCTACAACGAGCCGGTCAACTGCTTCGTCGCGGACTTCATCGGCGAGAGCAACATCCTCAAGGGCCGCATGATCCGCGACCGCCGCGTCGCCTTCATCAAGCACGAGTTCGACTGCGTGGACGAAGGCTTCGGCGAGGATGTGAAGGTCGATGTCGTCGTCCGCCCGGAGGACATCTACTTCACCACCGACCCGGCGAAGTGCCAGTTCAAGGCCAAGGTCAACTCCTGCATCTTCAAGGGCGTCCACTACGAGATGTGGGTGGACACCGACACCGGCTACGAGCTGATGATCCAGGATTACGACCCCTACCCCGTGGGCAGCGAAGTGATGCTCTACATCGACCCGGACGACATCCAGGTGATGAAGAAGGAGCGCGAATGCAACACCCTGTACGGCACCGTCAAGGACGAGGAGACCGTCACCCTGCTCGACGCCGACTTCCCGCTCAAGAGCGGATTCGAGCCCGGCACGGAGGTCAAGGTGGAGATTCCCTTCGAGGCGGTGGACCTGATGGACAACCTGGACGACGGCGTCATCGACGGCGAAGTCCACTTCATCCTGTACATGGGCGACCATTATCACCTGACCATCAAGACCGACGACGGCGACTTCCTCTGGGTCGATACGAACGACATCTGGGACAAGGGCGACCTCGTGGGTATCCAACTGAAGGCTGACAAGGGCATCAAGATCACGAAGAAAGATGAGCAAGCGCAGTAACTGGAGCATCCCGTACGTCATCTTCCTGGTCTTCTTCGTCGTCCTGCCGCTGGTCCTCGTGATGGTGTATGCCTTCCAGGACTCCCAGGGGCACTTCACGCTGGAAAACCTGGCGAAGTTCTTCACGGACAAGGATGCGCTCTCCACGTTCGCCGTCTCCATCGAGGTGGCCCTCGAGAACACGGCCCTGTGCATTCTCCTCGGCTACCCTGCCGCGTGGATCCTGGCGAACAAGCAGTACAACAAGAGCGCGGTCACCATCGTCCTGTTCATCATGCCGATGTGGATCAACGCCCTGATGCGCACCCTCGCCACGGCCCAGCTCTTCACGATGCTGGGCATCACCCTGGGCAAGGGAACGCTCCTGTTCGGTATGGTGTACGACTACCTGCCGTTCATGATCTACCCGATCTACAACATCCTCGCCAAGATGGACAAGTCCTACGCGGAAGCGGCCGTCGACCTCGGCGCCACCCCGTGGACGGCCTTCTGGAAGGTCACCGTGCCCCTGTCGATGCCCGGCGTGATGAGCGGCGTCCTGATGGTGTTCATGCCCACGGTGTCCACCTTCGCCATCTCCGAGTTCCTCACGAACAACAAGATCAAGCTGTTCGGTACCATCATCCAGGAGAACATCAACTCCTCGATGTGGAACTACGGCGCGGCCCTGGCGTTCGTGATGCTCATCATCATCGGTATCACCACCCTGTTCGACAAGGACAAGGAACAGCTGGAAGGAGGCCTGATCTAGCCCTATGAAGAAGTTTTTCGCCAAACTGTACATCTGGGTCCTGCTAGTCGTCCTGTACGCCCCGCTGGTGTTCATCGCCATCTTCTCCTTCACCGAAAGCAAGGTGCTGGGCAGCTGGGAGGGCTTTTCCACCGACCTGTACCGGAACCTCCTGACCGGCCAGATGCAGGGGAACGCGTCGCTCCTCGCGGCGGTGAAGAACACGGTTCTCATCGCCCTCGTCGCCGCCGCCGTCTCCACCCTGCTGGGTTCGGTCGCGGCCATCGGCATCCACAACATGAAGGGCCGCTACCGCAAGGCCGTCACCTTCCTGAACAACATCCCAATGATCAACCCGGACATCATCACCGGTGTCTCGCTGTTCCTGCTGTTCGTCTTCCTGCACTTCAGCCAGGGCTACCTGACGGTCATCCTGGCGCACATCACCTTCTGCACCCCGTACGTGGTGCTGAGCGTGATGCCGAAGCTCCAGCAGATGAACCCGAACATCTACGAGGCCGCCCTGGACCTCGGCGCGACCCCGCAGGTGGCGCTCCGCAAGGTCCTGATCCCGCAGCTCAAGCCGGGCATGGTCTCGGGCTTCATCCTCGCCTTCACGATGTCCCTGGACGACTTCGCCGTGACGTTCTTCACCCGCGGCACCATCGGCCTGGACACCCTCTCCACGTATATTTATACCGACGCGCGCAAGGGAGGCCTCACCCCCGAGCTGCGCCCGCTGATGACCTTGATCTTCCTGGTCGTCCTCATTCTCCTGATCATCATCAACATCCGGCAGGACCGGCTCAGCAAACTGAAAGAAAACAAATGAAAAGAATCCTGATCACCCTGGCGGCCGTCGCCCTGCTCGCCGGCTGCTCCGAGGACCGTTCGCAGATCCTCAAGGTTTATAACTGGTCCGACTACATCGACGAGAAAGTCATTCCCGAGTTCGAGCAGTGGTACGAACAGCAGACCGGCGAGAAAGTCAAGGTCATCTACCAGACCTTCGACATCAACGAGACGATGCTCTCCAAGATCGAGAAGGGCCACGAGGACTACGACGTGGTGTGCCCGTCCGACTACATCATCGAGCGGATGCTCCAGAACGACCTCCTGCTGCCCCTGAACCGCGATTTCGGCAGCACGCCCAACTACATCGACGAGAACCTTTCGCCGTACATCCGCGCCTGCTTCGACAAGATGGACGGCAAGGGCAAGAACGCCAACGACTACTCCGTGGGCTACATGTGGGGCACCACCGGCATCCTGTACAACGCCAAGTACGTGACCGACGAGGAAGCCTCCACCTGGGACATCGTCAAGAATCCCAAGTTCGCCGACCGCATCTTCATCAAGGACTCCGCCCGCGACGTCTACTCGCAGCTCATCCTGAAGGTGAAGGAACAGGACATCGCCGCCGGCAAGGTGACGATGGACCAGCTGATGAACTACACCTCCGACGCGGACATCGCCGCCGTGGAGGAGTACATGAAGGAAGTGAAGCCCCTCGTGGCCGGTTGGGAAGCCGATTTCGGCAAGGACCAGATGGTCCAGGAACTGGGCTACGTGAACCTCACCTGGAGCGGTGACGGCGTCTGGGCCATCGACGAGGCTGCCGAACTCGGTGTCGACCTCCGTTATGCCCTCCCGAAGGAAGGCTTCACCGTGTGGTTCGACGGCTGGGTGATCCCGAAGTATGCGCAGAACACCAAGGCCGCCAGCTACTGGATCAACTTCATGAGCCGTCCGGACATCGTCGTCCGCAACGTCGAGGAGACCGGCTACGTGTCCGTGAGCGGCGCTCCGGAGGTGCGGGACGCCTTTATCGACGAGGATTACGAGCCCATCGACCTCTCCTACTTCTTCTCCCCCGCCGACACCGCCGTCTGCGCGAACCCGGTCCTCTATCCGGACAAGACCGACATCGAGCGCTCCACCCAGGAGCACGACTGGGGCGAGAACACCGCCAAGCTCATCGAGATGTGGTCCCGCGTGAAGGGCGACAACGCCAACGCGTTCACATACATCCTCATCGGCCTCTTCCTCGTGGCCATCGCCGCCTTCGCGTTCTTCGCGAACGCCGCCAAGGCCCGCCGCAAGAAGAGCCGCCGCAAGGCCGGCCGGAAGTAGCTAGTCTTTCCAGACCTTCAGGTATTCCTGCAAGGCCCACATCTCATCGCGGAATTTCGCCGCGGCCGTGAAATCCAGATCGGCCGCGGCTTTCTGCATCTTGCGCTTGGCCTCTTCGGCGGCCTTTTCCACCTGGGAGCGGGACATCGACCGGATGACCGGGTCCTGGAGGACGGCCGCGAGGTCCGCCGTGATGTAGCCGTCCACGTATGCGGACGTACCATCGCGCTTGGCGTCGTGGCCGAGGCCCACGGAGACGGTGCCGCGGCCCAGGTCGGAAGGATTCGGGACGTAGGTCGGGGCCGAGACGGAGTCCTCGGCGCTGACGTGGCCGGTGACCGTGTTCTTGAGGCGCGGGTTGAGGGGCTTTCCCGTCGCGGAGCCCGACAGGCCGCCGCCCTCGTTGAGGAAGCCGCTGACGTGCGTGGTGTCCTCCTTGGAGGTGACCAGCTCGGAAATCAGGATGTTGGCGCGGACCTGCACCTGCTGCGGGGTGATCCCGTGAAGCTGGTTGTATTCCTGCTGTTTCTGCCGCCGGCGGTTGGTCTCCCGGATGGTCTCGTCCATCGACTGGGTGATCGTGTCGGCGTACATGATCACGAGGCCGTTCACGTTGCGGGCGGCGCGGCCGGCGGTCTGCGTGAGCGCGCGGCCGCTGCGCAGGAAGCCCTCCTTGTCGGCGTCCAGGATGGCGACGAGCGAGACGGTCGGGATGTCCAGGCCCTCCCGGAGGAGGTTCACACCGATCAGGACGTCGAACATCCCGTTCTTGAAATCCTCGATGATCTCCACGCGCTCGGCCGTGTCCACGTCGGAGTGGATGTACCGGCAGCGGACACCCATCCGGCCGAAATAGCTGTCCAGTTCCTCCGCCATCCGCTTGGTGAGGGTGGTGACGAGCACGCGCTCGTCCTTCTCCGCCCGCTTGCGGATCTCCTCCATCAGGTCGTCCACCTGGTTCTCGGTGGGCCGGACCTCCACGGGCGGGTCCAGCAGGCCGGTCGGACGCACGATCTGCTCGACCACGAGGCCTTCGGACTTCTCCAGCTCGTAGTCGGCGGGCGTGGCGCTCACGTACACGGTCTGGCCGGTGATGGACTCGAACTCGTCGAAGGTCAGGGGCCGGTTGTCCGCCGCGGCGGGCAGACGGAATCCGTATTCCACCAGCGTGGCCTTGCGGGAGTGGTCGCCGCCGAACATCGCGCGGATCTGCGGCAGGGTGACGTGGCTCTCGTCGATGAAGCAGATGAAATCGTCCGGGAAATAGTCGATCAGGGTGAAGGGACGCTGGCCGGGCTTGCGGCCGTCGAAATAGCGGGAATAGTTCTCCACGCCGGGGCAGTAGCCCATCTCCTTGATCATCTCGATGTCGTACTCCACCCGCTGCTTGAGGCGTTTCGCCTCCAGGGACTTGCCGATGCTCTCGAAGTACTCGAGCTGGGCGATGAGGTCGTCCTGAATCTGGAGGACTGCCTTGGCGCCCTTCTCCTTGGAGGTGACGAAGTTCTTGGCCGGATACAGGTCGATCTTGTCCAGCTCCTCGAAGCGGGCGCCCGTCACCGGGTCCACCAGCGAGATGCTGTCCACCTCGTCGCCGAAGAACTCGATCCGGGCGGCGTAGTCGGCCCCGCCCAGGAAGATGTCCACGGTGTCGCCCCGGACGCGGAAGGAGCCGCGCTTGAAGTCGGTCTCCGTCCGGTAGTAGAGGGCGTCCACGATCTTGTACAGGAGGCGGGTCATGGACATGGCCTCGCCCTTGTGGACCGTGACGGTCTGGTCGTGGAAGTCGTCCGGATTGCCGATGCCGTACAGGCAGGAGACCGACGAGATGACGATGACGTCCCGGCGCCCCGACATCAGGGCGGAGGCGGCGCTCACGCGGAGTTCGTCGATCTTGTCGTTGATGCTGAGGTCCTTTTCGATATAGGTGTCCGTCGTCGGGATGTAGGCCTCCGGCTGGTAGTAGTCATAGTAGGAGACGAAGTACTCCACCGCGTTGTGCGGGAAGAACGCCTTGAACTCGCCATACAGCTGCGCGGCCAGCGTCTTGTTGTGGCTCAGGATCAGGGCCGGACGCTGGAGACGCTGGATGACGTTGGCCATCGTGAAGGTCTTGCCGGAGCCCGTCACGCCGAGCAGCGTGACGTCCCGGACCCCTTCCGAGAGGGCTTCGCAGAGGCCGTCGATGGCCGCCGGCTGGTCCCCGGAGGGTTGGTAATCGGACTGGAGCTGGAATTTCATAGCACAAAATTACACTTTTTTCAAAAAAAAGGTTAAATTTGCACGATGTATAGTGAACTATACAAGGGAAAGAAGCAATTAAACTAACATAACATTATGAAAGTCATCAAATTCATCGGAATCCTTGCTGCTGCAAGCTTCCTCTTCTCCTTCAACGCCATGGCGCAGGAGGACGGCAACCGCGATGCGGACGGTAAGGTGGTCCGTGGTCCCTATGTGACCAACGGCGCTTTCGACAACACGTTCATCGGCCTCGGCGCCGGCGTGAACTCCGTCATCGAGAAGCAATTCGGCATGGGCAAGATCGGTCTTGCCACGGACCTGAACCTCGGCAAGTGGTTCAGCCCCGCCATCGGTATCCGTGCCGGCTGGCACGGCCTCTTCAACACCTCCAAGAGCGGCAAGTTCGACAAGGCGCCCTACAACTACTTCCACGGCGACCTCCTCTGGAACCTCTCCAACAGCATCGACGGCTACAAGGAGACTCGCTTCTGGAGCTTCGTTCCGTACGCCACCACCGGCCTTCTGGTCGTGGGCAAGAACAACGGCAAGTTCTCCCTCAAGGGTGACCAGGAATTCGCCGCCGGTGTCGGCCTCCTCAATGTGCTCCGCCTCGGCGAGCGCGTGGGCCTGACCATCGACCTCGGCATCCTCTGCGCCCGCGCCGCCGCTTACGACATGAACGGCTTCATCGGCCGCTACGCCGGCATGCCTTCCGCCACCCTCGGCCTGCAGTTCAACCTCGGCCGCACCGGTTTCGACCGCCTCAGCAGCGTGATGCCGGTCGTCGTCCCCGTCCCCTTCACTGAGGCCCAGTACAACGCCCTGAAGGACAAGGTCGCCGCCCTCGAGAAGGAAAACGCCCAGCTCAAGAACAAGATCGCCGACCTGGAGAACCAGCTCGCTCCGTTCAAGAACCTGGTCGACGGCCAGACCTACCTCTTCCAGAACGGTCGCTTCACCGCCGTCGAAGCGAAGGTCGCCTCCCCGGCCACCGTGTACTTCGACCTCGGCTCCGCCAAGGTCTCCGCGCGTGAGAAGGCCCACCTCGAGTTCTTCGCCAACAACGTCGTCGAGGATGGCACCAAGCTCCTGCTCACCGGCTCCGCCGACAAGCAGACCGGCACCGCCAAGGGCAACCAGAAGCTCTCCGAGCAGCGTGTCGACGCTGTCAAGGCGCTCCTCGAGAAGCTCGGCGCCAACGGCAACAACATCGAGACCGTGGCCAACGGCGACACCAAGAACGTCTTCGACACCCCGGCCAAGAACCGCTGCGTCGTGATCGAGGTGAAGTAATTCACCCATTGCCAACAAAACGGAGACCCCGCGGGGCCTCCGTTTTTTTTGTGGCACTATCCGACAGCGAGGAATCTACTGCCGGCTCACTTTCAGCACGTGCTTCTGCGCGCGGATCTGGGAGAGGATCTTGTCCAGCTCCAGGTTCGAGGGGACGAGGAGTTTCATCGAGATGTCGTAGGTGCCCTGCCGCTGGTTCTCCTGCACGTTGAAGGTGCGGATGGAGGCCTTGAAGGTGCCCACCACTTCCATGATCTTGTTCAGCGCCTCGCTCTCCTGGTCCGTGGTGACCTTCAGGGCCACCTGGAAGGAGCCGCTGGAGGGCGAATCGGCCCAGCGCACCTTCTGGATGCGGTAAGGATAGTTCTCGATGAGGCGGGCGGCGTTCGGACAGGTGATGCGGTGGATCTTGATGCCGCTCTCGCGGGTGACGAAGCCGAACACGTCATCCCCGAAAACCGGGTTGCAGCAGCGGGCCATCCGATAGTCGAGCCCCTTGAGGTCCTTGGCGTTCAGCACGAGGATGTCGTCCTTGGAGGTCGTCTCCATCCGGTGCGGACGGGCCGCCTCCTGCGCCTGGGCGGCCTCCAGGGCTTCCTGGCGCCGCTGCTCCTCCGTCAGGATGTACTCCTTGATCTCGTTCACGTCGATGGTTCCCTCGCCCACGGCGGCGAAGAAGGCGTTCACGCTCGTGATCTTGCGCTTCTTCATCATCTCGGTGAGCATCTCGTCCGGGAACTCCAGTTTCCAGTTCTTCAGCCGGCGCTCCAGCAGCTCCCGGCCGGTAGAAGCGAGCTTCTGCTCGCCTTCGCTGAGGGCCTGCTTGATCTTCTGGCGGGCCTTGGAGGTCACCACGTAGTTGATCCAGTCCGGCGCCGGCCGCTGGTTCTTCGCCGTGAGGATTTCCACGACATCGCCGGTGTGGAGCTTCTCCTTGATAGGTACGGGCTTGCCGCCCACCTTGCCGCCCGCGCAGCGCGTGCCGATGTTGGTGTGGATGCTGAAGGCGAAGTCCAGCACGGTGGCCCCGGCGGGCAGGATCCGGAGTTCGCCCGTGGGGGTGAACACGAAGATGTCCCGGGACGGGGGCTGCGGCAGGTCCTCCGGGCTGCCGGTGTCGGGATGCTCGAGGGCGTATCGGACGGACGTCAGCCAGCGGTCCATCGTCTCCTCCCGCTTGATCCCCTTGTAGGACCAATGCGAGGCGAAACCGTTCTCCGCGATCTCGTCCATCCGGCGGGTGCGGATCTGCACTTCCACATAGGCGCCGTCCTTGTTCTTGACGGTGATGTGGAGGGACTCGTAACCGTTGGGCTTGGGGTTCGTGACCCAGTCGCGCAAGCGCTTGGTGTCCTGCTCGTACTCCTCCGTCACGAATCCGAACACTTTCCAGCACAGCTCCCGCTCCAGCTTGATGTCCTCCGGACAGTCGATGATGAAGCGGATCGCGAACACGTCGAAGACGCCCTCGAAGGGAACCTTCTGCTTGACCATCTTCGTCCAGATGGAGTAGGCGGCCTTGGTGCGGATCTTCAGCTTGTACTGGATGCCGGCCTCGGAGAGCTTGACCTTCAGGGGCTCGATGAACTCCGCCATCAGCTTCTCGCGGTCCTTCTGGGTGGCCTTGAGCTTGTTGGTGATGAGGCGGTACTGCTCGGGCTCCGCATAGCTCAGGTAGATGTCCTCCATCTCCCGCTTCATATTGTACAGGCCTAGCTGGTGTGCCAGCGGGATGTACAGCATCAGGGTCTCCAGGACCTTCCGTTCGCGGTCCGCCTTCGGAAAGATCGAAAGGGAGCGCATCACCTCCAGGCGGTCCGCCAACTTGAGGACGGTCACGCGGGGGTCCGTCGAGTACTGGATGATGAGTTTCTTGTAGTTCTCCGCCTCCAGGCGGGTGTCCTTGGGCTTGATGGTGGAGATCTTGTTCAGGCCGTCCA